>CAYRKB010000021.1:0-40674 GCA_964424705.1 uncultured Victivallales bacterium
TGGCCATGTTCAGGGCCGCGGTGCCGGTGCGCTTGCCGACGCGGCACTGCAGCATGTAGAGCTTGCCTTCCTGGATCGTGAATTCGATGTCCAGCATGTCCTTGAAGTGCTTCCCGAGCCTCGTGCGGATGACGTCAAGCTCGCGGTACGTCCCGGGCATGATTTCCTGCATGCTGGGCAGGTGCTTGTTCTGCTCGTTCTTCGTGTCGTCATTCAGCGGGCTGGGCGTGCGGATGCCGGCCACGACGTCTTCGCCCTGGGCGTTGACCAGCCATTCGCCGTAGAACTTGTTCTCGCCGGTGGCCGGGTTGCGCGTGAACGCCACGCCGGTGGCCGAGGTGTCGCCCATGTTGCCGAACACCATCGACTGCACGTTGACGGCTGTGCCCCAGTGGTCAGGGATTCCTTCAATGCGGCGGTAGGAAACAGCTTTCTTGCCGTTCCAGCTCTTGAATACGGCGCCGATGCCGCCCCAGAGCTGCTTCACGGGGTCGTCCGGGAAGGCCGTGTCCAGATGCGTCAGGACGGCTTTCTTGAACTCCCCGGCGAGGAACTGGAGGTCATCGGTGCTCATGTCGGTATCAGACTTGTAGCCCTTGGCGTGCTTGAACTGGTCGAGCATCTCATCCAGGATCTTGCGGATGCCCTTGCCGCCCGCCGGTTCGCGGCCCTCGGCCTTTTCCATCACGACGTCGGCATACATCATGATCAGGCGGCGGTAGGAATCCCACACGAAGCGCGGGTTGTTCGTCTTCTTGATCAGGCCGGGAATCGTGGACGGGGCGAGGCCCACGTTCAGCACGGTGTCCATCATGCCGGGCATGGAGCTGCGGGCGCCCGAGCGGCAGGAGACCAGCAGCGGGTTGTCGCGGTCGCCGAATTTCATCCCCATGGCCTTCTCGGTCAGGGCCAGCGCCGCCTCGACTTCCTTCTTAAGGGAGGCAGGGTACTTGGACCCGAGCTTGAAATAATCCGTGCAGCACTCGGTGGTGACGGTGAAGCCGGCCGGCACGGGCAGCCCGATGCGGCACATCTCCGCAAGGTTGGCGCCCTTGCCTCCGAGCAGGTTCTTCATCGCCGCGTCGCCTTCGGTCTTTGTCTTGCCGAACGAGTACACATATTTCTTTTGCCGAACTGCTTTCTTCGTAGCCATGGGAACGAGCTCCTTGTGTGGGTTAATTTGTCAAAAAATGAACGATTAGATTACGCCTGTGCTGCTCACAAAGTCAAGGACAGCTGCAAGGTCATAGTAATTCACATTGCGGCCGCTGATGCCGGTCCATAGCCCGCGAAAAGCGGGCTCTACCACGATCCTTGTCACAGGAGCGCCCGCGCCAGGCGGTCGGCGCAGGAATAGTGCAAATGGAGGCAGGATCATCGCGCGATTTGTGAAGCGGCGCCCGGCCCAGGTATCGGAATCGATTCCGATCCGGCCCTGAGCATCGCCTGGCGCCAGGATTGCAGCGCCATTTCGAGTTTTGCGTTCCTTGGCGTCTCTTCGCGGCTTCCCTCTCTTGCGCGATCGCGCGCTCCCTGCGAAAAGGGCTGGATCAGCGGGGCGCGGGCGGGTAGTGTTCAGATCGTGGCAAACGAGAAGGGGAGCAGCGTTTCAATGAAATCAAAATTCCTGAAATTGCGCGAGAACGTGGCGGCGATCAATCGCGACCTGGGGGAATCGGGCCTTGTTCTTCTGACCTGGGGCAACGCCAGCGCCGTGGACCGCGCCCGCGGAGTCATGGCGATCAAGCCGAGCGGCGTGGACTACAAGGCGCTGCGCGCGGCCGACGTGGTGGTGGTCTCGCTGGAAACCGGCGCCGTTGTGGCCGGTACGCTGCGGCCGTCCTCGGATACGCCCACGCATCTGGAGCTCTACCGGCATTTCACCGGGATCGGCGGCGTGGTCCATACGCACTCCGTCGACGCCACAAGCTGGGCCCAGGCGCGGAGCCCGCTGCCCTGCATGGGAACAACGCACGCGGACCATTTTCATGGCGCAGTGCCCGTGGCCCGCGAGCTGACGCGCGCCGAGATTGCCGGCGCCTACGAACAGAACACGGGGCTCGCCATCGTGGAAACGTTCCGGCGCAGGAAGATCGATCCCAGCCATATGCCCGCGGTGCTTGTGCCCGGCCATGCGCCCTTTGTCTGGGGAGCCGACGCGCGCGCCGCGCTGGACAACGCGCTCGCTCTGGAAGGGGCGGCGCGCATGGCGATCCAGACGCTGCTGATCCGGCCCAAGGCCACGGCGCTTGCGAAGCAGCTGCTGGACCGGCATTTCCTGCGCAAGCACGGCGGCGGCGCGTATTACGGCCAGAAGTGACCGCAGGATGAAGCACCTTCGCGCCAACCGCGGCGTCCCCCCGTTTGCCTGGCCCGGCGTGCCTTTTCAGGTCGCCCTGATCGAGCCGGAGATTCCTCCCAACACCGGCAACATCGCGCGTCTTTGCGCCGCCACCGGCTCCATCCTGCACCTGGTGGGGCCGCTCGGCTTCCGGATCGATGACCGCGCGATGAAGCGCGCGGGGCTGGACTATTGGGACGCCGTCACGATCGTGCGCCACCCCGGCTGGGAGGCGTTCATGGACGCGATGCGCGACGCGCGGCTGTTCTTCTTCAGCACCGGCGGCGCGACGCTCTACACGGAGGTCCGGTATCGCGCCGGGGACGTGCTTGTTTTCGGCAGCGAAAGCCGGGGCCTGCCCGAAGGGATGCTTGAGACGCGCCGCGACCGCGTGCTGCGCCTTCCCGTGCAGCCCGAGCGTGTGCGTTCGCTGAACCTTGCGACGGCCGCGGGCATCGCGCTATACGAAGCGCTTCGTCAGTGCGCCGGCCCGGAGGGCGGCTGCTGAGGCGCGCCCCCGGCCGCTTCGACCAGGTACACGTGGATCGTTGGATGGGTTTTCCGGACGGGCTGCAGGAAGGCCGTCAGCTCCCCGTAGGTCAGGTCCGCGTCGGCAAACACAAGCACCACCGGCAAGCCCGGCCTGAGGTGTTCCAGAAGCCCGCGCAAAATCGCCGGGGTCGGCGCCGGATGGTCGCTGACGCTCAGCGTGGGCGCCACCACGTCCTTTACCCAGACCTCCTCGATGCGCGTGAGCACGCCGGTGACGGCGCCCTGCGCCCTCGTCAGGCGCAGCTCCCAGGGCTGAGCCATGCGCGCGGCGCGGTCGCGGAATTCCTCCCGGGGCAGGAATGCCTTGTAATACAACTGGCCGGCCGCCGGCGGCTCAACCCGCAGCCCCTGTTCGGATTCCATGGAGATGATGACCACGCAAACCTCACGCACCGTGTGCAGCGGCAGCGCCGGCGAGAAGAGGATCGTCGCGAAAGGGTCGCGCCCGGCCGCCACTTCGCGCCCGACGGCCTGTACCAAGCCGCGCAGGTCGGAGGACGGGCTCAGCGGCTGCGCCTTGTCATCCAGCCAGTGCAGCAGGGGCGCGGCGGAGCCGGCGGCATTCGTCGGGGCAGGCTCGACGCGAAGCGTCGTTTCCAGGACCCGGCGGGTTTTCGCGGGGTTTTCCGGCGTGATCAGCACCGTCACGAGCCGGTTGGTCCAGGCGAGGAAGTTCGTGCTCACGCTGATCTCGCCGTATTCCTCCGTCTGCGTCGCCCGGCGCGGGATATCCAGCACGGTGCCGGGATCGTTGTACGTGGAGGCGATGGAATTCGGCTCCCGGCTGTCCGCTTCATAGAGGGTCGCGTCGGGCCGGTCGGGATCGGGAATGCGGCGTGAACCTGTGAAAACAAGACCGGCGCTCACCGGCGTGGCGTTGGTGCGACGGTCCGCGATGAGCGCTTCGAGGGGGAGGCCCGGCCCGGACGAGAAGACCCCGAAATTTGTGGCGGGCAGCCAATGCAGGAACACGCGCTCGCCCTTCGGCCAGAGGCGGGGCAGCGCGGGGTCATAGGCCTGTCCCGCGGGCAGGCCGAGGGACAGGAGGGCATCGTGAATGTCGCTGGGCTTGGCCAGAGCGAGGGCGAGCGACTCGTAGCCGTGGCCGCTGTTGGTGGCCACAAGGAAGAACTCGCAGGGCGATCCGGGCGTCAGGGCGGTGGTCTCCGCAAGGATGTGCAGCCGCCCCGTCTCGCGGTCCGCCAGCAGGCCGGGGCGTGCGAAATAGCGCGAGGCATCCTGCGCCGTCGCGCGCGCGGCCTGCTCCAGACGGGCGGCTTCGTTCGTCTGCGCCACGCCGGGGCGGGCGCACAGCAGCAGGGCTGCAGCCAGCGCGCCCATCCGGGCTTCGTGAAAAGGAGACCGGGATTGATTCATTAGCATTTCTGACTTTCCGTGCAGGGCTGAGTCGTTTGGAGTCCGGCGCGGAGTCCTGGCCCCGCTCACGCGGCCACTACATAGCACACGCGCCGCGCTTTTCCAACAGAACTGAATCCGGCCGTCTTCTTTCGCGTTGACGTGACGCTCTAATCCGCGCATTGTTTCACCGTATCTGCAGCGACAGCTGGCGCCGCCGCGGGCCCTTGCATCACACGGGGTGGCAAAGGCCCGGCCGCGCTGTAAGGATTTTGATGATGATCGCAAGACCCATGAAGCACTGCCTTCTCCTAACCGTGGCTCTCGTGTGCCATCTGGCGGGCGGATGCCTTTCGCCTGCCGCGCGGTGCCGCGTGTCCGTGGCGAATGCCGGGGACGTCGCGCTGTCGTCCGTTCGGGTCCGGGATGCGTCCGGAACCACGTATCTGTTTGCCGGTCTCAAGCCGCATTCTGTCGCCCCGTATGTGAGGACAGGAGCCGATCTGGGCGGGCCCGTAACCCTGGAGATTATGGCCGAGGCCGGCGCGTCTGTTACAAACACGGTCCCCCTTGAGGGGCCGGTTCCCTGCACGTTCGACGGAGAGGTCCTCTTCGAGATTCATCCTGGCGCAGACGTCAGGGTGTTCATCCAGCCAAGATCCGGCAAGTCCGGCACCGGAGTCATGCCGTGGGCCGTGCCGCCGCCGTGGCAGGGCGCGCCCAGCATTCCGGGCCTGTCCGGACAGGAGTAAGCGCGCGGCCTGCGGTGAAAGCAGCCGCCTATGAATGTCCCCGCGCGACCGGATGAGATTCGGCTGGCATGCGTTCGGGGAAGCTTTATATTTCAGCACGTCGACCGCAGTGTTGCACGCAAGAGGGCGGGCGTGCCGACGGGATGAGAACACGGTTTCGGACAGGACATATCATGATGACATCACGCGAGATTGTAAGCAGGGCCATTCACTTCCGCAACCCGCCGCGGCTGCCGGTGACGATGGGATGTTTCGGGGTCAATGACGTGGGCGAAGTCTACGGCAAGCGCCCCTCGGGCTGGGAGCCGGCGGTGCCCGGCACGGATGAATGGGGATGCGTCTGGGATAAGACCGAGGAAAAGAACATGGGGCAGGTGAAAGGGCACCCGTTGCCCGACATCCTCAAGCTGTCCAGCTTCCGCCCCCCGGACTATAAGGAAGCGTCGCGCTACGTGGACATGGCGGGCCAGCTCGACCAGGTGGAGGCCCAGGGCAAGTATGTCATGACCGGCATCTTCATGGTGCTCTTCGAGCGCATGCACACGCTGCATGGCTTCGAGAACACTCTGGTCGGCCTGTACGAGGACCGGCCTGCCATGGAGGATCTCGCCGACATGATCGTCGACACGCACGTGACGCTGGTGCAGGAGATCTCCCGCCGCTTTCCCGGCCGCTTTCACGGCTGGTGCATGAGCGACGACTGGGGGACGCAGACCGCCGCCTTCGTCAGCTTCGACATGTGGATGGAATTCTTCTTTCCCCGCTACAAGCGCATCTTCGACGCGATGCACAAGGCCGGCTGCGACGTGTGGGTGCACTCGTGCGGCAAGGTCAACGAGATCCTTGAAGGCTACATCAAGGCCGGCGTGAACGTGGTCAACCTGCAGCAGCCGCGCGCCCTCGGAATCCGCGAGATTGGCGAGCGCTACCGCGGCCGGATCTGCTTCCAGAGCCTGGCCGACATCCAGGCGACGCTGCCGACGGGCGATCGCCGGCAGGTGACGGAGGACACCGAGCAGCTGATGGCCCACTGGGCAACGCCCGAAGGAGGCTTCGTCTTCAGCGACTACGGGGATGACGCCGCCATCGGGGTCAAGGACCCCGGCATCAAGCGGTTCATGTACGACGAGTTCAGCCGGACGTCCAAGACCTTGTACGGGGAGGCGCTGCCGGCCCCGGCCGGCCCCGGGCAGTGAAGCAAGGAGTCAGGTGCATCTGAAGGAAGGGCGTGCGGGTATGCTTGAATTGGATCATGCGGCGCTGGTGGTGATTGATGTGCAGGGGCGGCTGGCCGAGCTCATGTTTGAGCGTGCGCTGGTGTACGCGAATATGGCGCGCGCCATCCGCGGCTGCAAGGCTCTGCATGTGCCCGTGCTCTGGCTCGAACAGAACCCGGCCCGCCTGGGCCCCACGATCGCCCCCCTCCGGCACCTGCTCGAGCCGTCCGCGCCGATCGCGAAGATGTCCCTCAGCGCCTGGGGTGAGAAGCGGTTTGTCGACGCGCTCGCGGCGACGGGGCGCAAGCAGGTGCTGCTCATCGGGATTGAAACGCATGTATGCGTGTACCAGACCGCTGCGGACCTGCTGCGGAACGGGTACGAGGCGCACGTTGTGGCAGATGCCGTATCGTCCCGCTCGCGTGCGAACCGGGATGCCGGACTGCGCGGCGCCGGGTCGGCGGGCGCCGGCCTCACAACCGTTGAAATGTTTCTGTTTGAGCTGCTGCGCACCGCTGAGCATCCGGCCTTCCGTGAGGTTCAGAAGATCCTGAAATAGGCGCCTGCATGGATCAAACGCATAGTTCTCTCCCGGCTCGTATCGGAGCGCGGGTTGTGGTGTCGGCCCGGAACGCCGCCCACCTCGCGGCGGTGGTCTGGGGCTCGGTCGCCCTGGCCGTGCGCCCCCGCTACTGGCCGCTCACCGTGCGCGATGTCCTGGCCCGCCAGATCCTCTTCACGGGCGTGGAGGCGGTGCGCTTCATCTCGCTGGTGGCCTTTGTTGTCGGCATTTCCGTGGTCGTCCAGGCGCAGGTGTGGCTCAGCCGGGTGGGGCAGTCCGCCCTGGTCGGCCCGCTGCTCGTGGCCGTTGTCATCCGCGAGCTGGGCCCGCTGCTCACCAACTTCCTCGTGATCGGGCGCAGCGGCACCGCCATCACCACGGAGCTCGCGAGCATGCGCGTGAACGGCGAGGTGCGCGTGCTCGACGCCCAGGGGCTCGACCCGTTCACGTACCTCGTGCTGCCCCGCGTCATCGGCGTGATGGTTTCGGTGTTCTGCCTCACGATCATCTTCATCGTCGTATCCTTTGCCAGCGGGTTCCTGAGCGCGCTGCTGATGGGCGTCGCGCCGGGCGGCGTGACGCTGTTTCTGCATGGCGTGCTGAACGCCATCACGCCGGCCGACGTGTTCAACGTGCTCGCCAAGACCCTCGTGCCCGGGCTGATGACGGGGGCCATCTGCTGCACCGAGGGCCTGGGCATCCAGGGCGCGGCGACGGAAGTGCCGCAGGCCGCGGGCCGGGCCGTGATCAAGGCGGTGGGCGCGCTGTTCGTGGTGTCGGCGCTGGTGTCGATCTTGACGTACCTGTGAGGAGGTCCGCGTGAGCGCGGCGGAAAGCATACTGCAGTTCGCGGGCGTGTCGCTGGCGCCGGGGCCGGACTATGATGCGGCCCTGCGCGACGTTTCCTTTGAGCTGCCCGCCGGACGGCTGGTCCTGGTGCGCGCCGAGGCCGTGCTGCGGCTGGCGCTGGCAGATGGAGCGGAAGGGCTTGTGCTGCCGGTGCAGGGCGAGATTGCGTACCTGGGGCAGCCCTGGGGCGCGCGCCGCCCCGACGATGCGGCGGCCTGCCGCGGGCGGATCGGCCGCACGTTTGCGGCGAGCGGCTGGCTTAACAACCTCGACGTGGACGAAAACATCACGCTGAAGCAGCGCCACCACACGCGGCTGCCCGCAAGCGAGGTGCAGCAGGCCGCCCTGGACCTGGCGCGGCGGCTCGGGTTCGACGACCTGCCTCACGCGCGCCCCGCCTGGACGGACCGCGCCGAGCTGCAGCGCGCGCAGTGGGTCCGGGCGCTGCTTGGGGCGCCGGGGCTCCTGCTGCTGGAGTTTCCGGAGGCCGGCGTGCCGGACAAGTTCCTGGAGTCGCTGAAAAAAGCGGTGCGCGAGCGCCTGGAGGCCGGCGCGGCGGCGCTCTGGATCACGGCCGATGCGCGCGTGTGGGCGGATGACGGGTTGAACCCGTGCGGCAAATATCAGATACTCGACGGGCGGTGGGCCCGGGCGTGAGGAGACGGCAGGATGAACAGACCGTTCAAGTTCAGGTACGTGAACGAAATCGTCGGCGGGTTCGTCCTGCTGATCGTCGCCGCCCTGCTGGTGGGCGTCGTGCTGATCGGCCGCGCCCAGCAGTGGTTTGAACCCCGGTTCGAGCTGCGCGTGCGCTTTCCGGCCAGCGGCTCGGAGGGCATCCAGAAGGGCGCGGAGGTGGTCATCCTGGGCACCCAGGTCGGCAGCGTGCAGGAAATCGTCGTAAACGACGACGGCAGCATGGAAGGGCAGCTGCAGATCCGCGGGCAATTCGTGCGGTTCATCCGGCAGGACTCCCAGGCTATCCTGAAGAAGAAGTTCGGCGTGGCCGGCGACGCGTTCGTCGAGATCACCAGGGGCATCGGCCCGGCGATCGAGGACGGCGCGCTTCCCGCCGCCGCGAAGAAGGACACGGAGCTTCTGCAAGTGGTGCAGGATATCCTGGAAAACGTGCGCTCGGCCGTGCTCCCGCTGCTGGAGCAAGTCACGAAGGCGGCGGCGGAGTACACGGGCCTCGCGGCCGACATGCGCCGGCCGGACGGGCACCTGCAGCAGCTGCTGGCGCGGCTGGACGAGGTGGCCGCGGGTCTGCAGAACGGCGAAGGCACCGCGGGCAGGATTCTGAAAGATCCCGCCACGATCCAAAGCGTGAACGCGGCCATCACCAACGTGACCGTTACCATCGCGCTCGTCAACAGCAGGCTGCGCGAGGTCGAGGCGATCCTGGCCGACGTGAAGAAGGCCACGGGGGCGCTTCCCGAGAGCCTGCTCCAGGCGCAGGATACGCTGCGCGAGACGGAGGTCCTGATCGAGGGCGTGCAGAAGCACTGGCTGCTGCGCAGCTACATCGAGCAGGCGCCCTCGTCGGAGCGCATCAATCCCGCGGACGTGCGCCCGCCGGAAGGAGGCGCGAAATGAGAATCTGCAAAGCCGCCGTCCTGCTCCTTGCCCTGCTTTTCCTCTGTTCCTTCCTAGCCGCCTGCTCCACGCCGGCGCCGGCGCGGCCCACCGATCCTGCGATCGCGGCGGCGGCCAAGCGCGGGCAAAGCGCTTTTCGCAGCGGCCGGTATGGGGCCGGAGCCGAGGCCTACGCCGCCGCGCTGGCGCGCGCGCGGATGTTGAACGAGAAGACCGGTTCCGTCGACAGCGCGTACAACCTGGCGGCGTGCTTCGCGGCCCTGGGCCGCTTCGAGGAGGCGCGTGCCGCGCTGCGCGAGGCCAGGTCCGATATGGCGACGGGCGACGCCGGGATGGCGGATGCGCTGCTGCTGGAAGGCGTAATCGCCCGCAAGCAGGGCCGCCGGGACGAGGCGCTCGCGCTGGCGAAAGAGGTCCTCGCGATGAAGTTGCCTGAGCCGGGCGGCGCGGCCCGGACGCTGCAGGCGCACCTGCTGAGCCAGGAAACGCACTGCGATGCGGGGGACGTCGCCGCGGAACACCCGTCCCTGCTCGCTGCCGCGAAGGCCGCGGGCGACGGGAAACTGGCGCCCGGCCTGAGGGCGGACGCAGGCGCCGTGATCGGGCGCATCCTGCGTCTGCAGGGAAGCCCGGCCGCCGCCGCGGAGCGCTATGACGCCGCCGCAGAGCAGTACCGGCGCGCCGTCCGCCCGCGGGATATCGCGGCGACGCTGGCCCTGGCCGGGGCCTGCCTCGAGGAGGCCGGCTCGCCCTCCGCGGCGGCGGACCGCTATTACCGCGCCGCGCGCAGTTTCCATGCGCAGAACGAATATGCGGAGGCCGTCCGGATGCTCCACGCCGTATTCGGCCAGGCGGAGAAGACGGGCGACCTTGTCACGAAGGCCCGCGCCGAGGATCTGCTGAAAGAAGTCGAGGTCGCAGTCAAGGCCGCGGGGACCGGGCGGTAGGAACCATGGAGGGGCACAGGATGAAGACGACACGTTGGTGTTTGGCGGCGGGGATGGCGGCGCTGTTCTTCGCCTCGGGCGCGCAGGCGCAGAGCGCGATGAGCGTGCAGGTGAAACAGGGGGCTGTGCGCGCGACGCCTTCCTTCACCGGGAAAGTGCTGGGCACGCTTGACTACGGGCAGCAGGTGCAGATCTCCGAGAAGAAGAGCCCGTGGATGATGGCCACCGGCGCCGGGCTCTCGGGCTGGATGCACGAGTCCGCCCTGTCGCCGAAGAAGATTGTTATGAGCGGCGGCGCGGCGACGGCGCAGACGGGGGCGTCCAGCGAGGAGCTTGCGCTCGCCGGCAAGGGGTTCAACTCCGACGTCGAGGCGCAGTTCAAGTCCAAGAACCGCAACGTTGACTTCGTCGCGGTGGACCAGATGGAGCGCCGCAAGGTGACCCAGGAAGAAAAGGCCCGATTCGTCAAGGACGGCGGCATTCGCTAGGGAGACCGAGCCATGCAAAAAAACATAAGCATCATCCTTTCGATCCTTCTGGCGTCGGCGCTGTTCGGCGCGGGCTGCGCGTCGGTCACGCAGATCGGCACAGCCGTGGGACAGGCGACGGGCGCCATCACCCCGGAACAGGCAAACTCCATCAACCGCACCGCGGCGGCGGTGGAGAAGACGTATCAGGACATCACGCCGGAGCAGGAGTACTACATTGGCCGCTCGGTGGCCGCCACGGTGCTGACCAAGTACAAGGCCGGCAAAGGCGAAGAGGCCAACCAGTACCTCAACGTCCTGGGGAACATTCTGGCGGAGGCGTCGGACCGACCCGAGACCTTTGGCGGGTATCACTTCCAGATCATCGAGACCGACGAGATCAACGCGTTCGCCGCGCCGGGCGGGTTTATCATGGTCTCCAAGGGCATGCTGCGCTGCTGCCGGAGCGAGGACGCCCTCGCGGCGGTGCTGGCCCACGAGATCGGGCACATCCAGGGGCAGCACGGCTTGCGCGCCATCAAGAAAGGGCGCCTCACGTCCGCGCTGACGGTTCTCGCGACCGAAAGTGCGAAGAACCTCGGCGGGCAGGAGCTGTCGCAGCTGACCGAGGCCTTCGAGGGCTCGATCAACGACATCACGGGGACGTTGATGAACAGCGGCTATGCGCGCGGGCTGGAGCGCGAGGCGGACGTGACCTCAGTGCGGATTATGCAGCGCATAGGGTTCGATCCGAACGCCCTCGTGGATATGCTCGGGCAGATGAAGCAGAACCTGAAGCCGGGCGGCCTGGATTTTGCCAAGACGCACCCGGACCCCGCCGACCGCATCAAGGATATCCGCAAGACGATCGGGACGGCGGCGGCCCGGGCCGCGCCTGCGGCGCGGCAGCGCCGGTTCGAGCAGATGATCGGGAAACTGTAGAGGCAACGGCGTCCCATGCGGAAGAAGATCCTTCACGGCGTGCTCTGCGGGCTCGGCGGGGCGCTGGTCGCCGCCGCCCTCTGGCTGGGCGGCGCGCTGGAACGACTGGAGTCCACCACGTGGGCGTGGCGCGTGCAGGCGATGGCGAAGCCCGGCGCTGCCACGGACCGCATCCGGATCATCCTGCTTGACCAGTCCAGCCTCGACTGGGGCAAGAAGGAGATGGCGCTGCCCTGGCCCTGGCCGCGCGAGGTGTACGGGCCGATCATCGATTACTGCCGGCGCGGCGGCGCGAAGGCGATTGCGCTGGATGTGCTCTTCACCGAGCCGTCCGTCCACGGCGTGGCGGACGACGAGGCGCTGGGAGGGGTGATCGGCGGGGGCAGGGACGTTGCCGCCGCGGTGTTCCTGAGCAACACGAACGGCGATGCCTCGGCGTGGCCGGCCGATCTCGCGGTGCCAGCTCCCCCGGCAGGCTTCGCAACGTGGCTGGCCGGTGCTCGTCTCAGGAAATTGGACGCATCCCTCGCCTCCTTCCCGATCCCCGAGATCGCGACCAATGCGGCACTGCTCGGCAACGTGAGCGACGTGCCGGACCGCGACGGCGTCTTCCGCCGCGCCTCGCTGCTGCGCCTGTTTGGCGAGGCGCCCGTCTACTCGCTCGGCCTCGCGGCGCTGATGACGGACCGCCAGGCCGCCCGCGCCGCGATCGCGCCGGGCGCGCTTTCCGTCGGACGGTATACGGCGCCGATTGACGATGCCGGGCGCGCGATTCTACGCTTTCGCGGGCCGTCGCAAACGCACAGGACGTTCAGCGCCGCCGCGGTATTCCAGTCTGAAATGCGGCTGCGCGAAAAGGAAGGCGAGCCGCCCATCAAGGACCCCGCCGTGTTCAAGGATTGCTACGTCTTTTTTGGCTTCAGCGCGCCCGGCCTGATGGATTTGCGCGCCGTGTCGGCGAGCGACAAGCCGTATCCCGGGGTCGAGGTCCACGCCACGGCGCTCGACAACATGCTTTCCGGCGACTTTCTTCGCGATGCGCCGGTGGCGCGGGTCATGCTTCTGACGCTGGCCCTGGCGCTGCTCGCGGGCGTGGCGATGGCGCTGAGCCGCAAGCCCTGGCACAGCGTGGTTGCGTTCCTTGTGGTTCCGCCCATCCCGGTGCTCGCGGGGTTTGTCGCCTACGCGCAGGGCTACTGGCTGCCGGTTGTGGTGCAGGTGGTGGCCGTGCTGGGCGGGCTCGTCAGCGCCGTCATCGTGAACTACGCGACCGAGGGGCGCCAGAAAGCCTTCATCAAACAGGCGTTCCGCCACTACCTGAGCCCGCAGGTGATCGACAAGATCATCGCCGACCCGTCGCAGCTCAAGCTGGGCGGCGAGAGGCGGGAGCTGACGATCTTCTTTTCCGACCTGCAGGGCTTTTCCGCCCTGTCTGAGAAGCTCGATCCCCAGGCGCTGACCGGGCTGCTGAACGACTACCTGACGGACATGACGGACATCATTCTCGAGGAGGGCGGCACGCTCGACAAGTACGAGGGGGACGCGATCATCGCGTTCTGGAATGCGCCGCTGGGCCTGCCCGACCATGCGCTGCGCGCGTGCCGGGCGGCGATTCGCTGCCAGTGCAAGCTGGACGAGCGGCGCGAAGAGTTTCGCCGGCGCAGCGGCGTGGACCTGCGCATGCGCATCGGGATCAACACGGGCGACGTGGTGGTCGGGAACATGGGGTCGCGCGACAGGTTCGATTACACCGTGCTGGGCGACGCCGCGAATCTTGCCTCGCGGCTGGAGGGGGCGAACAAGGCGTTCGGGACGTACCTGATGGTGTCGGAGTCCACCTGGGCGCAGACGAACAGCGCCTTTGTGGGCCGCGAGCTTGCGCGGCTGCGGGTGGTGGGGCGCGCCGCGCCGGTGCGCGTGTTTAATTTCACGGGCCTGGCGGGCGAAGCCGCCCCGGCCGAGTTCGCGGAGTTCGCCCGCGGCCTGGACTTGTGGTATCGTGGCAACTTGCACGAGGCGATGGCGATTTTTGAACGCAACACCGGGGACGCCGCCTCGCAGCGCTACGCGGAACGATGCCGGAAGTACGTTGCGGAAACGGGCGGCGAGTGGGACGGCGTCTGGAATCTGACGGAAAAGTGAAGCATGCTGACGTGCGAGAAGCAGGGGCGGGCCCCGGGAGCCGCGCAGTGATCCGGGGCGTCCTGCTGGACCTGGATGGCACGGTATATCTGGGCGCGGGGGAGGTGCCCGGCGCGGCGCGGTTCGTGCGCCAGCTGCGAGCGTGGAACATCCGCCACCTCTTCGTGACCAACCGCGCCAACCGCCCTCCGGAGGACGTGCGCGACCATCTGCGCGGCTACGGCATCGACTGCTCCACCGAGGACATCCTCACCGCCGCCCAGGCGACGGCGGCATATCTCGCGCGCGGCCGAGCTTATTATATCGGCGAAGAAGGAATGCGGCGCGCGCTTGTGGACGCCGGGTTCGAGATCACCGACCAGTCGCCCGACTATGTTATCGTGAGCCTGGACCGGGGCTTCACCTACGAGAAGCTGGCCACGGCCAGCCGGCTCATTGCCGGCGGCGCGCGCTTTGTGGCGACGAATGCCGACCGGGCGCTGCACGAGGGGCATCGCGTCGTGCCGGGCACCGGCGCCCTGCTCGCGGCGGTCGAGGCCGTGACCGGGGTGAAGCCCCTCATGATCGGCAAGCCGGAGAAGCTGATCCTCGAGATGGCGCTCAAGCGCCTGGGCCTTGCGGCGGCCGACGCGATCGCGGTGGGGGATAACCCGGAGACCGACATTCCCGCCGGCGCAAAGGCCGGCGTGCGCACCGCCTATATCCTCACCGGGGTCGGTCGCAGGGAGGAGGCGGCCCGTTCCGGGGTCAGCCCCACGTGGATTGTCGAAGGCTTTGAGGAGTTGCAGCGCATTGTGGCGCGGGAAAACGGCATCTGAGAGTCAGCCCCATGGAGCAAAGCGTCCAGGTCCGGATTCATGAAGCGGCCTACCGCGGCAAAGGGGTCGGAAAACTCCCCGACGGCCGTGTCGTGTTCGTGCCGCATACCCTTCCCGGCGAGCTGGTGGCGGCCGAGATTGTGCGCCGCCGCAAGAGCTTTGCCGAGGCCCGGCTGCTGGCCGTGCTGGAGCCCTCGCCGGCGCGCATCGTGCCCGCCTGCCCGCTGTCCGGCGTTTGCCCCGGCTGCTGCTACCAGCACGTGGCCTACGACACGGAGGTAAAGCTGAAGCAGATGCAGCTGGCCTCGTTGCTCCAGCGCATGGCGGGCGTGGACCCCTCGGTGTGCCGGCCGCCGGTCGCTTCGCCAAGGGAGCTGGCGTACCGCAACAAGATCGAGCTGCATGCGGCCGCCGCCGGCGAGGCATCAGCGCTGGGGTACTTTGCGGAGGATAACCGCACGATCCTCGACGTCAAAGCCTGTCTGCTGGCGGCGGAGCCGATCCAGGGGATGCTGGCGGGCCTGCGCAGCGACGGCGCTTTCATGCGAAGCCTGCCGCCTCAAGCGCGGCTCGTCCTGCGCTGGACGGGGCGCAATGGCCCGCTGCACTGGCTGGGCCGTGCCGCGCCCGGCGAAGACGGCCTTACCGAACACACCGCGCTGGGAGACCTCAGCGTGCCGCGCGGAAGCTTCTTTCAGGTCAACCCGTGGGCGGCCGGATTGCTCCTGGCGCGCGTTGAGGAGCAGGTGGCCGCCATCCGCCCCCCGTCCGTGATCGACCTCTATTGCGGCGCTGGCGTGTTTGCGATTGCAGCCGCCCGCGCCGGCTGCGCAAACGTGGTGGGGGTGGATTCGGACGCGGCGGCCATCTCCGCCGCGCGGGACAGTGCCGGGCGGCTGGGCGTCGGCAAGGCCGCACGTTTTCTGGCGCGGCCCGCCGATGCGGGCCTGGCCGCAGCGCAGACGCCCGACGGGCCGGCGACGCTGCTCATTGTCGACCCGCCCCGCGATGGCCTGCTGCCGGGAGTTCTCCTTGAGATCGGGCGGCGGCGATTTGCAGATGTCCTCTATGTATCGTGCGCCGCCGACACGCTGGCGCGCGACGTGAAGCGGCTGGCGCAGCACGGCTACACCGTCGCATCGAGCCAGCTGGTGGATATGTTCCCGAGAACCGCGTATTTCGAATCCGTGACGCGGCTGAGGCGATAGAGAAAGGCTACCCTTCCAAGGCCGTTCGCACGGCTTTCAAGAGGATGGGGATGGAGAAAGGTTTCTGCACGAAGCCGGAGACCTCCTTCAGCCACGGAGCATTGTCGGGATGGTCGCCGCTGGTTACGATCGCCCGGATATCGGGACGCACGTCCTTCATCGAGGCCCATAAAGCGGCGCCGCCCATGTGTGGCAGGTTGATGTCGAGCAGGACCGCATCGATCCTGACCACGTGGGCCGTGAACAGCTCGAACCCTTCCTCGGCATTTGCGGCGCTGAGGACTTTCAACCCGGCCCTGCGCAGGGCAGTTTCCACGACGCGACGGATCGCCGCGTCGTCTTCCACAAGCAGAATCGTGCCTTGCCCCTTCCATTCGGCTTCGGCCGACCCCGGGGCGTCTGCGCGAGCGGCCGCCGCCGCCCGCCCGCCCGCCGGAAAGAGCACCGTGAAAGAGGTCCCCTGGCCCGGCCGGTTTTCGACACGCATTGTGCCGTTGTGGCTTTGTACAATGCCGCAGACCGAGGCGAGCCCCAATCCACGATGTTCGTACTTGGTGGTGAAGAACGGCTCGAAGATGCGGGGCAACGTGTCGCTGTCCAGGCCTCCTCCCGTGTCCGACACTCGTACAAAGACATACGTTCCGGCGGCCGGCTTCTCTTCAAAGGCGGTTGCCTCCATATACGCCGCATCGCATTGCAGAACTCCTGTGGAGACAACAATGCGCCCCTCGTTGTCGCCGATGGCTTCGGAGGCGTTCCTTGTCAGGTTGCAGATCATCTGCTGGAGGCGGGTGCTGTCGCCCTCCACGGCGGGCAGCGACTCTTCCAGCTCATACTCCAGCGTCTGTCGCTGCGCTACGCCGACCCGCAGAATATGGGCCGCGGATTTTACGACAGCCGACAGATCGAGCGACTGGACGCGCCAATTTCCCTTGCCGGCGCAGGCGAGTATCTCTTTGCAGAGCACGGCCGCCTGCCGTGATGCCGCGATGATTTCCCGGAGGCTCTTCTTCTGCTGGGGGTTTGTTTCCGCTGTATCGCAGGCCAGCTCCGCGTTTCCAAGAATTCCGGCCAGCAGATTGTTGAAGTCATGCGCGATTCCACCGGCCAGAACACCGAGGCTTTGAAGCTTCTGGCTCAGGCGCATTTGCTCTTCCGCGCGCGCGAACTCAACCTGCGTGCGTGCGCGCCCTGCGATATTGCGCAAGAGCAGCACGGAGCCCCCGCGGCGGGATAGCTCGGCGGAAACGATTTCCAGCGGGATGAAGGTTCCGTTCTTGTGGCGCCCCGTTCCGGCTCCTATACAAAACTGATGCTGCTCCAGCGCGTCCCTGACCTCCGGCGGGCTCTCTTTGGCGGGCCCCTGATCCCGGTAGAGGAGATGGGTCTTCTGGCCCACCAATTCGTCTTTAGAATATCCAAAGAGATTCTGAACGGTTGCGCTGCACGACAGGATGTTACGGTCGGAATCAGCCACCACCACGGCGTCGGGACTGATGGCGGACAGGATCGTCTCAAGGTGCGATCTCTGCTGCTCCACGCGCCGCCAGCGCATGAAGGCGAGCACCAGCGTCCCGGCAACAACGAAAAACACAAGATGGACCAGAATGCCAGTTATCCGAAACCGGCTGATGCCGTCGAAGAAGAGATAGATATCCTGGCTGTATAGAGCCAGAGTGTTGAGGAGAAAAAGGCAGAACGTAATCGCCAGGGCCAGCGTCAGATTCACCGCGGTACGTCGTCTCTTTGATAGAGCCAAAATGTCTTTGCCGGGAAGAGCGAACAACGAGGCACCTCCATCCTTAAGCGCTGCTCACAGGATAGAGGCACAGAAAGTCGTTCTCAAGCGTATTCAGACGGGCCGCAAAGAGAAGTATGCGCACCGTAGCGCTCTCACGTCGGGCCGTTTCCTATTCTTGCGGTGCTGCTGACTTCAATCGCAAGGTAGATGCCGCGCCAAAGAAGAGATCGTGTGCCGCCGTTGTCAACTACGAGCTCGTGCGGGACCACTTCATACACGCTCATGTCCATGAAGAACCGGTCCTTCTTCTCGGGCTCGATGACGATATTGCATTTCAACGTATGTATGATCGGCTTCATAGCCCCGCTCTCTCCCAAAAGGCGGGGCCGCCCTCGCGGCCCCAACCCGTTAGCCTATGCCTCCAGCATCATCGGTGCGTAGTCTCGACTTTCGTCGATTGCGGCCGTATGAGCCAGGGAGCAACAGCCATGCCTTCTAGGATAGCACGCCGGGTGCCACAACGCGCCGCCCCCCCGGGGAATGAGGAGAAAAGCTCGCGATTTGACATATCCATGACACTTTGCAAAGAAGTGCACTAAAAACGGGTCAATTGGGGCCGCCAACGAGTGTCTCGGCGATGGGGGCAGCGCGGCGCGTGAGACACGTCGGACCACGTTGTTTCCGCAAGAATGGCAATTTGCGAAAAGCCATGCGTCAGCGCCACTCGTGCTTCGGGTACTTCCTCTGCAATTCCCGCTTCACGCGCAGATACGTGTCTTTCCAGAATCCCGCCAGGTCCTCCGTGATCTGTACAGGGCGCTGATTGGGGGCAAGGATGTGGATTACGACGGAAACACGTCCGCCGGGAAGCCGCACCCCGCCAGTCACCCCGAACAGCTCCTGGATCCGGACGTGGATGGACGGAGCGTCGTTCCCGTACACGACTCTTGGGGTTTTTCCATTGGAGAGCGTTACCCTTTCCGGCGCGTGTTTTTCCACCTCGGCTCGTTGCGCCGGGGAGAGCCACTGTTTCAAGGCCGGGAGCACGGGCAGGTCCTTCACGTCTTTCAGGGAAAAGTGCCCCATGCAAATGTCCGTTACTATGAGGAGCCGGGCGGCCTCGTCGATGAGGGGAATCTGCTTCTCCTTGAACATCCGTGCCACCAGATTGACACGCGCGACCCATTGGTCCGCCTCGTGGTTCCAGCGTTTGAGCGTTGCTCTTCCGGCAAGAACTTCCGCTGCAAGCAGGGGCGCTGCCTCCTCATCGGTGGGCGAGGTGTTGCGGGCGGACAGGACAAGGGTGCGAAACACCTGTTGCGTGCGTGCCACCACGCGCTTGCTTGCGGGATCGAACGCCACGGCGCGCTGCTGCGAGATCTCGGCCCCGAAGCAGGCCTCGATCCACGCCGGGTCGACCGCCGTGCACAGGGACAGCAGCACGTCCACCTCGTTCCGGCCGGCCTCGATTTCCCGTATCTCGGAGGCGACCAGGAGCTCCGCGCTGCGCACGGAGCTGTCGCGCGACAGCGTGCCGCGCCGCCCGTGTACGAGCTCATAGCGCAGCGATCCTGCGCTGACCCGCCGGCCCAGCTGATCGCTGAACCCCAGAAGGACGCACTGGCGCAGGGCTTCCGGCGCCTCATCGCCCGCGACTCGCAGGCCCTGTTCGCCGGCGATGCGGAGCATCGCGTTCCAGGCCTGCTCCACCCTGCGGGCTGTGATGGCGTGAATTCCCAGGCGGCGGCACTCCTCCGGATCAAACTGGTGTTTTCGCGCAAACCGCCAGGCCTCGAGCAGGGGGAAGAAATCGGACGAGGTTTCAGCGTCCAGATGAAGGTCGCGATTCCCGCGCACCACCTCGTTGGCGCGCCGGACCAGCAGGCTGCGCTCCTGCGTGATCGCGGCGACGAGGGCGGCGGTTTCGAGGCAGCCCAGCCGGGAGGCGGCCAGGAGCATGCGCCCGAAACGCGGGTGAAGCGGAAACTGAACCAGAGACCGTCCGACCGCCGTGACGGCTCCGTCGCGGCTGCTGACGGCGTCGAGGTCGGCCAGCAGCTGGAAGGCGCGCCGCAGAGGCCTTTCCTCCGGCGCATCAAGCCAGGGGAACGCGCGAATATCGGCCAGCGGGTCCGCCTCGGTCGGCGCGGGCAATCCTGCTTGCGTCCCCGCGGTCTTGAGTGTGAGGACAGTTTCCGAAAGGTCCAGGCGGCGGATCTCCGGCGCCGTCTGCGCCGTTCGTTCCTTGTGCTGAGCTTCCGTCCAGAGCCGCAGGCAAAGCCCGTCCGCCGTGCGGCCGGCGCGGCCGGCGCGCTGGTCGGCCGAGTCGCGGCTGATCTTTTCGGTGAGCAGGGTGTTGATGCCGCGATGCGGGTCGAAGCGGAGCACGCGCGCCAGGCCGCTGTCGATCACGGCGCGCACGTCCGGGATCGTGAGAGACGTCTCGGCCACGTTGGTTGCGACGATGATCTTGCGCCGGGCGCCGGGCGCGACCGCCAGGTCCTGCTCCCGCTCCCCGAGTTCGCCGTGCAGCGGCATCACGTCCATGCCCTGCGTGGCGGGCAGGGCCCGCGCCGCCTGCAGGGTCCGGGTGATCTCGTACACGCCGGGCATGAAGATGAGCACGTGCCCCGCGGTGCAGGCGCGCAGCACGCGGTCCAGCTCGCGGGCGGCCAGGTCCCAGGCCGGGGTCTTGTTCTCGTCCGCCGGCTGCGCGAGGTATTCCACGCGCACCGGGAACGTGCGCCCCGAGCTGCGCAGGCGCGCGCAGGGGTTCATGTGCCGGTCCAGCAGGTCCCCGTCGAGTGTGGCGGACATGACGATAATGCGAAGGTCCGGGCGGAGCGTCCGCTGCAACGTGAGTGCGTAGCCCAGCGCCACGTCGCCCTCCAGGTGGCGCTCATGGAATTCGTCGAGGATCAGGGTGTTCACGTTCCGGAGGCCCGGATCGCTCAACAGCCGGCGCAGGAGGATGCCTTCCGTGATGTAAAGGATGCGCGTGCTGCGCGAGGCGCAGCTGTTGAACCGGACCTGGTAGCCCACTTCATCCCCGGGCGCCCCGTTGCGCTCCGCCGCCACCCGCGCCGCCAGCATGCGCGCCGCAAGCCGGCGCGGCTGCAAGACGACGATCTGGCCTTCGGGAATGGCTCCGCCGTCCAGGAGGATCTGGGGGACCTGCGTGGACTTGCCGGACCCCGTGGGCGCTTCGATCACGAGGCGCGTGTGCGCGCGGAAGGCCCGCAGGAGGTCGCCCTCCAGCTCATGGATGGGCAAACTGCGCGGGTTCATCACAGGCATGTCGTCGACTCCATGCGGGATATAAGGGCCCGCATATCCTCCGGCGGGTCCGCGTGGAACCGGAGGCGCCGTCCTGTGCGGGGGTGCAGAAAGGAAAGGGATTCCGCGTGCAGCATCTGCCGCGCTGCCCAGACGGGCGCGGCGCTGCGCCGGCCGCCGTACTGCGGGTCGCCGATCACGGGGCATCCGATATGCGCCATGTGCACCCGGATCTGGTGCGTGCGCCCGGTCTCGATCCTCACGCGCACCCGGCTGACCCCGGCGCAGGTGGCCTCGACTTTGTAGTGCGAGATCGCCTTGCGCCCCGTGGTCATCTGGACTGCCATTTTCTTGCGGTCCTGCCTGCTGCGCCCGATCAGGGTCTCGATGCGGCCCTCCGGGTGCGGCGGCGCGCCGCGGACCAGGGCCACATACTCCTTTTCAACCCGGCCGGCTTTGAACTGCTTCTGTAGATTCTGGAGCGCCTGGCCGGTCTTGGCCGCGACCAGTACCCCGCTCGTGTCACGGTCGAGACGATGCACGATGCCCGGCCGGAGCTCGCCGTTTACGCCCGCAAGGTCGCGGCAATGAAACAGCAGCGCGTTCACGAGCGTACCATCGGCATGGCCTGCGGCGGGATGCACGACCATTCCGGCCGCCTTGTCGACGACGATAACATCCGCATCCTCGTAGAGGATCACGAGCGGCAGGTCCTGCGGCCGGGCCGTCACGGGAACGGGAGCTGGCACTTCCACGGCGGCGTACATGCCCGCCCGCACTTTTCTGTGCGGCTTGGCGGTCTTTCCATCCACGGTAATGTGCCCGGCGTGCAGGAGGGACTGGATGCGCGAGCGTGAGAGGTCCGGCAGCCGGCGCTCCAGCCAAACATCCAGCCTGGTGCCGGCGTCCGGGGTCTGGACTTCAAAGCGCTGCATCGCGCCTCTTCCGGAGGTGGAGCGCCAGTCCCAGGCCGAGGAGCATGAAGAACAGGCTCACGTCCTGGGCGACGGAAAGCCCCATGGCCTGTACACGTTCGTCGCCGCGCAGGGTTTCCACCCACAGGCGCCAGGCGGGGTACAGGATGAAGTAAAGCGCCACGACAGCCCCATCCTTCTTGTTGCGGCGCTGGTAGGTGAAAACGAGAAGGGCGCATAGCGCCACGTTGAACGCGGCCTCATACAACTGGACCGGATGGACCGGCAGGCTTCGCGGCCAGTCGTTCGGGATTATTCGCGCATTAACCTGCCCCCACCACGGGGCGCTATCTGCGGGGTAGGACACCCCCCAGGCGCCGCTGAACGGCTTGCCGTAGCAGCACCCATTCACAAAACAGCCCAGGCGCCCCAGCGCATGCGCGAGCGGAAGAGCTGTGGCCACGAGATCGGCGATCCGCAGGAAGGGCTCCTTGCGCCTATGCGCAAAGACCGCCACCGCAGCCGTGGCACCCAGAAACCCGCCATAGTAGATCAAGCCCCCCTGGTCCACCCTCAGGATGGAGAGCGGGTGCTTCAAGTATTCCGGCAGGTCCGCGATCACATAGGCAAGCCGGGCGCCCGCAATGCCGGACACCAGGACCCAGAACAGCAGGTCCGAACAGAACGCCAGATCCCGGCGTTCCCGGCGTCCGATCCAGGACCAGATCGCAAGGGCGGCCAGGAAACCGGCGGCCAGGAAGAGGCCGAACCAGTGCACGGAAAGCGGTCCTATTCGAAAGCAGACCGGGTCGCCCAACATGCTTCGCCTCTCATTTGTTCCGACGCAATTGAACTTGCACGCAACGGCAAAGTGCACTATGAACAAAAAAGACCCTGACGAAAACAAGAAACGCGTACGGCACTCTCCCCTCAGCCATGGAATCGAAATCGGAAAAAAAGATTGTAGTCGATCCGGTAGGCGCGATGACCTGCGCGCGCTGCAGCACGCAGGTCGATGTGTCGGGCCAGGAGACGTTCTCCTCTATCTTCTGCCCCTCCTGCGGCGCGGAGCAGGTGGTTCCCGCCCGATTCGGGCCGTTTCTCCTCATCAGCCTCATCAACATGGGCGGCATGGGGTGCGTATACCTCGCCAGAGACGAAAGCCTGGGCCGCCTGGTGGCTCTGAAGGTGATGCACAGCTCCCTGGGCGATGACGCGACATTCGTTGAAAGCTTTCGACGGGAAGCCCAGGCCGCTGCCAGGCTCAATCATCCCAACATTGCGCAGATGTACTCTTTTGGCCAGGAGCACGGCCAGCCCTACATCGTGATGGAGTTGATCAGAGGCAAGCGTTTCGACAAGCTGATCAGCGACGGCCCGCCCCTTGACCCGGCCTTCGTGCTGAAGATCGGCATCGACATAGCCGAGGGGTTGAAAGCCGCGGACGAAATCGGCTTGATTCACAGCGATATCAAGCCCGAGAACATTCTGCTCGACGAGAAGATGAACGCAAAGCTGGTGGACTTTGGCATCGCAACAATCGGCGCAGAAAAGCAGGCGGTCGAGGGCGTCTGGGGCACGCCCTATTACATTGCCCCGGAGAAAGTTCTCCGCCAGAAGGTTGATGCACGCAGCGATATCTACTGCCTGGGCGCCACGCTCTATCATGCCTTCGCGGGCCGCCCCCCTTTTGATGGCGAGACTCCCATCGATGTCGTAAAGGCCCGGCTCGATGGCTGCGCGGAGCCTCTCCGCGCAATCCGGCCTGAAATCAGCCCCAGCGTCGAGCGGCTCATCATCCGCATGCTGCAGAAGGATCCCGCGCTCCGACACCCCACGTACGCCTCCCTGCTCGGCGATTTGCGGTCGGCGCTGGCGGAGCTTGGCCCGCAGGCAGGGGCCCTCGCGGGCCAGCGAACACGGCGTGTGACAATCAAGAGAAGAGGCGGCGGGCCTCCTGCGGGGCAGCCCAGCGGCGCTGGCACAGACTCCGAAGAGGAGGGCGGCACGGCGCCGGCCCCCGAGCGGCTGCTGATCCGCAAGCGTGCCGTGGGGCGCGTAACTCTTTCCGGGCGCCCGGAAAAATCGCCAGAAGAGATGGCGCGCGAGGAGAAGGCGCGGCGCAAGCGGACCGTGATAACGCTGGTGCTGCTTCTGGGCCTGGTCCTGCTGGGGGGGGGAGTGTTTGCCGGATGGAAAAGCACGCAGCGGCAGCAGGTGGCGGCCGCCGCCCGGAAGATCCAGCTCGAGCAGGAACGGCAATTGCAGGCGCAGGTGGATAGGTGCGAGGCGGCCTACAAGCGCATGCATGCAGCGGCCGGCGCGGTGATGCGCGTTTCTCCTGCCATGCGCCCGCATGCCGAGGGCGCCGAGAAAATGGCCAAGGCGATGTTTGGCCAGTCGCTTGCTGAAATGGCGCGTTCGCAGGAGGCCGCTGCGCTGCAGGGCGAGGGCGAACAGCCGCCGCCCGAGGTCCGCATGAATCAGGAGCTGGGAGCCGCGCTCCTGCGCGTGAATCAGGACGTGCAGAGCCTTGCGCGCGCAGACCTCTTTGCGCGGGAGCTGGACGCCTTTGCCGCCGAGGCGCTGAAGAGCGCCAAATCGAACACGAACGTGTCGAACGTCGAGGAGCACGTGACCGTCCTCGAGACCTGCCTCGCGGCTGTCGAGCCGCTCAAGGATGAGATGATCGCAAACGTCGGGTCAGCGGAAAAGGCGGCGAAGCAAGTTCAGGAGCTCAGGCGTTCCATCGAGCGGGAGCTGGCGGCGAGCAAAGAGGCGGCGGCGCGCCTGGAGAAGGAAGCGGCGCGCAAGGTCATGGTCGAGGAAGATGTTGCGCGGGTTGACGTGATGCGCGCTGCCTGCAAGCCCCTGCTGGATGCCATGAACTTCGCGGAGGCCGCCCGCGTCGCCTCAAACCACATGGCCCGTCTGAAGACCCCCGAAGCCGGCGCGGCGGCGCGCCCGATCGTCGAGCGCGCGCGGCGGCTTCAGGACTTGAAAGCCTTCCTGATTGAGAGCATCAATGCGCACCCGTTCCGCTGGGGATGGAGCAAAGGGCGGAACGCATCGGAGGACATCACGGGCGCCGACGATGAGGGGATCAAGATCCGCACCGGTTCCGTGCCGTGGACGCGCATCAACAGCACGCAGTTCATGAAGATTCTCGAACATTACCTGGAGGGCGCGGGCTTGCGTCCCCAGGTCAACGCGCGCCGCTATCTGGCCATGGCGCTCTTGATGGAGGAGCGCGGGGAGCCGGCGGCAATGCGCGCCTGCGTGGCGAAGGCACTGGCGGCGATGCCGGCCATACAGAAGGAAGTCGACCTCGTGATGCCGCCTAAGGGCGAAGCCTCTGCGGAGCCCGAGACGGCTAGCGGCGCGGGTCAGGATCAAGGCGGAACATGAGCCGCTTGATGGCCGTCGTGTTGGGCTGGCGCAGGATGCTTTGAAGAAGGGCGCGGTGCCCGCGCCGGGACAGCTCCTCCAGCCACACCGAGTTGTCCACGAAGACCACCAGCGCGTCACGGTCCATGCGCCCGGGCCGGGAGTGCGCGGCCACCGTTGCACCCGCAATGTTCGTCCACTCCCTCGTCAGGTGTTCCTGCCACCCACGGGAATCCAGATCCATGCGGCGCAAGACCGTCCGAATGGCTTCTCCGAGCCCCTTCGCTTCGCGCGCCCTCCACCCCGGATCTTCTGTCATTGCCCGCTCGCCCATGTCCACCTCCAGGCGCGAGGGTACGCAATCATCTCCCCGCAAGAAAGCGTAAACGCAGCGCGGGCGAATGTGGTTTCGCCTGTTCTGAGCTGCCTTGCGGACGGGATGGAGACGAAGCCGTCGGGGGAAGAATCATGGCGGAACATTTTGACAGGGCGCCCCGCGCGAGAGATAATAGAGCGGTAGGGCGTTGCCCGGGGGGGGCGCGGAACAAGAATGAGCCATCACACGTCCAATATCCGGACCGTTTGTCTACTTATCGTTGAGGACGAGGACGAGGATTTTGTGCTCGCGCGCGAGTGCCTGAGTGCGGCGCCGAACATGGCGTTCAGCGTGTTGCGCGCGCAGGCCCTGGCCGAGGCCGTTGCCATCCTGGGTGCACGGCCGGTGGATCTCGTTCTGCTTGATCTTTCGCTGCCCGACAGCGTGGGCTGGGATACGTTCGCGCGGCTGCAGGAGGCGTCGTCGGACCTGCCGGTCATCGTGCTGACCGGCTCTGATGATCAGGACGTGGCAACGCGCGCCATCGGGGCGGGCGCGCAGGACTATATTCCCAAGGCGCAGATGACGACCGAAACGCTCGCCCGCGCAGTGCGCTATGCCATGGAGAGGCACAAGGCCGAGAAGGCGCTGCGCGAGTACCGGGACCACCTGGAGCAGCTTGTCGCGAGCCGCAGCCGGGACCTGCAGGATTCCAACCAGAAGCTGCAGGCGGCGAACATGCACCTGTCGAAAACACTCGAAGAGCTGAAGAGCCGCGAGCGGCAGCTCCTTCGCTATGAACGGGTGAGCGCGCTGGGCCAGATGGCCGGCGGCGTCATGAACGACTTCAACAACCTGCTCATGCCGGTGATTGGCTACAGCGAAATGCTGTTGGATACCCCCGACATGTTTTCGAACCGCGAGCTGGCGCTCGAAATGGTGCGACACATTCGCAGCGCAGCAATGAACGCGGCCGGGATCGTGCGCCGCTTGCGCCGATTCTACCAGGCGGGTGATGATGAAGAGCGCAGATCGCTCGACATAAACCTCCTGGTTCAACGAGTCATCGATGACACACGGTCCAGATGGAGGGAGACTATGGCGATTCGAGGGGTGCGAATCCGGGTCGACACCGATTTTGACCCGGTCGCCCCTGTGCGTGGCAGCGAGTCGCAACTGACCGAGGCTCTGACCAATGTTGTGCTGAACGCGTTCGACGCGATGCAGGACGGGGGGATTTTGACGGTCCGGACCGTCGCCGCCGGAGAATACGTTACCGTGGAGATCTGCGACACCGGGACGGGCATGCCGGAGCAGACTCGCCAACGTTGCTTTGACCCGTTCTTCACAACGAAAGGCGCGAGCGCCGTCGGGCTCGGCTTATCCGTGACGCAGGGCATTATTTGCGGCCACGGCGGCGAGATTGAGGTCGCCAGCTGGGAGGGGCAGGGGACGCGGGTCACCTTGAACCTTCCCGCGGAAGCGGCGATTCCGCCCGCCGCGCGTTCCGAACCCTCCGCTCCTCCGCCCCGGGAGCTGCACATTCTTGTGGTTGACGATGACATAGAGGTGTGTCGCCTTTTGAAGACATATTTCACGCGGATTAGCTATGAGGTAGACACGGCGGAAACAGCAGAGGAAGGCATCGAACGTCTGCGCGGCGCGACATTTGACGTGGTGATCACCGACCAGGCCCTGCCTGACCGGAGCGGGGAAGAGGGGGCGCGTTTCGCTAAAACGATCCGTCCTGCCACCTCCGTCATCATGCTTACCGGGTTTGCGGATCTCCTCAAGAGCAGAGCCAGCTTCCCCGAGGGGGTGGACCGCATCGTAGGCAAGCCGGTGCCGCTTTCCGAGCTGGATCGCATTGTGAGGGACGTCAAGTCCCGGCCCTCTCCGGCTACTCCGCCGGCGGAACTCCTGGCATGATGCAGCCACTGGCCAATGTACTGTTGATTGAAGACGACGAGCAGGACTAGTTCATTACGCGCGAGCTGCTCGCACAGGCGTCCGGGCAGAAATTCTCCCTGCGCTGGGCTGATCGCTTGTCGGCAGGCCTCGCGGAGATTGCGGCGGGTGGGGATCGACGTCATCCTTCTGGACGTATCGCTCCCGGATTCGCAGGAATGGAGCACCTTCGAGCCGGTGCGAAGCCGCGCCAAGGGGCTTCCCATCATTCTGCTGACCGGCCGGACAGACGAAGAGCTGGGCCTGCGCGCGTTGAAGGAGGGAGCGCAGGACTACATGATGGAGGACGCCTTGCGCAGCTTGCGGGCGCTCGCCATCGCAAAGCCATTTGACATCGGAGCCTTGCTGACGTGTAGTGCGAGCCATTACAGAGAACCATTGCCACCGCGAGGCAGTTGGTGTAACAGAAGACAGGGGGGGCATATGAAAGAGCGCCGCGGAAGCCGTATTCTCCTGGTAGACGACAACGCGAACCTTCTGGTCACGCTTGGCGATTTTCTTGCCTATGAGGGGTTCGATGTGTCGCGCGCGGAAAGCGCCGAGGAGGCTCTGGAGCAGCTCGAGACGGATAAGCCGGACCTGATCGTGCTCGACATCAGCATGCCGGGGATGGGCGGCATGGGCTTTTTGAAGCGTATTTCGCGCGACGACGGAACGCTGAATCATCCCGTTTTGGTGCTGACGGCGCGCGCCAACATGAGGAAGTTCTTCGGATCGATTCCCGTGCAGGGCTTTCTGGACAAGTCGTGCTCCGAGAAGGACCTCCTGGAAAAGATCAGCCTGATCCTCGCCGCCCGGCCCGGCAGCACGCCCCGGCCGGCCAGCGGGAGCATCCACGTTCTGCTCGCCGAAGATGATGTCACCACGGCGACTCGAATCATGAAGGTGTTCCGCGCGCAGTGGCCCGACTGTCAGATCCGTGTTGTTGAGAGAGGTCCCGATCTGCTGGAGAAGGCTGTGGAGTCGGTGCCGGACCTCATCATCATCAAACAGGTGCTGGGCGGCATGAATGGGCGCGAAGTAGTTTCGCTGCTGGGTCTGATCCCCAAGACCAGCAGCGTGCCGGTGATCCTCTATTCCGAAGAAGGGGAGTCCGTGCAGGGGAACATACACCCGGGCCGGTTCCCCAACCGCAAGGTTGTGGCTCTCTCCGCAGCGGATCCCGCGATGCTGCTGCGATCCGCCCAAGAAATACTGCGCAGCGGCGCCAAGGTGGAGTGATTCCGCAGGCGCGACGAACTGCGCAGGGCAAGGCTATAGCCTGACAGGGAACGCCGCGGCGAGCGCGTCAGCTTTTTCGCGAGTCTGGCTCAGCACATCCGGGTTCTGTGGGCTGCGCAGCACGTCCATGATAAGCCCCGCCAGCAGGCGCATTTCCTTCTCCTTCATGCCGCGCGAGGTGATGGCGGGCGTGCCGATCCGGATGCCGGAGGTTACCATCGGGCTTCGCGTGTCGAAGGGAATGGCGTTCTTGTTGACGATAATTCCCGCCTGGTCAAGCGCCTGCGCCGCATCCCGGCCGGTCACGTTCAGCGAGGTCAGGTCCACAAGCATCAAGTGGTTATCTGTGCCGCCGGAGACGAGGCGACAGCCCTCGGCAGCCAGGGCTCCGGCAAGCGTCCTGGCATTGAGCACGATTTGCGCCGCGTAGTCGCGGAAGGCGGGGCTCATGGCTTCGTGGAAACATACGGCTTTGGCCGCAATCGTATGCATGAGGGGCCCGCCCTGGATGCCGGGAAACACCTGCTTATCGATGTCGGATGCATATTGTTCGCGGCAGAGGATCATCCCGCTGCGCGGCCCGCGCAGCGTCTTGTGCGTTGTTGATGTGACAAAATCAGAGAACGGAACCGGCGACGGATGGCAGCCGCCCGCGACCAGGCCCGCGATGTGGGCCATGTCCACCATCAGGTACGCGCCGACCTTGTCCGCAATGCTGCGAAACGCCGCGAAATCGAGAATGCGCGGATAGGCGCTGGCGCCGACGACTATCAGGCGCGGCTTGCATTCCTCCGCGAGCGCTGCGACCGCGGCGTAGTCGATGAGCTCGGAGCCCGCCTGTACCCCGTACGAGACCACATGAAAGAGGCGCCCGGAGAAGTTTGCCTGGTGGCCGTGCGTTAAGTGGCCGCCGTGCGCCAGGCTCATGGCCAGGATGGTGTCGCCCGGCTTGAGCATTGCAAAGTAGACGGCCATGTTGGCGGAGCTGCCGCAGTGCGGCTGCACGTTCGCGTGCTCCGCCCCGAACAGTTCGCGGGCCCGGTCGATCGCCAGCTGTTCGGCCATGTCGACAAACTCGCAACCGTTGTACCAGCGTTTCCCAGGATA
Organism: uncultured Victivallales bacterium; assembly: GCA_964424705.1. Taxonomy (GTDB): domain Bacteria; phylum Verrucomicrobiota; class Kiritimatiellia; order UBA8416; family CAYRKB01; genus CAYRKB01. Next base: position 29,680 of record CAYRKB010000021.1, read on the forward strand.
CCCCTCGGCGTATTTGTTCGTGAGGACCGAGCCTTGCGCCTCGCGGACGGCCTTGCTGGTGTAGTTTTCGGACGCAATCAGGTTGATGGTTGCCGACTGCCGGTCGATCTCGTGGGAGACGGATGCAAAGACTTCGGGATCGGCCGCGGCGATAGCGCTGGCCGCCAATTCTTCGAACTCCAGGCGCGCGACCTTATCCAGCCGGCGCTGGTGCCGTGCGCCGCCCGAGAAGGAGGTGTCCAGCCAGGCGTTCAGGATCGCGTCGGCCTGGGTCTTGTTCGTGTATTCGCCGGCGAGCACAAGGATGTTCGCATTGTTGTGCTCGCGCGCCTTGGCCGCAATTTGGGGGGTCATGCAAAGGGCGGCGCGTATTCCCGGCACCTTGTTGGCGGAAATGGACATGCCGATTCCCGTCTTGCACACCAGGATTCCTGCGTCGGCTTCGCCTGCGGAGACAGCGTGCGCAACAACCCCCGCAAGATCGCTGTAGTCCACGGCAGCCTCGCTGTGCGTGCCGGCGTCCGTGACGGGAATCCTGCGTTGCAGGAGGCTTGCCTTGAGGGCTTCCTTGAGCTCGTACCCTCCGTGATCACAGCCTAGGGCTATCTTCATATGCGAGTCTTCTTTCCCCGTAAGACGTCCATGAAAGCCATCAATCCCGGCAACGCGGTGCGCAGCTCCTCGCGCACCTCGCGATATACTTCAAGCGACGATCCGATGGGGTCTTCCACATCGGTGCCGGAAGCCGCCGGATCGAAAGACTTCAGCAGGGCGACCTTGTGGGCCGCGCCCGGCGCCGTGGACCAAACCTGCCGCCGATGACCTGTGGTCATTACCACGATCAGCGTCGCATCGGCAATCATTTCTTGAGTCAGAAGCCGGCTTTGATGCGCCCGTAGATCGATCCCGATCTCTTCCAGCGCCTCGATGGCCGGCCGGCTGGCTGGCATCCCGCGGGGCGCGGCCACGCCGGCAGAGCGCACCCGCCAGCCGGAGGATTCCGGAACCTGCTGCCGCAGAAGATATTCAGCCATTGGGCTGCGGCAGATATTGCCCGTGCACACAAACAGTACCGTCAAGCCACTCATGGTGTGAGCCCCGCCGCTGCCCGGATCTCGGCCGATCCCAGCGCGCCTTCCCGCGTGATTCGCAGACTGTTTCCTTCGATGACAACGACTGTGCTGGGCACGCCGCCGCGGGCGGGCCCAGCGTCAATGATAAGATCCGCCGCGTCCCCGAGCGCCTGCAGGGCCTCTGCGGCCGTGCGGGCTGGCGCTGCGCCGCTGCGGTTGGCGCTCGTTACGCGCAGCAGGCCGCCCGCGGCGTACAGCAGAGCAATGGCCGCGGGATCATCGGGCACGCGAAACCCCTCCGCGCCTTCCGGCGTGGGCAGCACCAGCGTGAGCGGGCCGGGCCAGAACGCATCTGCAAGCCGCTGCGCCAGCGCATCGAACCCGGATGCCGCGCGGCGCACGGACGCCTGGTCGGCGGCAAGCAGCGCAATCTTCTTTTCCAGGTCCCGGCCCTTTACCGCCCACAGCTTCTCCACGGCCCCGGCATGGCGCGGGTCCGCGGCGAGGCCATAGACTGTATCTGTGGGAATCACAACCAGGCCGCCGCGCCGCCATATCTCTGCGGCGCGCTGCAGCACGGCCTCCCTGCCGGTCTCGCCCCAGGCGAGCACTTGCGCCTGCTTCTTCATTTCGCATCCCCCCGGACGGCTCTCAGGGCAAGCAGGATCTCTGTCGCGCGTCGCAGAGCCGCGTCGCCGGACGTTCGAAGCATGAGCGCGCGGTTGTCGTTCGCGCGGGCAGAAAAGGGGCGGCCCGAGACGCTCTCTTTCGGCAATGTATCCCGGGGGGCGTTGGCGGCTGATTCTTCGACGTGAACATCGGGTGCCAGGCCGTCGGGAGCGTAGGCGGGCCCCTGCGGCAGCGTGATCCGGCCCGTCACGATCCAGAGGCCATCCTGCCCGCTCCACGGGATGATTTCGCGCACACCGGCATCTCCCAGCGTGGACGCCCCGACGAGCAGGATGCCGGAACGACCCCGCAGAAGCGAAGCGAGCAGCTCGCTTGCGTCGCGCGTTCTCCGGTCAATCATCACTAGCAGGGGTGCCGCCGCATGCCACCCCTCCACCGGGCTCGCCGCGTGAGACTCCGTCCGTCCGTCCAGATGCTCCACGGTGTAGAGCGCGCCGGTTGCTCCGGAGAAGAAAGCCGCCAGCCGGTCGGCTGCCGCGAGGTTGTCGCCGCCGGAATCGCGCAGGTCCAGGATCAGGCCGGAGCATTTTTCATGGAGCCAGGCGCCCACCTGCTGTTCGACATTCGTCGCCGTATCCGCGGCGAGCCAGCGCAGCTTCAAGTAGCGCACATCTTCGGCCCACGCTTCCGCCTTCTCCACCGAGCCGGTGGGCTCGCGGGATTGCAGGGAGAGGTCCTTGAGCTCTGCGCGCGGGTCGCTGCTGCGGGCCACGGCAAGCGCCGCAGCGCGGCATGCCGCGTTGGAATCGATCGAAATCCCGCGTGCCGCAAGCGTACTAAAGGCCGCCTGCAGGCAGGGCAGCGCGCCTTCCTTGTCTGTGGCCTCATCCGCGCCGCGGCTGGAAGCGGATGCGAGCACGAGCAGCGAGAGAAACAGCAGGAACATGCGCATGGGGCGGCCCGCCCGGCCGGAAGCGGCTCACAGGGCGGCTTTCAGCTCCTTCACGTCGACTTGAATCTTGCGGTCTCCCTCGGCGACTTTCGCCTGCAGGGAGCGTTTGTGCCGCGCGAGGTTTGCCGCCAGGCGTGGATTGCCGAGGGCCAGCATCTGGGCTGCGAGAATGGCCGCGTTGACCGGTCCCGCGCTGCCCAGCGTCACGGTGGCCACGGGAATTCCAGCCGGCATCTGCAGCGTCGCGAGCAGAGCGTCCATCCCGTTCAGCGCGCCGCCTTTGACCGGAATGCCGATCACAGGGAGCGTGGTATGCGCCGCCAGAACGCCGCCCAGATGCGCGGCGCCGCCTGCTGCGGCGATGATGACGTTGAGCCCGCGCTTGAGCGCCCCGCGCGCGTACGCCGAGGCGGCTTCCGGGGTGCGGTGCGCCGAGAGGACTCGCACTTCGAAAGAAATGTCGAAGGCCTTCAGCGTTGCTGCGCAGTCCCTGATGACCGGCCAGTCCGAGTCGCTGCCCATGACAATCCCGACCAACGTCCGTTCTTTCTTCATGCTGTGTCCTCCCGTGCCGGCGCGAACGCCTCTCGCTTTACGTCCGGCGCAGCGCCCGGTATGCAATATCCGTGCGAAACTGCGCGCCCTCAAAGTGAATCCTGGCAACAGCCGCGTAGGCGCGCTGCACGGCCGCCTGCATGGTGTCGGCCCACGCGGTGGCCGCCAGCACGCGCCCGCCGGCGGTGACCGTGCGGCCGTTATGCAGCGCGGTGCCGGCGTGGAAGACCATCACGTTTTCCAGCCGCGCCGCATCCGCCAAACCCTCAATGATCTTTCCTTTTGCGTACGACCCCGGGTAGCCGCCCGCGGCCATGACAACGCTCGCGCAGGCGTCCTGCTTCCAGCGGATCATGTCTTCGCGCAGCTCGCCCCGCGCGCAGGCCTGCAGCGTCGAGGCGAAATGGCAGTGCATGCGCGGCAGAATCGCCTGCGTCTCCGGATCTCCGAAGCGGCAGTTGAACTCGAGAACCTTGATGCCTGAGGGGCCGAGCATGAGCCCGGCGTAGAGGATTCCGCGATACGTGATTCCGCGCCGGTTCAACTCCGCGAGCGTGCGGTCGAAGACCTGCGCGCGGATGGCGGGCCAGAGCGCCTCGGTGACGACCGGAGCTGGCGAGTAGGCGCCCATGCCTCCGGTGTTCGGCCCCTGGTCACCGTCAAAAACGCGCTTGTGGTCCTGCGCCGAGGCCAGCGGCACCACCGTTTTGCCGTCTACCAGCGCCAGGATGGAGGCCTCCTCCCCCTCGAGGAATTCCTCGATCAGAACGCTGGCGCCGGCCGCCCCGAAAACCTGTTCCTCCATGGTCTGGCGCACCGCGTGCTCCGCCTCGCCGGGCGTGCTGCAGATCATCACGCCTTTGCCCGCGGCCAGGCCGTCGGCCTTCACCACCAGCGGGCACGGCTGGCGCCGCACGTAGTCCAGAGCCGCGCGTGCATCCGTGAATCGTCCCGCGCGAGCCGTTGGGACGCCGGCGGATTCCATTACATCCTTTGAAAAAACCTTGCTGCCCTCGAGCCGGGCCGCGGCCTGCAGGGGGCCGAACACACAGAACCCCTCGGCCTGCAGCAGGTCCGCCGCCCCCGCGCAGAGGGGCGCTTCGGGGCCTACGACGACGAGGCCGGGCCGCTCGCGCCGGGCCCACTGCACGAGCGCGGGAAGGTCCTCCGCCTGGATGGGCAGGTTCTCCGCCAGCGCGGCCGTGCCTGCGTTGCCCGGCGCGCAGAAGAGCACGGCTCCGCCGGGGTCCGCCGCCAATTTCCAGGCGAGCGCGTGCTCGCGCCCGCCGCCGCCGATGATGAGGATCTTCATGGGATGCCAAGATAGCGAAGGATGAGCCCTTCCCGCAATGAAATCCTCGCCGCCCCGGTCTTCGCGCCGGCCCGGTCGCGGGATTGCAGGGCGCGGCGCGTTGTGGCACAATGCGCGGCAAAAGAAGGAGGGCGCCATGCTTATCGTACTCGTGCTCGTCGGGATCGTTCTTCTGATTGCGCTCATTGCGTACAACAGCCTGATCGGGAAGAAGAATCAGGTAGAGAACGCGTTTGCCTCGGTGGACGCGCTGCTCAAGAAGCGCTACGACCTGATCCCCAACCTGGTCTCGTCCGTCCAGCAGTACATGAAGCATGAGACGGGGACTCTCACGGAGATCACGCGTCTGCGCTCCCAGGCTGTGGGCGGCACGCTCTCGGCGGATGAGACCGTCGAGCTGAACAACCAGCTTGGCCGCACGATGCGCGGTCTCATGGTCGCGGTCGAGAGCTACCCGCAGCTGCGGGCGACGGAGAACTTCCAGAACCTGGAGCGCAGCCTGAACGAAGTGGAGGAGCAGATCTCCGCGGGGCGGCGCGCGTTCAATGCCGCTGTGACGGACTACAACAACGCTGTGGAGATGGTGCCGACCAACGTCTTCGCCCGCATGATGAACTACAAGCCGCGAAAGCTGTTCGAGATCGCGGAGGCGGAGCGGCAGGCGCCGAGCGTGAAAGCGCTGTTCAAGGGCTGAGCGTCCGGCCGCTTCTGGAGGCCGAAGAGCCGGGCCGGATACGGCGGGAGTTGAATTGGTGAAGACGCTGAGCGACTTCGAGCAGTATTTCCGAACGAAGCTGCTTCCCCGGCTGGAGCCTTTCGAGGCGCGGCGCAGGCGGATTTGTCGTGCGTGGCTCGGTTTTATTGCGGCCCTCGGCGCAGGCCTGGCGGGGCTCCTGCTGGCCGGGCCGAAATTCGGGGTGGGCGGCAACGTCCTGTTCGGCGGCGTGCTCGCGGGTCTTCTCTCCGCAGCTCTCGTCTGGTGGTTGCTGACGCGCGGATTCGTGGCCGAATTCAAGAGCCAGGTCATTGCCGAGATTGTGCGCTTTTACGACCCGAACCTGCGCTATGGCCCTTTCGAATGCATTGCCCAGGCGCAGTTTCTCGCAAGCGGGATCTTCCGGCAGCGGATCGACAGGTACCGCGGGGAGGATCTTGTCGAGGGGACGATCGACAAGACGGCGATCTGTTTCTCGGAGCTCCATGCCGAATACAAGACCGAATCCATGGACAGCAAGGGCCGCCGCCGCACGCAGTGGCATACGATTTTCAAGGGCATCTTCTTCATCGGGGATTTCAACAAGGACTTCGCCGGCGAGACCTACGTGCTGCCGGACACGGCGGAGCGGCTGCTCGGCTTTATGGGGCGCAAGCTGCAGGAGCTGAATGGAGCGCGCGGTGAGCTGATCCATCTCGAAGACCCGGACTTTGAGAAAGCTTTTGTGGTGTACGGGACGGATCAGGTCGAAGCGCGCTACATCATTTCCACGGCGCTGATGCGAAGAATCCTGGAGCTGCAGACGAAGAGCCAGTGCTCGCTGCATCTCTCTTTCGTCCGCTCCAAAGTCTTCATCGCGATCACGCGGAGCCGCAACGCCTTTGAGCCGGGTATCTTCCGCTCCCTGCTGGAGTTCGACTCTTTACGCAGGCACTTCGACGACATGCAGCTGATCACGGGCATTGTGGAGGACTTGAACCTCAACACGCGCATCTGGACGAAGACCTAGGGGGCTGTCACCCCTTGAAGATCACAAACTTTCGCATGGCGAAGTTGATCAGGAGGGCCGTAACCAGGTTGCAGAGAAACGCGTAGGTGGTGCGCACGCCGTAACGCCGGATCGCGTATCCCATGAGCGCGGTCCCGATCAGCACGCTCACGCCGGAGACCAGGTAGAAGAGCCCGAATTCGACGAGAAAGCCATGCTTGCCGCGCTGGAACACCCAGAAGATGTTCACAAGGTATGCGACGAAGTTGGAGAAGAGGAACCCGATTCCGTTGTCGATCATGGAATTCCGGGACCGCAGCGCGTCGCCTTCCGGCGGGACGGATAGCTTGAACCACCTGACGGCCCAGTCGTCCGCCTGTAGCGCCGGAAAGACGCGCCAGGCGAAGAGGTGGAATATCAGGATGTGAACGGACGTCGCAATGCCGCCGCCGATCGCGTATTTGACAAACTGCACCAGAGCCCCCGCATCCCTGCCCATGAACTGCTCAACGATTGTCATCCGTGCTCCTCATGGGGTCAACCGGCGTTGTCCGGGCCCGGCGCGCAGCCATTCTCCGCCGCCCAGAGAAGTGCCACTTCTCCGGTAACACGCAGGCGATCCCGATTAACCCATCTCCGGATTCGGTGCATTGGTGCTGAGCCTAGCAGGCGGACGGCCGATCAGCAACCACTACGCGTTGCGAAAATATCACTGTTGCAGTTGCTTATTAATGTGCCTATAGTCACGTCCCAAGTGGCCGAACCACTGTAGGTCGGCCCGCATAACCTAATAGAGGAGTGGTCCATGGCGAAGGCAATGACAAAGAGTCAGATCGTGGCAGGGGTGGCGGCAGCGGCGGAGATCAGCAAGAAGCAGGCAGTTGCGGTGTTGGAAGCGCTGCTGTGCATGGCCTACAAGGGCGCCAAGGATGGATTCACGGTTCCCGGGCTTGGCAAGCTGGTTCTGGTGAATCGCAAAGCCCGCATGGGTCGCAATCCCGCGACCGGCGAGGTGATCAAGATCAAGGCCAAGAAGGTTGTGAAGTTCCGCGTCGCCAAGGCCGCCAAGGATGCGATCCTAGGCTAATTGCGGCAACGCCGCTAGTTGAGAAGAGGCCGTGGCCCGAAAAGGCTGCGGCCTCTTTGTTTTGCAGTTCCCGCTTGCCATCGCACTACAATCGGATGATCCTTTACTCAGTTTCCGCAACGAGGAGGAGGGCCAATGATGACTTCCCGTGAAAGGGTGTTCCAGGCGATCGCGCACAGGCGGACGGACCGGGCCCCGGCGGACTATGGGGCGCACCAGGGCGTGACGGACGGGCTGGTGAAGAAGCTGGGCGTTGCCGACAGCGAGGAGCTCCTCAGGGCTCTGCACGTTGACTTTCGTCGCATCTGGTTCGATTACGGACAGCCGGATGCGGGCCCCGATGCCGAAGGGTACATGCGCTCGAAGTGGGGCATCCGGTATCTAGCGAAAGAGACAGGGGACGGCCGCCCGTACCTGCTCCTTCCGTTTACGGAGGATTCCACCGCGGACGATGTTCATGCGCTCACGTGGCCGGACCCGGATGTGCTCGACTACTCAAAGGTGCGCGGGCAGCTGGAGAAATATCATGGCGAGTTCGCCACCGTGGGCGCGCCGTGGAGCCCTTTCTTCCACGAGGTCCGGGATCTGATCGGGCAGGAAACCTTTCTTGTCTGGATGCACACCAAGCCCGACGTCGCACAGGCAATCATCGATCATTTCGTGGACTACGAAGTGGGGGCGACCCGGCGTTTCCTTGAGGCGGCTGATGGCCTGCTCGATATCACCTATTTCGGGAATGATTTCGGCACGCAGCGAAGCTTATTCATCTCCCCGCAGATGTGGCAGCAGTTCATCCGCAAGCCGCTCAAGCGCTTCTTTGACGTTTCGCACGAATTCGGGTGTAAAGTGATGAAGCACTCATGCGGCGCCATAAGGGATATCATCCCTTCTCTGATCGAGGACGGCGTCGACATCCTCGATCCCGTGCAAGTGGCGGCGGACGGGATGGATCTTCCCGGCCTGGTCAGGGACTTCGGTCACGACCTATGCTTTCACGGTGGGGTCGATACGCAACGGACCCTGCCGTTCGGTTCCATGAAGGACGTGCGAGCCGAGGTGCGCTCGTACCTTGACCTGACAAGAGAGAAGGGCGGCTACATCCTGTGCGGCAGCCAGGAGTTCATCGAGGACATTCCGCTGGACAACATTCTTGCCATGTATGAGGAGAATGCCGCATGCGGCTGATGATCTACAACATACGGTACGGCACCGGGGGGAAGCGGATGCTGTTTCCCTGGAGCGGATACTTGCGAAAGACCGCGAAGAACCTGCACGAAATGGCCGCCTTCATCGGCGCGGAGGATCCTGATATCGTCGGACTGCTGGAAGTCGATGAAGGCTCGTACCGCTGCGGTCGCAGAAACCAGGCCGCCACGCTGGCGCGCCTTCTCGGGCATTATCACATCGGGCAGTCCAAGTATCCCCGCTCCAGCATGGCGCGCCAGGTGCCGGTGCTGAACAAGCAGGGCAATGCCTTCCTTACGCGCGACACAATTCACGGCCAGCGCTTTCACTATGTGGAAAAGGGGATGAAGCGGCTCGTGATCGAACTGGAGATGCCCGACGTGCTCGTCTTTCTGGTCCACCTGGCGCTCGGGTTCCGCACGCGGCATCACCAGCTCGACGAGGTCTATGCGCTGATCAAGGATGCGCGCAAGCCGGTGATCGTGGCAGGGGATTTCAACGCAGCCCGCGGCGACCGTGAGCTGCGGCTGTTCATGGCCGCCACCGGGCTGCAAAACGCCAACCGCCAGGCGCTGCCGACCTTTCCAAGCTGGAGCCCGAAGCGGCAGCTGGATTTTGTCCTGCACAGCCGCGAGATTCACGTGCGCCGCTTCCGGCTGCCGGACGTTCTCTTTTCCGATCACCTGCCGCTGGTTATGGATTTCGACATTCGCCGCGCGAAAAAGGCGGAAGAGTGAAACGGTCAGAATAGACTCAGCTGCCGCGGGGGCACCGGCGCGGGCGGGGCCTCGTACCCCTCATCTGCCGGCAGGTCGGCCAGCTGCCGGGCCGCGACCGCCAGTTCGTCGCAGCGCGTATTCTCACGGTTGTCGGCATGGCCCCTGACCCAGACAAAGTTGACGTCATGCCCGGCGGCGAGGTTCAGGAGCTCGTTCCATAGATCGGGATTCAGGGCCGGGTCCTTGCCTTTGTTTCTCGTCCACCCGTTGCGCCGCCACTGGTCCGCGTACCCGCCGGTGAACATATCCACGACGTAGCGGGAGTCGCTGTAGATGGTCACAGCGCACCTGCTTCCCTCGAGCATTCGCAGCGCGGCTATGACGGAGAACAGCTCCATGCGGTTGTTAGTGGTTTTGCGGAAGCCGCCGGACAGCTCCTGCCGCCGGCCGAGGCGCGTAAGGATGAATCCGTAGCCCCCCGGGCCGGGGTTGGGCGAAGCGGCTCCGTCCGTATAGATTTCAACAGGAGGGTCGAGGGACATGGCGGCAGTATGTCAGGCGCGGGGAGGGCAGGGCAAGCGACTTGACATTCTTGTGCAATTTCCCAAACTCCGCCCCATGAGCAAAACACCCAGTGAATTCAGCGGCGTTACGGCGGTGGCCAAGGCCAACGTCTATTTCGAAGGCAAAGTCGTCAGCCACAGCATCCTGTTTCCCGACGGGAGCAAGAAGAGCCTTGGGCTCATCTATCCAGGCGCGTTCCGATTCAACACAGACAAGGCGGAGCGCATGGAAATCACGGCGGGCGAATGTCGCGTGAAGGTGGATGGCCAGACGGCCGCCACCATCGTCGCCGGGCAGGCGTTCGACGTGCCGGCCCGCTCCGGTTTTGACATTGAGGTCACGGCGGGACTCTGCGAATACATCTGCTCGTTCCTGGGGTGACGGGGCGGGCGGGACAGTGATCAGTGATCAGTTGCCAGTGCCGTGATCGTGCTGTTTATGGCATTGGCGTGGCAAGGAAGAGGAAACGAAGATGCACAACCAGCAAGACCTGCCTATCGCCCCTAGCGCGGCTCAGGCAGACTTGCGACATGACAAGATGAAGACTGATGGAATGGTTTCAAGCGGACGCCGGAATCTGCTGAAGGATGCTGGCAACCGGGAGACTATTGACGGCGCAGTTCGGGGCATTCGATCCAGGTATTCCGAGTCGATAAAAGCTGCTGGTCTGCCCGCCAAGGTGAAGCTGTGGTTCCGTATGCGGCAAGAGATTCGGGCAGCCATTGACTCCATTGCGCCACGCCGAGGGTGCTACATCAAACAATAGGAAAGCACAGAACCATCGGGCTCACGTCTTCACTTTGCACAAAGCAGAACGGTTGCGCGACGAACCCAGCAGTGACAACGCGATGACCTACAGCCTCACAACGACCCCTTCCGTCCGCCCCTGCATTCGAAAACACGTGGCCCGGCGCTCACGAATGCAACAACGCGGCTACCGATATTAGCAATCCGGGGCTGGGCGGTCTGGTCCAAGCCACCGCAGCCCACAATCCCATTGCACCCATTGCATCCGCTCGCGTTTCTGCGAATGATGCCGAAGCTGAGTGTGGTTCAGAGCGGCGCCGATCTGCAGACGTGAAAAGGAAGAAAACCGCCTATCACCACAATTCGCAGGAACACAGGCAAGAAGAGCGCGGATTTACTGGCGTTCTCTGGTTTGGAGTGGCAGAACGGGTTGACAAAATGTTCTACGGGTGTAGAACTACAGAAAAG
>CAYRKB010000022.1:0-40187 GCA_964424705.1 uncultured Victivallales bacterium
GGAACAGCCTCCTCCTCGCCTCGAAGACCTGCAGAAATGTGGGGCAGACCTTTGGGTGAAACTCGAAGAATATCGGCCATTTGCCCCACGAATAGCGAAAGACGGGTTAAACCGTCACAGCGCCCAGCTTACATGACGTCCGACGAATGGAACGCTCTGCCGGCTTCCATTTCAGTGCGCGTCATACGCTCCTGCCTCCAGATCAGAGGATTCCGAACCAAGACCCTGTGGATTATTACGATGCTGCTTGATGCACACCGATATCCCGCCACCGCGATCTGTGACTTGTACCTGCAACGATGGCAGACGGAGTTGTCCTTTCGGGATCTGACGACAGCCATGAGCATGGAGTCGCTGCGCTGCCGTTCCCCGAACATGATCGAAAAGGAACTGCGGGTGTTTCTCATCGCCTACAACTGCGTGCGTGGTTTGATGGCCGAGGCGGCCAGCATGTATGTGCTGCCGCGCCAGCGCATCAGTTTCAAATGGGCCATCGACGCTCTGCGATCGTTCACCCCTGCCATGCTTCGAGCCACGTCCATAATGTTAACTTAGCGCCATCCAGGTAAGGCGTCGGTAAGCGAGGCGCCTCGCGGCGCCCTTGCGCTGCAGTCGCAATTCAGGCTCCTGCCGGGTAAACCGGCAGGGAGCCCGGCCCCTTCGCAGTCCCATGACGGGTCATGAAGGGCGCAATATGTCTCGCGCATATCGCATTCCGTTTGCAGGCGGCGATCTCACCGAGGGATAGACAGAGCCGACAGCGTCCGCCCGCATCAGTGTAGCTGGCAATCATGCTGCAGGCCCTCGGCGCGGCACACCTCCTGCTACAGAGAGTAGGCCGTCGGCTATGCGTTTTGGAAGGTGTTATTGCGGAGGGAGGCCGTGGATGTTCGTAACAGTGTGTGGCTGAAAGGGGCTCATAGCGATCAGTGTGAAGGTGGTAGAGGCTGGGGAACGCTGATGTCGGCAGCGATAGGAGGCGAATTTGAATGTAAGTTGCCATAAAGCGTTGTGGGGATTTGGGCGGCCGGAGGTGACCTGTCAGGTGAAACCAGGCGGCGCGTGGGTTTTGTTGGTCGCTTGCTTTTTGCTGTTCTATAGCGCGTTGTCGACAGTGGCGGCCGGCGTCAAGATCGCGTGGAATCCAGTTGCAACGGACGTGAACGGCTCAACGCTCCAGTATGTACCGCAGTACAGGGCCTATTACGGTCTGACGCCCGGCGCCCGCACGGCGAGCATTGACGTCGGAACTGCCACGACCGCCATGGTGGCGAGCCTGACAACGGCAAAAACCTACTACTTTGCCGTTAAGAGCCGTGACTTGAGCGGCACTGAGAGCGGTTACTCTGCGGAATTGGCGGCGGTTGCCACCAACGCGCTCCCTGTTGCCGTCAACGACACGCTTTCCTCATTCGGAACCACGCCGGCAGCCAAGGATGTGGTGGCAAACGACAGTGACGCAGACGGCGGTGTTCTAGTCATAACCAAAGTGTCCAAACCCAGCCATGGGTCGGCCAAGATAACCTCTGCCCGAACGGTGAGTTATACTGCGAAAGCTGGCTATACGGGTGGCGACACATTCAAATACACCATCAGCGACGGGCAGGGCGGCAGCGCATCAGCGCGCGTTTCCGTTACGGTCAGCAAGAGCGGCGACCTGACGGCGCCTTCCATCTCCGCGCCTGCGCCGGCGGCGCTGACGGCCGACGCCGGCGGCCAGGCTGCGGTTCCCAATCTTGCGGGCACCGCGACGGTGAGCGACAATGTAACGCCCGCGGCAAGTGTTGTGGTCACGCAGAGCCCTGTCGCGGGCACGATCGTAGGGGTCGGCACAACGCCCGTCACGCTCACGGCCATGGACGGGTCGGGCAACAGAGCCTCGACCACCGTTGGGCTGAGCGTCATCAGTTCGACGGCGTCGGTCACGCTGGCATGGGCCGCCGTGACGACGGACAGTGCAGGACGGCCGTTGAGTAGCAGCCCGCAGTATCGTCTCCACTACGGCCTGACGAGCGGTGCCTATACGGTGGCTCTCGATGTGGGGACGGCGACCACCAGCACGGTTTCCGGGCTGAACGTGCCGATGAAATACTACTTCGCCGTACGGGCGGCGGATGGCGACGGCAGCGCGAGCGGCTACTCGCAGGAACTGGCCGTTCTGGTGACCAATGCCGCAGCGGGCGTAGCGGCTAGCGCGGCGATCAGCTCTACGCAGCCTGGCGACGGGATGCTCAACCTCGTGCTGCCGGAGAACGGCGGCCTCCTCAATTCGTTCACCTCTCAATACAGCGCTACAATGGCGGCCGCCTGTCTCACCGACGGAATGTCCGGTTCGTCAGCCGGATCGTGGTCGAGTGCGCTCGCTCCCGGGCGGCAGGCGTTCGTTTACACGTTTGCCGGGGACGAGCCGGCCATCCTTGGCACGGCGGTGCTCTACAACTACGGCGCCGGGCTTTGTTACAGTCGCGAGTTCGAGATCTGGACGTCTCCGGATGGCGAAGGCTACGCGCTGCTTACCAATGGGGTTCTGGAGGCCACGACCAATGCGCAGGTGTTCTCGCTGGGCAACACGAGTGCGCGAGCGGTGCAGCTGGTGATTGCCAACGGATACAGGACCGACTACTGGCAGCTTTCCGAGTTTCAGCTTTTCGGGACGCTGCCGCTGGTCACAAGCAGCAGCAATCTGTTGCCGTCCTACGGGCCCGCCAACCTGACGGACGGGCAGACGAACACCATGTGGATCGGTGCAATCAACGCTGCGACGTGGTGGATCAGCGTCGACCTCGGACAGGCCGCCAGCCTGAATGACTTCAACATAGACTTCGGGAACACGTTCTGGGTGAACACGTTTGTGGGGGGCAGCGTCACCGGTTCCAACGACTGGTTTGACATGATGTCCGCCACCAACTGGCCGATCCGCGTGCGGTACATTTGCGTCAACATGTGGAACGACCCCTGCCTGATCGATCCGCCGGCCATACGCGAACTGGGCTGGCAGTAGGGACGGCGGCCGAATCGGCGTCAGCCGGTGCGGTTCGGGCCTGTCGTTCAGCGCGAGCGGCAGGCCCTTTCCATGTCTTCTCCGCTGCTTCCGCGCCTCTCGCTCGAATAGGGTTATTCGAAGCCTGAAGTCAGTCATTGCCCGATTACGGCGCACGCACGCATCGCCTACTGTCACCTACAGATGCCACCCGTATGGGCGGGCTGGAACGCGTCGGCAACCATGCATGAGCGCAGGCATCTTGGGGACTGGTCTTCAAAAGGAGGTATCCGTGAACAGGCAGGCGCTAAACATCGGACTGGTGGGCTGTGGCTATTGGGGCCCCAACCTGATTCGCAACTTCAAGAGCCTTCCCGGCTGCAATGTGCGCATGATGTGCGACACCAGCGCGGCGCGGCTGCGGCACATGAAAGGGCTGTACCCCGACGTCGAGGGGGTGACCGACTTCGACCACATGCTCAACGGGGCAAACCTGGACGCGATTGTCGTGGCCACCCCCATCCGCCAGCACTACAAGCTCGCCAACGACAGCCTTGGAGCCGGCAAGCACACGTTCATCGAGAAGCCCATGGCGGCCTCGTCGGAGGAATGCCATGCGCTGGTGAAGACGGCGGAGCGCGAGCAGGTCTCGCTGATGATCGGGCACACGTTTCTGTACTCGCCGGCCGTGCGCAAGATCAAGGAGATCATCGACGCGGGCGATATCGGGCGCATCCGCTACATCAGCTCCCGCCGCCTGAGCCTGGGCCTTTTTCACAAGGATATCAACGTGGTGTGGGATCTGGCGCCCCACGACATCTCCATCATCCTGTACCTCATGGGCGAGATGCCATCGGCGGTGAACTGCCAGGGCCGCGCGAACATCACGCCTGGCGTCGAGGATGTCGCCAGCACGATCCTCAGCTTTCCCGGTGGCGGCTTTGCCACTATCCAGAACAGCTGGCTGGACCCGAAGAAGGTTCGCGACATGACGATCGTGGGCGAGAGGCGCATGATCGTGTATGACGACATGGAGCCGGTTCAGAAGATCAAGATCTATGACGAACGCGTGGACCCGCCGCCGCACTACGATACGTTCAGCGAGTGCCACTACGCGTACCACTACGGGGACATGTACGCGCCGCATATCGACACGCAGGAGCCGTTGCGCGTCGAGTGCCAGCACTTCCTCGACTGCATCCGCAGCCGCGCCCAGCCCCTGTCGTGCGGAGTTCGCGGCACCGAGCTGGTGAAGATTCTGGAGGCGGCGTCCCGCTCGCTGAAGCTGCGCGGCGAGCTCGTGCCTATCAGTCTAACCCAAACGATAGCAAGTAATGCGGGGGGTGTGTCATGACGGAAGCCGGGTCGGACCTCAGTCGTATGGGCAAAGGCGTGAAGCTTGGCGAGAACGTCCACATCTGCCCGTTCACGAATCTGTACGGCTGCGAGATCGGCAGCCACACGAACATCGGGCCGTTTGTGGAAGTCCAGAAGGGCGCTAAGATCGGCTCGCGGTGCAAGATTTCGAGCCACTCGTTCATCTGCGAGGGCGTCATCATCGGGGACAATGTCTTTGTGGGGCACAACGTGACTTTCATCAATGATCTGTTCCCGCGCGCCGTGAATGCGCAGGGGCAGCTTCAGACGGAGAAGGACTGGGCCTGCGTGCCGACCTTCATCAAGAGCGGCGCATCGATAGGATCGAGCGCCACGCTGCTGTGCGGGATTTCTGTCGGGGAAAACGCGCTGGTGGGTGCGGGGAGCATGGTGACGCGGGATGTTCCCCCCAACGCCGTGGTAGCGGGCAATCCCGCGCGCATACTCAAGTACCGCGTGGAGGCGAGCAACGACCATGCAAGTTCCATTTCTAGACCTTAAGGCCCAGCACAAGGCGCTGGGAGGGCAGATCGGCGAGGCTGTGCGCGACGTAATGAACAGCTCGGCGTTTGCGGGCGGGGCGTTTGTCGAGACTTTCGAACGGGAGTTCGCATCGTTCTGCCATTGTCGCCACGCCGTCGGAGTGGGGAGCGGGACCGAGGCGCTGTGGCTGGTTCTGCTTGGGATGGGCATCGGCCGGGGCGATGAGGTGATCACGGTGCCGAACACCTTCATTGCGACTGCGGAAGCCATCGTGTTCTGCGGCGCGACGCCTGTGTTCGTCGACGTGGATGAGGACACCTACACCATGTCGCCCGCGGCGCTGGAGCGGGCCATCACTCCGCGCACGAAGGCGATTATCCCTGTGCATCTGTTTGGCCAGATGGCGGACATGGACCCCCTGCTTGAGGTCGCGCAAGCGCACGGGCTGCGCGTCATCGAAGACGCGGCGCAGGCGCACGGCGCCGAGTACAAGGGCGCGCGCGCCGGCGGGATCGGCTGCGCGGGCTGCTTCAGCTTTTATCCCTCGAAGAACCTCGGCGCATGCGGTGAGGCCGGGGCCGTTGTGACGGACGACGGTGAACTGGCGCAGCGCATCAGGCTGCTGCGGGACCACGGCCAGGCGACGAAGTACGTGCATTCGGTTGTGGGCTGGAACGCGAGGATGGACGGCCTGCAGGCTGCGATTCTGAGTGTCAAGCTGAAGGGCCTGGCGGCGGCGAACGAAGCGCGCCGGGCGCACGCCCGCGCATATGGTGAGGCCTTGGAAGACTTGTGCGACGTGCAGCTCCCCTACGAGCGCGGGGACGGGAAGCATGTGTATCACCTGTACGCACTGCGCGTGAAGGATCGCGATGCAATCTTGAACGCGCTCGCCAGGCGCGGGGTCGGTTGCGGAATCCACTATCCCGTCCCGCTGCATCTCCAGGAAGCGTTCAGCGATCTCGGGCTTGAGAAGGGGCGGTTCCCGGTGGCCGAACGGTGCGCCGGCGAGTTTCTTTCGCTTCCCATGTTTCCCGAACTGACGGGCGCACAGATCGATTATGTAGCGGAGTCACTCCACGGCGTTCTCGAAGGCGCGCCGGCCGGAGCCCTTGCGATGGCGTAATGGGCAGCGGGGCGCCGGGGCCGGCTATGGCCGGCCGGCCTTTCGCGCCGCCGCGGCGGGCGCTCAGGCAACTAGGTCGCCCGTGGATTCGATGCCGAGGCAGCGTCCGGCGGCAGCGTGGGTGAACGCTGTGCCGCAATCAGGGCGGCCACGTCGCGGGGAAGCGCATGCCAGTACTTGCCGTCGTACGTGGCTTTGAGATACGCCAGAAAGTCGCGGTAGTAATGCTCCGGGTATTCGTCCGGGCCCGGTCGCGCCGGGCCCGGGGCGACGTAGTCCGGGTGAACGTTGAGCAGCGCCATTCCGCCCTGTCTGGCAATCCAGTCCAGCTTGCTGATCCACGTCGAGGCATCCGTCTGTTGAAGCACAATGAAGAGCGTGGAGTCCTGGGGCAGGGTATACGGCAGTTCGACGTAGCCGCCGGCGGAGGCTGGATCCGGCACCCAGTATGGGAATATGGTCTCCACGCCGCCGGGCTCAGGCTCAAAGGGATCCGTATCGAACATCGAGCTGTCGTACTTGACGTCAATCGCATGAATCCAGTCCGGCTTGCAGTAGGTGAATGGCGCCCGAAAGCCCTGCGCGTTCATGGCCCTGATGTGGGCGTTCAGCTTCGGAACGCTTTGGTCGAAGGTCTCTCTTGACCTGAACAGCTTCCCGTCGTGCTTGAGGCCGTGCACGCCGATTTCAAATCCCCCGCGCGTGAGGGCGTTCCAAAGGCAGCGTTCGACCGTGTAATCCTCCGGGACGAAATTGAAGGAGGAACGAAAGCCCAGCCCGGCTTCGATGCGCATTACCGCCTCGCACTTCGGCAGGCCCCGGCGCGTTTCCACGTCGTGGGTGAGCACCACGGCAAAACGCTTGTTGTCCGGCCAGCCTCTCCAGCCCGGGGGCGTATGCCCTGCCCGCGCATTGATCGGCCACGTGTCGCCGCAGGTCGCGACGGTTCGCCTGGCCATCCATCGCCGGATGGCCCGCCGACACGGCCGGGGGATGCAGGAACGTATGGTGAAGTAGGCATCCACCCAAGATAGCGTAACGTGTTTCATGGGTCTTCCAGCAATCACTCCATGTGGGGTCGGGCGACTCCTAAAATACCTCGTCTGCAAAACGTTCAGCGGCAGCTGGCGTAAAGGCCTCTGCCAAGCTATGCCCCCCCGCGAACGGCGTGGGCGCTCACCGTGGCGGCGGCGTGCACTCCCGCCGGGCGCCTGCCTTCTCGCATCTGTCTCAGGATTGCCGGGAGCGTTCGGAACATGATTCCAACGTCCTGGCAGAAGGACTGGCTGCGCGAATAGCTGATATCGTACCGCACCATCTCATTGAACGTCGTCCTGTTCTTGCCGCTGACCTGCCACAGGCCCGTGAGGCCGGGCAGGGCGCCCGCGCGGCGCTTCTGCCAGGCCTGGTATTCCGCGTACTCGTAGGGAATGCACGGTCGTGGACCCACAAGGCTCATCTCGCCCCGGACCACATTCCAGAGCTGCGGAATCTCGTCCAGCCCTGACAGACGGAGAAACCGGCCGAACGGAAGGATGCGCGGGTCCGCGTCATCGTCGAGTTTTGCCATGGCCGTATCCGACCGGATCAGCGCCTTCAGGTGCGCTTGGTGAGGCTCACTTTCCACGTTGGGGTGCATGGTGCGGAACTTCAGGCACAGGAACGGCTCGGCCGCGCGCCCGATCCTGGGCTGCCTGAAGAGCACGGGCCCCCGCGGGGATGCCAGCTTGATGCCGGCGGCGGTCACAGCGAGAAGAGGCGCGAGCACCATAAGCGCGAGCAGCGCAAGCGTCACGTCGACGACGCGTTTCCAGACGGGCGGCGTCACGGCAAGCATCCGTCCCAAGTCCTGTTTCCCGCCAAAACGCACCGCGGCGGCCACGTCGCCTTGCGGCGGCTCTCCGGACGGGTACGTGTAGATTCTGCAGGCTGGCGCCGGGATGCGGTCGCCGATGCGCTCGAGGATCTGTCGGGCGAGGAGCGCCGCCCCCTGCGACGGGGTTTCGGGCAGCAGGACGCCGATCGACGTGTCGCCCATCCAGCCGAACTGATCGGTCAGGCGGGCGCGGTGTGCGATGCAGTCGGCCAGGGCTTGCGCCGCGCGATGCGGGGCCTTGCTGCCGGCGGTCGAGAACTCGGCGAGCGAGAAGAACCCGGAGTAGCGATCCGCGCGATCGCGCTCCCTTTCGATGACCTGCCGGAATGCCGCGATGGAGTGGATATCGATTCCCCCGCCTGCCCCGTTGGATTCTTCTCCGTCTGCGGCCTTGCGGTAGAATCTCATGCTAGCCTCCTATGGAAACACAAGCGGCGTTTCCACTGCATTCGCCGCGCGCAGGCATCGCAGCTGCCGGGCGGTTATTCGCTGGTCTGCGCTCTGCGTGAGCGCGACGCCATGCGCAGCGTCACGGGGCGAGAGTAGGGGAAGCCACAGTGCGAGGTAATCAGGAAATCACCTACCTCGCCCTTCGAATAACCCTACGAATAACCCTATGCCAGCGGCCGGCCCTATGGTGCCGCGACGAGGCCCTGGACAGAAACGGCCGATCGCGGTCGTCGTGCTTGAGGGAGAAAGGAGGAGTGCCCATCCGCAGCGGTGCCCGCCGGCTCAGGAGTTGTGGCTAGGGATTTTGGTTGTCGAATCTAAGGTAAAGCCTTCTAGGCAGATGCGGGGCGGGTGGTAATGTGACGCGTGCGTGGTCGAATCGCGCCTGGGGTGGCACAGGGCGCACGGCGTGGTAGCGCATGCCAGACGGTCGTGCCGCGCGGCAGTGCATGCGGAGGAGGATGGCATGAGCGCAACCGAAGCAGTGCGTGTGTTCGTGGAGAAGGAGCTGGCCCAGCCGATCGGCAGCGGCGAACTGACGGACAGCACCAACCTGATCGAGCTCCAGATCATCGACTCCATGGGGGTCATGAAGCTGATCGCGTTCGTAGAGGAGAAGTTCTCGGTCACCATCCGTCCCGACGACTTGATGCCCGAGAACTTCGAGACGCTCAACGCCATCGGCAAGCTGCTCGATCGGTATATCAACAACTAGCCCGCAGGCCTGACAGGGAGGGTGTTCCATGCCCATGGATTTCGCGCTGACCGAGGATCAGGAGGGGTATCGGGCGTGCGTGGTAAAGTTCGCACGGAAGGAGCTGAACGCGCGTGCTGCCGAGAATGATGCGGCCGGAACCTTTCCCTTCGAGGAATGGAAGAAGGCGGCCGCCGAGGGCCTGACGGCCTTGCCGGTTCCCCAGGAGTACGGGGGGTTGGGCTACGACCTGGTGACGTCGGCCGCGATCATGGACGCCTTCGGGTACGCCTGCACGGACGGCGGCCTCGTGCACGCCGTTGCGTCCCACCTGATCTGTGCGATCCAGATCAGCCTCTTCGGGAACGAGGGCCAGAAGCGCAAGTACCTCCCGGCCATGAGCCGCGGCGAATGCATTGGCGCGACCGCCGCCACGGAGCCCGGGGCCGGGTCCGACAGCGGGGCCATCCGAACGCGCGCCGAAAAGCAGGAGGGGGCCTACCTGCTCAACGGAACCAAGATGTTCATCTCCAACGGGCCCGTCGCGGACGCCGCGCTGGTGCTCGCAGTGACCGACCCGGCCCGCAAGTCTCTCGGGCGCATCTCCTGCCTGATTGTGGACAAGGGGACGGAAGGCTTCGAGCAGGGCAGGCCGCTCGAAAAGATGGGGCTGCGGTCGCTGCCGAACGGGGAGCTTATCTTCACCGACTGCCGCGTGCCGTTCGAGAATCTCCTCGGCAACGAAGGGCAGGGATCGCTCGTGTTTGCCGAGTCGATGGAATGGGAGCGCGTGCTGCTGTCCGCCTGCCAGACCGGCGTGATGCAGCGGGTGCTGGAGACGTCGACCGCCTACGCCCGCGCGCGCGAGCAGTTCGGGCAGGCGATCGGCAAGTTCCAGTCGATCTCCAACAAGATTGCGGACATGCGGATGAACCTCGAGCTCGCTCGCCCGATGCTGTACCGGACTGCGTGGCTCAAAGACAAGGGCAAGCGGGCTGCGCTGGAGTCGTCCGTAACCAAGCTGTTCGTGAGCGAAAGCTTGAAAACGGCATGCCTCGAGGCGGTCCAGATTCACGGGGCCTACGGCTATATGCGCGAATACCCGGTCGAGCGGGAGCTGCGCGACAGCGTGGCGGCGACGGTCTATTCAGGCGCCTCCGAGGTCCAGCGGAACATCATTGCCAGACTGACGGGGTGTGGATGAAAGCCGTCCTGCTCCAGCACTATCTGGACTGCGCCTGCGAACAGACGGCGCCGCAGCGAATGGCCGTGGCCGATTCAGGCACGGCGCTTTCCTACTCCGACCTGGCGCGCGCCACCAATCGGCTGGCCTGCGGGCTCAGGAATCTGGGCGTGCGCGCCGGCGATCGCGTGGCGTTTTGCCTTGAGCGGTCCACGCGGCCCGTGGTGGCGGCGCTGGCCGCGCTGAAAGCCGACGCGGCCTATGTTCCTGTTCATCGCCAGACGCCCCCGGAGCGCATGGCCGCCATCTTCAGCGACTGCTCCCCGCAGGTGGTAGTGTGCGACGCCTCGACGTTGCCGCCCGTGGAGTCGGCGCTGCGCATTGCATCGGTCCCGTCCCGCGTTGTCGCCCTGGGCGTGAAGCGTCCGTCGGGCGGCGCCGCGGCGGCGCCGGAAATCTACGAAGACGACCTCGAGAGGCTGGATGACGCCCCGCTGGCGTACCGCAACGCGCCCTCGGCCAACGCCTACCTGCTCTATACCTCCGGCAGCACGGGCCGGCCGAAGGGGGTGCTCGTCACCCACCGGAACGTGCGCGACTATATCGACTGGGCGGCGAAGATGTTTGAGGTCGGCCCCAGCGATCGCGTTCTGGGCACGGCGCCCTTTTCTTTCGACATGTCCACGTTCGACATCTACTGCCCGCTGAAGGCGGGGGCCGCTCTTTACGTGGTGCCCGAGATGGCGCTCACGTTTCCCTCCAGGCTGATCCAGTTCATGGAGCGCCACGAGGTGACCGTATGGAAGGGGGTCGCGTCGCTGCTGATGTATATGGCTCGCACGGGGGCCCTTGCAGGCGGCCGCATTCCGAGCCTGCGCACGGTGATCTTTGGAGGGGAGGCCCTGCCGGCGAAATACCTGATCGAGTGGATGCGCACCTTCCCGGAGAAGACGTTCTTCAACGCGTACGGGCCCACCGAGACCACGGGCGTATCGGCCTGCTATCGCGTTCCCGCCGTGCCGGGCGGGCCCGAGGAGGCGATCCCGATTGGTAAGCCCCGCGACGGCACCGAGCTGCTTGTGCTCAACGAGGAGGGCTCTGCGGTGCCGCAGGGGCAACCGGGCGAGATCTGCATCCGGGGAGCCGGCGTCGGGCCCGGCTACTGGAACGATGAGGAGCTGAGCCGGCGTGCCTTTCGCGAGATGGCGGGGGAAGACGGCTCTCTGAAGCGCGCTTTCATGACGGGAGACCGCGGAATGCTGCGGCCCGATGGCCACTGCGTCTACCTTGGCCGGATCGACGCCCAGGTCAAGGTCATGGGGTACCGCATCGAACTTGCGGACATTGAGCGGGTGTTGGTGTCGCTGGGGTGGGTGCGGGATGCCGCCGTTGTGCTGAGCAGAGCCGGCAGCGACGGCCTTCCGGAGTTGATCGCATTCGTCGACATGGACGAATCGCGCTGCTCCGACGAGGTGCGGAGGGAGTTGGCAGCCCGCCTGCCCGCTTACATGGTGCCGCGCAAGGTGGTCGCGTTGCCGGGCCTCCCGCGTACCGATCGGGGCAAGGTCGACAGGCAGAACCTTTTATCCGGGGGCCACGCGAATGATCCTGGATCTGGAGACGGTTGAGCGGCACCTGAGCGCCGCGCGCGAGGTGGGCAGGTCCTGCCGCCTGATCGACGTGCATGCCCATCCGTGTGAGCTCTTCGCCGAGCCGCCTGCGTATGAGCCTGATCCGTTCAGGGCCGGAGTCTGCCGGATCAGGTCGGGGCCGTGTTATGCGGCGCCCGCCGCCGCGCCCGTGCCTCTGGATGGCGGCGATCGGAGCGCGCAGGGCGCGGAGTTTCAGACGGCGTGGGCTGTGCACATGCTGCGTCAGGAGTATCGCCATGTCGGGGCGCCGGTCTTCACCGACCAGATGGACCTGTGCGGGATCCGGTCCGCGGTGCTGCACCCCGTGCTGCCGCCGGGCAACAGCGGCGACGGGGCGACGGGCCGCCTCCGGGAAATGTACGGAGGATGCGACCGGCTGCTGCTCTCCTACTGCGTTCCCGGCACAGTGGACGAGGACGAAATCCCGGCCGCCATCGCCGGGGCGGTTGCTGAGCACGGCATCCGGGCCGTGAAACTTCACGCAAACCGCACCGGCATCAACCTGGCCACTCGCAGCGGGGTGACGCGGGTCGAGCGGATGCTCGAAGCGTGCGACAGGCTCAGGCTGCCGCTGCTTGTGCACGGGGGCCGGAGCCTTCTGCTCCAAGCGGCCGGCGCGGCGGAGTACGCAACGATCGACAAGCTCGAGACCATCGACTGGGGGCTGAGCCGCGCGCCGGTCATCCTGGCGCACGCGGGGGCGTATGACTGCCCTCCCGGGGAGGCGGAGGCCGCGGTCCTGCCCGCCGCGGAGAAGCTGCTGGCCCGGCATGCCAACCTCTTCGTTGATATTTCGGGGCTGGGGCTAGAGGTTGTCCGGGCGGTCTTGCGAAGGCTGGATCCGGACCGGATCCTGTTCGGATCCGATGCGCTATACGCCTCGGTGTGGGGGCGGGTGGCCATCCTGATGCACGCGCTGGAATCGCTGGGGCAGGATTCCCAGCGCGCCCTGGCCCGGATCGCCGGGACCAACGCGGAGCGGGTGTTTGCAGGCGAAGGGAGGAGGGCGTCATGATCGACAGTCTGCTCGCGAGCATATGGCAGGTGGTGGATACTCTGAGGGAGAGGGGGGGCGCCCGCGCGCTTCTCAAGGGCGTGTACTGGCGCGGCCAGCTGGTGCCGGTCGAGCGCGACCTCTCGACGGTTCCAGCCGTCGACGGACTGCTGCGGAAGGTCAACGTCGAGCTGGCGCGCATTACGCCCGGGAGTTGGAGGAAGAACCCGGCGACCTACTCCGTCGCCAGCCGGAGGTACAAGGCGCGCAAGTATCTCGCCAGGGGCTTCGGCGCGTACGCCGTGGTGCGGGACGGGAAAGTGATCGGGGATATCTGGCATGCGCCGCGGGGGGCCACGAAGGCGGAGCTCGCGCATCGCGACTTCGACGTGCTCGGGATCGAGCCCGGGCGGAAGGATGTCTATTTGTTCGATATGTTCATTGATCCCAAGCACCGGGGCGAAGCCCTTGCCGTCCCCTTGATGGGCGGGGCTTTGCATGCGCTGGGCCAGCTCGGGTGCGAGAAGGCCTACGGCTTCTTCAGGGCGGACAATATCCCCGCGCTCTGGGTTCACCGGATTCTGAAGTACAAGGAGCTTGCCCGTGTGACCATCCGCCGCGTTCTCGGCCATACGCAGGTCGTTCCTGCGAAACCAAAAGGCGCGCGGGCGGAACTCGCGATCCCGGCAGCCGGGTGAGCCTTGACGTTCCGGCGGGCGCTGGCGTGCTCGCCCGGGTGGAGAGGCCGCACGGCCGGAAGGAGAGAGATGGAGTCCGGAGCTGACAAGACCATTCTGCTGGATGTGGCGGACCCTCGCTGGCAGGGACTTTCGTCAGATCACCCCGGCGCCCACATATTCCATCACCCCGCCTGGACGGGACTCCTGAGCGAGTGCTACGGCTATCGTTCCTTCGTGGTGGGCGT
Source organism: uncultured Victivallales bacterium (assembly GCA_964424705.1). Classification (GTDB taxonomy): domain Bacteria; phylum Verrucomicrobiota; class Kiritimatiellia; order UBA8416; family CAYRKB01; genus CAYRKB01. The sequence goes on from CAYRKB010000022.1 coordinate 13,741, forward strand.
GCCAGGTCCAGCGAACAGCATCTGCGCCGGCCTTCCCGTGCAGGAAGTGGGCGGCCGCTTGCTGGGCCGGCGATGGATCTCCCTGCCCTTCACCGATCATTGTGCGCCTCTGGGGGACCAGGCCTCGGTGGACTGCCTGACCCGGGGACTGGTCAGCCGAGCAATGGGCCAGGGCGCTCCCGGCATCGAGCTGCGTTGCGGGTTGCCGGCGCATCCCTTGATCCGGTCGTATTCGCGGCACGTCCTTCATGCGCTGCCTCTTTTCTCAGACTCCGAGGCGGTCTCCGGTCGCTTTCACGTAGCGCACCGTAGGAATATCAAGATGGCGCACCGCCGGGGTGTGCGCATCGTTCGCGGAACGCAGCCTGAACACCTGAAGGCTTTCTATCGTCTGCACCTGCAGACGCGGCGGCGGCAGGGGGTTCCCATCCAGCCGTGGAGGTTCTTTGAAACGCTTGGGCGCACGATGTTCGGACAGGGGCTTGGTTTTGTGCTGCTAGCGTATCACGAAGAAGAATGCCTGGCCGGAGCTGTGTTTCTGCACTGGCGAGGTACGCTGACATACAAGTATTCTGCGTCGTCCATGCGAGGCCTGCCCCTGCGGCCCAACGCCCTGCTCCTTTCCACGGCCATCCGCTGGGGGTGTGAGCAGGGCTACCGGATGCTTGACTTCGGCAAGTCGCATCTGGGCAACAGCGGGCTTCGGGCGTTCAAGTCCGGCTGGGGTGCCACGGAGGTGCCGCTCACCTATTCGTTCCTGTCGTCACGGCCGGCGGAGTCCGGGAGGGCCCGGCTGCTGCCCCTGCTGCAGGCGGTAATTCGCCATTCGCCCGCCTTTGTCTGCCGGGCTGCGGGACAGCTGTTCTATAAGCACTTCGGGTGCTAAGGATTTTTGTCGCCGAATCTAAGGGAAAGCCTTCTAGGCAAATTCGGAATCAGTGGTAGCGTGGCACACGTGTGGGCTAGACGTGCCCCGGGTCGGCAGCACACGCAACGGAGGGCCCCTTGACATTGACGCAGCGCGCCAGTGGCACAGCCATGAATACGACACCGAGATTGCCCCCGGCCGGCCCCGGCCCCGATGCGGACGAAGCGCAGGAGTCCGCCTCGATGCGGGATGTGCTGCACGTCCTATTCCGTCACAAGTTCAAGGTGGTGGCGTTCTTTCTCGTTGTCACCCTCACGGCGCTCGTCGTGTTGGCCATGTCTCCCAGCAAGTACGTTTCCAGCGCACGGCTGCTCGTGCAGCGCGCGCCCGAGCGCTCGCTCGCAGTGAACCCCGACTCGGGCTTCACTCCCGCCAACCGGGATTGGACCAGCGAGGTCAACTCAGAGGTGGAGATTCTGCGCAGCCAGGAGCTTATCGAACAGCTGGTGGACGCCATCGGCCTGGACAACATCGTTCCGCCGGAAAGGCCGGACACCGGCCGGCTCGCCACGCTGAAGCGGCGCCTCAAGGCTGTCGTGCAGAAGGTGTGGTCGCTGTCGGCCGGCGCGGGCGCCCCTCCCGCGGCCACGTACCAGGACCGCAAGGGCGAGGCCATAGTTGTCCTGACACGCTGCATCCAGCTTGAGGTCCTTAAGAGCAGCGATGTTATCGCCGTGACCGCCACCTCGGAGGATCCCCGCCTGGCGCGCCGCCTGGTCGCCACGCTGACCGATCTGTACCTCGCCAAGCGGGTGCAAGTGCGCCGGACCCCCGGCGTGCGGTCTTTCTTCACCGCGCAGGCTGAGAAGCTCGGGAAAGAGCTGATGAACACCGAGGCGGCGCTGAACGCCCTGAACCAGGAGATTGGCGGCGTCTCGCTCGAGGTTAACAACAGAAGCCTGGGCGAGCGGAGCGACCGGCTCCAGCAGGACGGGAGCTCCGTGGAGTCGGACGTGAGGGCCTCGGCCGCCAAGGTGCAGATGCTGCAGCTGACGCTGGCCCGCTCCGCTTTCCCGGGCGCCGGCGGGGCGCCTCTTTCGCCGAAGGCATTCGAGGATGCCAGCTCTGCCTTGCAGACAGAGCGCGCCACGCTTGCGTCGCTGCTCGCCAGGCAGGCTTCCATTACGAAGCAGCTAGCCTTGATCCGTGGCCAGATCGACAGGCTCAAGACGTACGAAACGCGCATCCAGGATCTACAGCGCGAACGCGCGCAGCTTGAGACCAGCGTCAGGAACTACGCGACCACGATTGAGAAGGCGCGCATCGATGAGGCCCTGGAGGAAAGCAACATTTCCAACATCCGTATCGTGGAGGCCGCATCCGCTCCGCTCCAGCCGGAGCCCGCGCAGAAGCCGCTCAAATTTGCCATGGCCCTCCTTTTTGCCATTGGCGGCGCCGTCGGCCTGGCCTTCATGTCGGAGCAGTTCGACAATACGTTCCGGAGGCCGCAGGACGTCACCCGCCGCCTCGGTCTGAGGACGCTGGTTGCCATCCCCCGGGTACACTCCATGGCGCCGTCCGCCGCCAGGAACAGGTCGGTTCTGGCTGCCATACGGCGCCGGCAGGTCCGCGCCGGGCTGGCCGCCACGCGGGACCCCGAGGACTACTTCGAGACGCTGCGGCACCGGCTGTTCGCACCGATGGATCCCGGCGAATCCGGGCCCTGCCTGATCGGCGTTACAAGCTGCCATGGAGGGGAAGGTGTCACAGCGGTGGCTCTGAATCTGGCGCACACCATCGCCCGCCATGCAGGTGCGGACAACGTGATCTACCTGAACGCCAACGCGCGCGAGGCCGGGGAAGGCACGACCTACCTTGGGGATGCCCTGGTCGAGCCGCAGGCCGACTCCGAAGTGAGCGTCATGGTCCGGCGGGTTGAGCAGAGACTGGTTGCCATGGAAGCCATCGATGCGCCGGGGGGAGGGCTTCGCGAGGAAGTGCTTCCTGCGACCACGCGCTTCGCCGCGGCTCTTCGCCGCATTGAGGAGCGCGGATACGGCTTTGTTGTACTGGATATGCCACCTCTCTGCGAAGGGGCAGCCGCCATCCAGCTGGCGCGCACCATGCGTGCGGTGGTGCTCGTCATCGAGGCCGAGAAGACCCGCTGGCAGGTGGCCAGGAACGCGGTGGAGCAACTGCGGGAGACCTGTGTGGAGGTCGCCGGCGCCGTCCTCAACAAACGCCGTTTCTACGTGCCGGGGTGGCTCTATCGCCGCGCGTGAGAGGGTGCGCGGCGCTGGAAGGAATCCGAAAGGAGAATGGTCTGAATGCAGCGGGCGACGTCAACAACGGCCTTTTTCGCAGCGGCGCGCGCCGCCGTGCTTCCTCCCTATGTGATCGTGACGGCAGCGCGGAACGAGGCGGAGTACATCGAATTGACCCTTCGTTCGGTTGTCGCCCAGACGCATCCCCCGGTCAGGTGGCTGATCGTAAGTGACGGGTCGACGGATGCAACCGACGCCATCGTGCTGCGGTATGCGGCCGTCCATCCGTTCATTGAACTGCTGCGCGTTGACGCCGATGCCGAGAGGAACTTCGGATCTAAGGCGAATGCAATCAACGCGGGCTACGCCAGCATCCGCGGCCTGCCGCACGCGTATGTTGCCGTGCTCGACGCCGACGTCTCGTTTAAGCCGGATTACTACGCAGGCGTGCTCAGCCGCTTCTCAAGTGATCCGCATCTCGGCATTGCCGGCGGCATCCTGTATGACCGGCGAGGGGACCGCTTCGTCCGGGCGGTCACCAACGTCAACTGGAGCGTCAGCGGGGCGGTCCAGATGTTCCGCCGGGAGTGCTTTACTGCCATCGGCGGCTACATGGCGCTGCGGGGCGGAATTGACGCGGCGGCTGAGGTCTCGGCCCGCATGAAGGGATGGACGGTGCGCGCCTTTCCCGAGCTTAGATTTCTTCATCACCGGCCGATCGGCTCCGAAAACCACGGGGTCCTGGGCATCTTCTTTCACAGCGGCGCTGAGGACTACCGCCTGGGGTACCACCCGGCTTTCTTCGTGGCTCGAAGCCTGCGCCGCCTGTTAGACTGGCCTTGGATGCTTGGCTCTGTCTGCATGCTGGCCGGCTATGCCTGGGCCGCATCTTGCCGCGCGCCTCTCAAGTTGCCGGCCGATTTCGTTCAGTACCTCCGCCGGGAACAGATGACCCGCCTGCTCGACATTGTCAGACTCAAGCGGAGCAACCCGGGAGAGCGCCTATGATCGGCGTCCATGTCACGGAAGACGACAGGCACTCCGCCTCGGAATTTTTTGAGGTGTTCAAGACTCCGTGGGAATTCTGGCAGCCCGGAGGAGTCTACGACGTGGTCATTGTGGCCACGGCCGAGATGCCTCCTGTGGATGCGCGCCTGCTGATCGTGGCCGCCGCCCCACCGGGCGGGGGCCTGGCCTCCGGCGCCGTCACCGCCGGAGGCGCCCTGACGAGCCCCATCGGCGAATTGCAGGCCTTCGGCCGCGTCATCGATTTTCCCGGCAGGATGCCGCTCCTTGCTCGATCCGGGAACGGGGCTGCCGTCGCCTTTGCCGCCGATATCGGCGCGTGTCGCGTCATCCGCCTGGGCCTTGAGCTATTCAAGGAGGTCGCGTTCCTGCTCGAGGTCGGGCAGGCGCGCGAATACGCCCGCATCCCGACCCTGGACCGCTATATCAAGATTGTCCGCCGCTGGATCGTGGAGGCGGGCATTACGCTGATTGAAATCCCTCCCGTGCCAGCCGGGCACGCCTGCATTGCCTGCCTCACCCACGACGTGGACTTCGCCGGCATCCGTCGGCACGGCTTCGACCATTCCGTCCAGGGCTTCCTATATCGCGCCACCCTCGGCTCCGTCCGTCGCTTTCTGCGGGGGCGTCTGTCCTTCGGCGGCGTGCTCAGAAACTGGGCCGCCGCGCTCGCCCTGCCGCTCGTGCATCTCCGGCTTCTGCCGGACCGGTGGATGCCGTTCGACCGCTACCGCCGCGTCGAGAAACCGGCGCGCTCGACCTACTTTCTGCTGCCTTTCAAGGGAAGGCTGGGCGAACGGGTGACCTTGCCGCACCCCGAACGGCGCGCCGCCGCCTATGACGTGGCCGACATAGGCCCTGCCGTGGCGGCCTGCGTCGCCGAGGGCAACGAGGTGGCCCTGCACGGCATCGATGCCTGGCTGGACGAGAGGAAGGCCGGGTGTGAGCGCGACCGGATCGCCAGCGTCACGCGCGCTCCCTGCAGCGGCGTCCGGATGCACTGGCTTTGCTTCGACCCTCACGCTTTCGTGGCTCTGGACCGGGCGGGCTTCGACTACGACTCCACCTGCGGATACAACGATGAAGTGGGCTATCGCTCAGGAACCAGCCAGGCGTTCCGGCCCCTGTTCGCGCGACACCTGCTCGAACTCCCCCTGCACATGCAGGACGTGGCCATGTTTCGCCCGGACGGGCTGGACCTGACCGAGGCGGAAGCTTGGCGGATCTACCAGGGCTTTGTCGAGCACGCCTGCGCGGAGGGAGGCGCCCTTACACTGCTGTGGCACGGGCGCAGCCTGGAGCCCGAGCGGCTGTGGGGCCGGATCTACGCCCGCATCCTGACGGATCTGCGCGAACGTCGCGTCTGGCTGGCTACCGCGCGAGCCGCGGTGCGTTGGTTCCGCAAGCGTCGCGCCGTCACCATTGCGGGCGTGCGTTGGGAAGCCGGCCGGATGGTCGTCGATATTCATGGGTTTCCGGGGCCTGACGGCACGCCCGGCCTGCTCCTGCGGGTTCATCTGCCGGGTGCGCCATCACGATGGATCGATGTCACTGTGGTCGGGAATGGTCCGCTGGTTGTCCCAATAGACAGCAACGGCGCACTTGCGCCTGGAGCCGCGGCATGAACACGCCCCGCCCGCGTATCGCTATCCTGAGGCATTTCTACTTTCCTGACGACGTACGCGTCTACAAGGAAGCGACCACGCTGCGCGACAGCGGATTTGATGTCGACGTTATCTGCCTGCGCGGGGAAGGGCAGTCGGCCCGCGATTGTGTGCACGGCGTCAACGTGTATCGCCTCGGGCACAGCCACCGGAGAGGGTCCACGGCCCGCTACTTGCTCGAATATGCCCTCTCCATGCTGCTCATGGCGTGGAGCCTGACCTGCCTTGGGCTCCGACGCCGATATGCAGCCGTTCAGGTCAACACCATGCCGGATGCGCTGGTGTTTGTCACCTGGCCGCTGCGGATGCTAAGGGGCACACGCGTTCTGCTGGACTTGCACGAGCCGGCGCCCGAGCTTTACCGGACCCGTGCCGGCGCGGACGCATCGCCCTTCCTGCTGAAGGCCCTCGTGACCCTGGAGCGATGGGCCATCCGGTACGCGGATCATGCGATCACCGTGAACGACACCATCCGCAGGCGCTTCATCGAACGAGGGGCGAATCCCGCGAAGCTGGACGTTGTCCGCAATGTGCCCGCCGAGGGCTTCCGCGCACCATCGGCTGCGGCGCCGGACCCCGGCTTCTGCCTGATAACCCACGGGACGCTGCAGCCGCGGTACGGGCAGGACGTGGCAATCCGGGCGGTGGCGCGATTGAGGGGCCGCATTCCGGGCCTTCATCTGCGAATCCTTGGCTCTGGCGAAACCGGCCCGCATCTCCATGCCCTGGCCGCGGGCCTGGGGTGCGGCGACATGGTGTCGTTCGATCCGCCCGTGCCGTATGCGGAGGTGCCGATGCATCTCCTGAAGGCGCACGTCGGCCTGGTTCCACTCGCGCCCGGCCCGTTCTCCGAGCTTTGCCAGCCCAACAAGCTTTTCGAGTACGCGGCCCTGCGAATCCCGATTCTCGCCGCACGGTTTCCGGCCATCGCCGAAACGATGGACGAGGGTTGCGTCGCGTTCTTCACGCCGGGGGATGACGCCGATCTTGCGGCACGAATCCTTGAACTCTACCACAATCCAGCCCGCCGCGCCCGGCTGGCGGAAGAGGCCGGCCGGCGGTTTGAAGCCGTCCGCTGGTCGTGCGCACGGACCGAGTACGTCGCAATCATGAAGAGGATGATCGAGTTCCCCGCTGGCGGAGGGCACGAGACGTGACACGATTCGCGTCCACACGCCTCTGGTTTGTTTCGCCCTGGAAATGGGCCGCCATGGCGGGCACCGTCGTTGCCGCCATCGCCAGCGGCTCCGCCGCGGCCCTGCCCGCGCCCGCCTTTGCGATGTTGATGGCCGCAGGACTCGGGGCGGTGCTCGCCCTCGCGCATCCGCGTCTGGCGCTGATGCTCTTCTTCGCCATGTTTATCATGTTGACCGACTCAGCCGGCCAGGGGGCGGTCGACTTCTTCGCCATCGCCGACAGCGATACGATTACGGGGCTGCCGTCGATCGGGACAACCTGTTTCTTGGGCCTCTTTGTCATGATGGTCGTACGTTCGGCGCTTCTGCGCCATGATGCGCCGGCGGGCAGCCTTGGCTATTTGGGCGTCTGGCTCGCCGTTTTGATTCTGGCGCTGTGCGTGGGCTTGGCGAGGGGCAACGACCGGGAAATGCTGCAGACTGACTTCATCGCCTTCCTGCTGCCCGCGCTCTGTTTCTACTTGTGCATTCAGGTCATCCGGACCGGGGAGGATGTCGAACGAATGCTCGGAGCCCTGCTGGTTGTGGCGGCCCTGAAGGCCATCATCCTGTCCGCCTATTTTGTCGCCGGTCGCGGCTGGCCGTACGAGGTCGCCGGCGAGGAGTCCTACAGGGTTGTGACCATGGACTCGGCCGATCTTCTTGTGTTCATCACGCTGCTGATGGTGATCATCGCCACCGGCGGCCACGCTTTCACCCGCCGCATACCGCCTTGGTTTGCCTGGTGCGCCGCCGTCCCGATGATCTTTGCCGTTGTATTTGCCTATCGCAGGGCCCAGTGGGGCGGGCTGCTCTTCTCCTGCGGCATGCTTGTGTTTCTTGCCAGCCGCGCCGGCAAGCGGCGTATCCGCGTGACCATGACGGTGCTCGCGCTTACGGGAGCCGCCGCCGTACTCGTCGCCGCATTCACAGGCAGCCGCCTGGCCGGCGGCATCTCTGATCGTTTCGTGTCGTCTTTTGATCCGGCCCAAGACAGCAATGTGTACCATGCGCTTGAATCCCGGCAGGTGCTTCGCGATCTGATGACCGCGCCGCTGGCGGGGCTGGGGCTGGGGGCCCGCCACACGCCGCTGGGCCTGTACAAGAACGACGGCGTACCGACAAACATCGTTCACAACACCTTCCTCTACGTGTGGATGAAGACCGGCGTAGCCGGGCTGCTTTGCGTGCTCTGGAGCGCCGGCCTGCTGGCCCGATGCCTGCGCGGGTTTCGCAGGAGGGCAGCCCGGACGCACGCCTGGGATCTTGGCGCGGGTCTCGCCGCCACGACCGGCCTCTGGGCCGCCATGTTTCTTACCGGCCCGGTGCCCTGGTACGCCCACCAGACGCTCCTGATCGCGCTATTCGCCGCGATGATGACTGTGCTTGCGCGGTCGGCCGCAGTGCCGGCACATGCGCTGGCCGGAAGGAGGTCGGCTCCGTGAAGATCCTTCTCGCCAACGACTGTCCCGTGGGCCAGGTTGCCTCCGGCGGCGTGGAGCAGCACCTGGTGATCCTTCGCGATGCGCTGCAAGCCCGGGGCCACACGGTCGAAGTCCTGACCCGCAGCTCGCCGGGCGGGCAGGAATCGCACGTCGCCGGCGTCCACCAGATCCCCGATCTGGATGCGCCGCCGTTGCGCAAGCGCTTTCTGGAAAACCGCCGCCGCCGCCGTCTGGCGCTGGACCGCATCCGCGAACTCCTGCGCGCCATGGCGCCCGATGTCATCCACGTGCACAACCTCATGGCTCTGCCGACGCTGCAACTGCTCCGGCGAAGCGCCCCGATGGTCAAGTCCATCCATGACTGCCGGCCATTCTGCACCAAGCCGCCCCCCTCTGCAGCGACCCAGCTCATCGGCCGGTCGGAGACTGTATGCAACATCGTCATGGGGTGGCGCTGCTGGGGGCGCTGCTACGCCGCCGCCGGCAATAACCTCACGGACCGCCTGGCCGCCTGGTCGCTCTATCCTTCCGCGCTGGCGGTTTTGAAGGAAGTGCGCCGCTGGGACAGGATTGTTGTCTACAGCCGCCACATTCAGCAGCTGGCTTTGCAGGGCGGCGCGGCCGCAGGGCGCATCCGCCGGTTGCAGCTGTTCGTCGATACCGAGCCCCCGCCCGCCTCGCGGGCGCAGGACGCCGTCCCGCTGATTGTTTTCAGCGGCCGCCTGACGCCGGAGAAGGGACTCCGGCACCTCCTCCAGGCGTTGCGGCAGATCGCGCATTTGTCTTTTGAAGTGGTCATTGCCGGCGACGGGCCGATGCGCGGCGACCTGGAGGCGCTGATCTGCGCGGCGGGGCTCAGCGGCCGCGTGCGCCTGGTCGGGTTCCTGAAGCGCAACGAGGTCTCAGAACTCTACGGCAAGGCCTCGATTGCGGTGGTGCCGTCAATCTATCCGGAAGGCTGCGGGCTGTCGGGCGTCGAAGCGATGACGCGAGGGGCCCCCGTGGTCGGCTTCGACGTCGGCGGCATCGGGGAATGGCTCGTTCACGATGAGACCGGCATCATGGTGCGGCGCGGCGATACGGCGGGGCTGGCCCGGGGGATCGCATCCCTGCTGACGGACCCGGCGCGCCGGGAACAACTTGGCCGACAGGCGGCGATACGGACGCCAAAGGTGTTCTCGAAGGAGCGGCATCTGGACGATCTTGAGCGGATCTACCGTGAAGCGGCGGACGTCCGGCGGGAGCGGCAGCCATGAAACTGGGAGAACGTGCTTTCCAGAATGCCATTGTCAACACGGTCACCTCCTTTGTGCCGCTGGCCCTGAACCTGGTTCTCTGGCCGTACATCGTGGCGACGCTGGGCGAGTCTTCCTACGGCATTCTTGCCCTCGTCACTTCGGTCGTCGGCTACTTTGCCCTGCTTGACCTCGGCCTCGGTGACGCGGTTATCAAGTACATGGCCGAGCACCTCGGCGCCGGCGACTTGCGCGGCGCGAACACGCTGCTCGGGGTCGCGGCTGTCATCTTTCTCGTCGTCGCCGCCCTCGGGGCCGCCCTCGTCGCGGCTCTGGCCGGTGTGCTCGCGGGCACGGTTCTCAAGATTCCGCCGGACATGATTCACGTGACCCGCATCTCCCTTGTGGTCGCCGCCGCCGGGTTCTTCTTCACCATGCTCCTGACCCTCAGCACCGCAGTCCTCAACGGAATGAACCGGTATGACGTGAGTAGTCTCATCAACGCTGCCATGGGCGTGACCACCAGCATCGGAACAGCCATTCTGCTCTTTCTGGGCCGCGGCCTGCTTCCGATCGTCGTCCTGAACTGCGTGGTGCCTTTCGTTGTTCTCATTATTCACGTTGCCGTTATCCGCCGTCTTCAACCCGGACTCCGCGTCGCCTTCAGCCTGGATCGTCCGATGATGAAGCGTGTCTTCGGGTTCGGGATGTTCTCGCTGATGGGCCGCGTCACCGACATCGTGAACCGCCAGCTCGATCTGCTGATCATCGGGGCGATGCTCACAGTCTCGGCCGTGACCTACTTCGTGATCCCGTTCACTGTGTTGAACCGTATCACGGGCTTGATCGGGCGGGCAGGGGTCGTTGTCTTTCCCGCCGTCAGCGAACTTCATGGTCAGCAACGCGCGACAACCATTCAGGAACTCTATATCACGGCGTCTCGCCTGATTCTGACAGGTGCGACGGCTCTTCTTCTTCCGGTCCTGGTGCTTGGCCCCCGATTCTTGCACCTCTGGATGAGCCCTGGCTTCGCCAGGGAAGGCGGGCTCTGCATGGTTCTGCTGACTGTTGCCGTTTGCATTGATGTGACCACCAACATTCCGACGTTTGTCACCAATGGCGTGGGCAGGCCCAAGGTTGTCGGGCTTGCGTCGCTGGCGCACGCGGTGATCTTCCTGGCGCTGATCGTTCCGATGGGCCTGCGCGCCGGCATCAGCGGTGTGGCGGGCGCGTACCTGGCGAGCTGCATCGCCGTGACGATACCGTTCATTATCTACGTGAACCGGCACGTTGTCGGCATCACGAACCTGCGCCTCCTCCGTGACGCCTACTTTCGTCCGCTGCTGGCCGCAGCCCCGGTGCTTCTGCTCCTGCTGCTGTTGCCGCGGGAGCGGATCAACGACCTCTGGCTTCTTTTGGGCGTCATGGGCGCCGGATCCGTGCTCTATCTTGCGCTGGCGGCAGCAACCGGGGTGTGGCAGGAGCGGGAACGGGCGCTGGTCCGCAGCTACATGGGGCGGCTGGCCGATGCGGGGACCCGGCTGTGGGATGGTCTGCGAAGCGGGGCTAATGCTTAGTAAAAGTAACTGGGGAAGGAGGACGGAGAAACACATGAAAGCGAAACTGGCAATGCTGGCGGCCGCTCTGGTCGCGAACTCTGTTTGGGGCGCGGATTACTACGTTTCCTCGGTTAACCCGGCCCGCGGCGATGCGAATCCCGGGACCAGCGCAACGGCCCCGTGGGCGACGATGGACAAGGTGAAAAGTGCCTGGGGCGGACTGACCGGAGGCGACACGGTTCACATGGAAAGGGGAAGCGTCTGGAACCTGTCGTTCAGCGGCGACTACTGGTACGTGACGAAAGGCGGAACGTCCAGCAATGCCCCCATCACGCTGCGGGGCGATGACTATGGAAGCGGCGCCAAGCCGATCATCCGACGCACGGGCGGAGGAACGGCGTGCGGCTTCATCACGGTCCAGCGCAGTTACATTACGATGCGGGACTTCATCATCGACGGCGGGCACAGTGACTACGCGCAGAACACCACCGGCCTTTTCGTCGGCCGGGATGATGCCGCCCTCAGCAATGTGCAGATCCTTAACATGACAATGCGCAACCTGGGGGGCGATACCACGAAGTACATTTGCGGCATCTGGCTTGGCAGCTCAGGGTACCCGGTCTCCGACTGTCTCATTCAGGGGAACGAAGTGTCCGACTACGCGGCGCACGGGCTGAACCACTACTCCTCCTTCCCGCTGATTAACATCACGTGGCGGAACAACGTTGTGAAGAACGCCTACGCCGGCGGCCGCTTTCCGAGCGCGAACAGCGCGCTGCAGATTTGCAGCGGCAGCAGCGGCTGCGTCTTCGAGTACAACTACCTGGAAGACAAAACCACCACGGAAGCGTGCATCTTTGGATTCGGGAAATATGGGAACGACACCGGCACCAACCAGATCCGGTATAACGTGATCGCGAACTCAGGCATGTGGAACGTTTTGTTCACCGTCGATCAGTCAGGCAAGAAGCTCCTTTACGATATCTATGGAAACATCGTCTACAATGCCGTCAAGTCCGGCGTGGCGATCCACCCGTACAACTCGTACGCTGCCGGTACACGGTTTCGCATCTATAACAACACGTTCTTCCGCAACGTGAAGGGCGGCGGCGATACCAGCAAGGGCGAACTGGAGCTGCGGCCGGAGTGTGTGAACACCGAGATCCAGGCGTACAACAACCTGTTCTGCCACGCGACCGCCGGCACGACGGTCGCGCTGGCGGTCAACTCGGGCTTTAACGGCTCACTCGCTCATGGCAACAACCTGTACTGGCACGAGGGCGGCACCGGCAATGCCGTCGTGAACGACGGCAGCACCTATACCGTGGCGAACGTCGCTGCCTACGAGCCGTCGGCGCGCAACACGTCGCCCGCCTTTTCGGCCGTGACACAGCCGCCCACGCAGGTCAGCTCGACGAACGGAGCTGCTCCGACGGGGCTGTCGGTCTCGGCGACGTCCGGGGCCATCGGCGGGGGCGCAAATCTTGGAGCAGCCTTCGGCAGCGATATTCAGGGAATCGCAAGACCGGCTTCGGGCGCGTGGACGATCGGCGCCTATGAATATGCGGTTAAGGCTCCGGCGGCGCCGGCGGCGCCGATGGCGCCAACGAACCTCCATGTCGTGCCTTAGGGACCGAGAGCGGAACACGGGGTGGTGCACCGTATGACGGCAAGAGGGATGTCGACGAGCCGCAGTGGTTCGCTAAAGATCTTGATGCTGCTGTTCTGTCGCCGACACGAAGGAACGTACTACCGCGCCTACCCGTGGGCGCGCTGTCTTGCCAGGGGAGGGCATCGCGTCACGCTTATGTGCGTTGCGGGCGCTGCGGGCGTGACAGGGGTCGATGAGGATGAGGATGGAGTGCGCGTCATCGAGACGACACGCAAACTGGAAGGCCGGTGGGCGATGGCGCGGCTCTCAGGGATGTACGGCTGGGGGCCCGGCGACATCCGTCGCCGGACGCGCGAGCTGCACGATGGCGGATACGACGTCGTGCATACGTTCGAGCACCACCCCAACGTGTCCTTTCCGATCTATCTCGCGGGTCACGCCGGGCGCCCCGTCCTGGTCGTCGACGGCTGCGATCACTACGGCCGAGGCGGCTTCCGGGGGGCGGAGTACAGTCCGTATCGTCTGGCCCTGCTGTACCGCATCCTGGGCGGGCCTCTGCGACTCGTCATGGACTTCATCGAGCGCGATCTGCGACGCCGGGCGGATGCCGTCACGGTCATCAGCGGCTGGCTGCGCAGGCGGGCGATCGATTTCGGTATTCCCGCGGCCCGCGTTCACCTGATTCCGGGCAGTGCCGATGTCGAACACGTCGTGCCGAAGGCTGCGGCGGCCGGACGGCGCGAGCTGGGCATACCTGACGGGGCGCCGGTGGTGGGATTTCTTGGCGGGGGTCAGTTCGATCTGGATTTCTCGCTCCATGCCATCGCCATCATGCTCAGGAGTCGGCCCGATCTCCGCTTTGTGGTCATCGGTCGCCGGGATGAGACTGTGACCGCGACGGCCTCGCGTCTTGGCCTCGCGGATCGCGTGATCCAGACGGGATGGATCACCGATGCCCAGCTGCCGACGCTTCTGGCGGCAGCCGACGTCTTCCTGCTGCCGCTCAAGCGTAACCCGGTCAACCTCGCGCGCTGGCCAAACAAGATCGGTTCCTACATGGCGGCCGGCCGCCCCACGGTCTGCACGGATGTGGGAGACGTGGCTGACCTGGTGCGCGCCGGGGATGTCGGGCGGGTTACTGTGCCGGAGCCGGCCGCGTTCGCGGCCGCAGTGCTGCAACTCATCGCCAATCCCGCGGTCGCGGCCGGCATGGGCGTCCGGGCCCGGGAGCTTGCCGTCGCCCGATTTGCAGAGCCGATCCAAGGCGCGCAGATCGAAATCGTTTACCGGAACCTTCTGGAGCAGCGCCATGGCTGAAACGCATAGAACGCACCGTCTGCTGGACGTTGTCCAGACCCTGCCTTATCCGCAGCGCAGCGGATCGGACCTGCGGACCTGGCACCTCTGCCGTCGCCTGGCGGAGGATTTTGAGGTCACCATGCTTTCCCGCACGCTGGCGCCGCTTACAGGTGAACAGCGGCGCGTCTGCGCCGACGCCCGCATCACCCTGGAAAACCTGCACATTCCGCGCCCGGGGCTTGCCACAAAGGTTGTCAAAGGGCTGCAGTTCCTCTTCAGCCGCTACCCCGTATCGTGCGCGGGCTGGGCGTTCCGATCTATGCGCCGCCGACTCGGGCAACTCCTGGATCGTGGCAGGTTTGACCTGACCATGATCGAGAGCTCAATGCTCGCCTGGTACTGGCCGTTCATCCTCCGTGGACCGGGGGCGCATGTCCTGGTGCTCCAGAATCTGGAGGCCGAACTCCTGCAGAGCCAGGCCGCACTGCTCCCGGCAGGTTGGAGGCGGGCCCTGCTGCTTTTTGACGCCTGGCGGCTGCAGCGTGTGCAGGACTCCATGGTCCGCACGGCCGACTGCACAATCCTGACGTCGCAGCTGGACCGCGACCTTCTTCTCCAGCGCCATCCCGGTATCCGGACGGAAGTCGTCCGCAACGGGGTGGACCTTGAGGAACGACCGATGCTGCCTTTCCGGGAAGGGCACAAGATGCTTTACGTAGGCTCTCTTCGCTATCCGCCCAATGTCGATGCCGTGCGCCACTTTGCGACCTCGATCTTGCCGCTCATTCTAAAGAGGCACCCTGCGGCAGTCTTTGAAGTGATCGGCCGGTCGCCGGGCAGCGGGCTGCGGGACGTCGCCTCGATGCCGGGCGTGCGGCTTGTCGGCGAGGTCGACGACGTGGTGGAGCACTACCGCGCCGCGCGGGTGTGCGTTGTGCCGCTGCGCGTAGGCGGCGGAACGCGGCTCAAAATCGTGGAGGCCATGTCCTGCGGCCGGCCGGTGGTATCCACGGCCAAGGGCGCGGAGGGTTTGGGTGCCACCGATGGCGTGGAGCTTCTGTTGGCCGAGGAGCCGGAAGCGTTCGCCCTGGCCATTGGACGGATCTTCGACGGCCCTGCTCTGGCCGACGGGCTCGTGAAGCGCGCGCGCGCTTTTGTTGAGGCAAACTACGACTGGGATTCAATTGCCGAACACTGCCGCGCTGTGTGCGCCGACATTGTTGCCGTCAGCCGTCGGGCGCCAGCGCGTTAAGCTGCGCCGCCCGGTGCAGCACTTTTCGACAGCGAAAGCAGGGCGTCGATCTGCCTGGCCACGGCACGTGCACCGATTCGGCCCTGCCACATGTGCGCGCTGGCAGCCGGATCGCGCTTTCCGTTCCGCCAGGCGTCCAGTTCCGCCAGAACAGTATCCGCCAGGGCCGCGACATTGTCTTCTGCGATCCGCCCCGACCGGCCGTCATCTGAAAAATAGGGAAACGACGGCAAATGAGGCGAGCGCGGCGCAACGATGCAACAGCCGCACAGAAGCGCCTCACCTGAGGCAATGTGGAAACTCTCGTACCGTGAAGTGCACAGCGCGACTTGACACAGACTCATGTGCCGGCAGAGCTGATCGTGTTCCAGCCGCTCATAACCGACGACCCGATCGTGAGCTCCCGGAGCCGTTCCCGCGATTTCTCCCGCGTATCGAACAGCATCCTTTCCGGCAATAATGAACCGCGCGTCCGGCCGCTGCGACAGCACTCTTGCCGCTACCTCGACCAATACCTCCGGCCGCTTCTGAAAGCGATCGTCCCATCTCCCCACCGCAATAACCGCTGCCTGCTTTGCGCAGCCCTTGTAATGCATGGCTGGATCAACCGGATGGGGGACGTAATGTATCTTCCGGGCAATGTCATTCCGGCCGAAACAATGCGCATATCGCCTCACCCGTTCGGCAGCGATTGGAGAAACCACCCCGACGGCATCCGCACAGCTCATGTGCCGCAAGCGCAATAGATCCCTCCGCAGCGTGACGCCATGCCATGCGGATCGGGCGAGCGCCCCGAGCGATCCTCTCAAGAAGCCGCTCTTTTGCTGTCTCTCATACCAGAACATCGATTGGATGTAGGCCGCCGGTCGAACGAACGGGCTGATTACGCCCGTCGTATCCAAGTTCAAGAAGAGCTTCGGCCCGCCTTCTTTGATCGCTCCGACAATCGGTGCGTATTCCGGATAGCCCCAGGAATACGAAATGACGGCATCCGCATGGCTCAGCCGCCAGAACGACCGGTCGCTCAATTGCCTGTACGGGACTCGCAAGACATCAGGTTCGTCATCCCAGGCGGGCTCGGGCATGACGGCTCTCACGCGGCCCCCTAGCGCCTGGAGGGCTCGGCAGCACAGGCCGGAGTCCCGGCTGAAGAAAGTCTGCTCATCACCGCGGAACGCCACGGGTGTGAAGGTGATCCAGTTCTTATGTCTCAATTCCATCGGGGTAGCGGATGTCGCAACTACTTCGCGCGTGAATCAGGCTCGATCGACTGAGCCCCGTCGTGCCCCGGCGCGCTTCGATACCTGAGGCACCGGAAGGTAGACTGTGCTTCCTGTTGCCGGACGTCCGTCGGGCGTCAGCGTCGATACTGAGTCAAGTCCACCTCGAAAGAGCCGGTGCTGGTGACGCGTGTGACACGGAACGGGAACTGCGGGACGATTCCGTTGATGTACTGTGCGATCCACTGGTCGATCTTGACGATGGTTTTTTGCGGGACGTAGACCATGTCGCGCGGGTGCAGGTAGAAAGGCTTGCCGCCCGCCCCCTTCATGGCGTCGCTGATGTCGACCAGGAATCCCTGCTGCGCATCGTTCTCGATCCGGAGCACGAGGACGTCGGATAGTTTGGCGGTGGCGGGATCGAAGCCCCCGGACTGGAGGATGGCCTCAAGCAGGCTGAGCCGGGCGGGCATTTCCACCCGGCCGGGACGCAGCACGGACCCGCTGACATAGACGCTGCGGCTCTCCATATGGCGCACGATGATTGTGAGCTTCGGCCGCTCGATCAGCGGGACGTATAGTGCGGTGAGGGCCCTGGCGAGTTCCTCGGGCGTCTTTCCCGCGGCCGCGACATCGCCAAGCAGCGGCAGGGAGATCTTCCCGTCGGGTCGTAAGGTCTGTGTGTCGTTGATCTCCGGCGAATAGAAGAACTTGATATCGATCGTGTCGCCGGCCCCGAGAACCACGTCATCGTCAGGGGGCGAAACGACGGTGCGCGCAGGCATGGTGCTCTGGCATCCGGTCAACAGCAGCAGGGCGCACATGGCCGCGGCTGCGTGGAGAGAACGGCAGGTGTCGCGCGAAGCCGTGAGTGGGGCGGGGCTACATACCGCGGTCATGGCAACCATCCTTTCCACAACGTGTGCCGCATGTGAGCGTCGGCGACCGACGACGGCTGAATCGCTGACAGTGTTCGTTTCGGAGGGATCAACCCTCCTGCCAGTCCCCGGACGTGTTCCGGTCCGCCCTGGGGTGGCATCGGGGTCGAGCGTAGGAGAAGCTGGCGCAGGCCGTAATCAGGCGATTGCTGACTTCACGCTTCGATTAACCTGACCTGCAGAAGTGGAGCCGAGGGGCTCCTGCGAATCCGCGCAGGCGGCTTCAGGCCGGGACGAAACCAGCAGCCATGCGGGAAACCCAGGTAACGTCGCGGGATTCAAACAGAGTGTTCCGAGCATGAACAGAAGAAAGGAAGAAGGTTATCCGCCGACGGATGCCATGGCCAGCCTTTGCTCGAAGGACCGGTTCACGGTCTTTCCTTGGAGGAGCTTGCGCGCGACCGCAACGATACATCGGCGGTCGCCGGCGCGGAGCATGTCGCGAACGGAGACTCCCTTGTGTACGCCCAGCATGGGCGTGAACTTACGGGGTTCAAGCACCCTACAGGATGCCAGTGTATGAAACTGTGAGCCAAAGGCGACTGCGGAAGGGCGGGCGAGCAGGCGCTTATCTCACGCCTGAGAATAGAATAGTTCTTCGAGCACTCCTTTATGCCGGCAGCGGGCTGATGATCGGCTGGAAGGAAGGCGTGGCCTCGCAGTCGATGTGCGGGCATCTACGGGCATGGCGGGAGCGCGCCTGAAGCTGAAGCAGTTCGTCATGAATCCGGTGGGGTGTAATCTCTACAACAAGGAAGGGCTCCCGGCCTCGCCGTTCCGCAGCGACAACTGATAATAGGGATAGTGCTCTTGCGATCCGCTCGAACCACCATTCCAGCACTTGAATACTACGTCCTGCGCCACAGAAACATGCCCAATGTTATGAGGCCCGAGGCCATGGTAAACAATGGGAACATCAGGACGAGCAGGAGCATGAGAAGAATCGCGTCTCCCAAGCCGTTCATCCTGAGCGAAAGCGACAAGAGCAGCATCCACAGACCGTCTATCGCCAATCCGGCGAACAGGCACACGATTGAACATATTTTCCTTATCATCGCGCGCATCCCGCTTCTGGACTTCCGGCTCTTTTCCAAGACCTTGTCCGGCTGGTCTACCGGAGACCTCGTGAGCGTTCTTTGACTGCTGTCGGGAACACTCTATGCCTTGTTGTGGTCGTCCCGCCATCGGTCGAACCCCTATCGTGAAGGTGGAAATCCCCTACGGGCGAATAGCTGAAACCATGCGAACGGGGATGCTTGCAGGGGACCTGTGGGAGGCAACCGGCTCAGCGCGTTCGAATGTTTACACGGTCCAGACTTCGGACAAAGATTCTCTGTACTTGTTTTGCCGTTTGGTGGGACTATCTCTTGCGACCGGTGAGCGAGCGGACGACACGTTCAAGGGCGATGGCCAGAGAAGAAGAGGGGACCCATGCGGAAGACAATGCGCGGGATCGTCGGCGGGACCATTGCGATGGCGTTCGTCCTGCCGGTTTCGGTTTGGGCGCAGGATCTGTCGCCCGTCAGGGTTGCTGACTACAAAGCGGCTATCAAGGTGGCCTGCGTGGGCGACAGCATAACGTATGGCGTAGGGGCGGATGGCGGTCAATCGTGGCCGGATCAGCTCGGCCGGATGCTGGGCGACAAGTGGGACGCGAAGAATTTCGGCGTCAGCGGCACCACGCTTATGAACAGCGGCGACGGTCCGTATCAGAAGCAGAGCGCTTTCAAAGACGCCAAGGATTTCAATCCCGACGTTGTGGTGATCGCGCTAGGCACCAATGACACGAAGCCCGATAATTGGGCGAAGTTCAAGAAGGACTTCGAGGTCGACTACAAGGATCTCGTCGGGCAGTTCGCGGCGCTTGCCGGCAAGCCCCGCATTTTCATCTGCCGTCCACCCTATATTGCCAGGGATGGCAATTTTGGAATCAATGACAGCAATACCGTCGCACAGATTCCCGTCATTGATAAAGTTGCCAAGGAGCTGAAGCTCGGCCTTATCGATCTCCACGCGGCCCTGAAGGGCAAAGACGACATGATCCCCGACAATGTTCACCCGAACAACGACGGCGCCAACGCAATTGCGCAAGCGGTCTTCAATGCATTGGCGGGCAAGGATGGGTCGGCCCAGGGCAAGTGATCGCCGCGCTCCTGGGTCGGCTTGGCTGTAGCAGTCGCCGCCAACACCCCCTTCTTACGAACAAATGAAAGGAACTGAAAGATGAACGGTCTTTGTCGAGGCGTGGCGGGAGTGATGGCTGCGTGCGTGGTGGCGATGGCGATCCCGTCGCTCGCCGAGGTGAAGCTGCCGAACATCATTGGCAGCAACATGGTGCTCCAGGCCGAAGCGCCTTTGCCGATCTGGGGCTGGGCGAACCCGGGCGAGAAGGTCACCGTCAGCATCGCCGGGCAGGACAAGGCCGCAACGGCCGGGGCGGACGGCCGGTGGAAGGTCGTGCTGGACAAGCTGCGCGCCAGCGACAAGCCGGAGAAGATGACCGTCAAGGGCGCCAACGAAATCGTGCTGGAAAACGTGCTGGTCGGCGAGGTGTGGGTCGGGTCGGGTCAGTCGAACATTGAGATGGCGGTGGGTGCATCGAAGGACGGGGCAGAGGAAGCGGCGGCGGCGAATTATCCGGCGATGCGGCTGTTCGTCGTGCAGTATACGACCGCCAAGGTGCCCGCCGATGACGTTCAGGGCCGTTGGGTGGTGACGCCGGCGACGGTGGGCGACTTCCCGGCCGTCCTGTACTACTTCGGACGGCGCCTGCATACCGATCTGAAGGTGCCGGTGGGGCTGATCGCCTCGACCTGGGCCGGGACGATGATCGAGCCGTGGACGCCGCTTGCGGCGCTGGAAGCACAGCCGGAGTTCAAGGCCCTGGCGGACAAGGCCAAAGCGGCGGTTGGCGTGGCGGCCGATCCAGCCCCCCAGGACCCGACCGTGATCTACAACGGGAAGGTCCATCCGATCCGGCCGTTCGCCATTCGCGGCGTTATCTGGTATCAGGGCGAGGGCAACGTCGAACAGGACGACGGGCTCTATGCCCTGCGGATGAAGGCCCTGATCAGCGGCTGGCGCAATGCGTGGGGGCAGGGCGATTTCCCGTTCCTGTTTGTGCAGCTGGCGCCCTGGAGCGGCTACAAAGACGGTCAGCTGCCGAAGGTTTGGCAGGCGCAGGTGGAGAGCCTGAAGATCCCCAACACGGGAATGGCGGTCATCACGGACGTCACCGGCGACGTCAACAACATCCACCCGATGGACAAGCAGAGCGTTGGGGCCCGTCTGGCGCTGTGGGCGCTGGCCAAGACGTACGGGGTCAAGGACCTCGTGTGCTCCGGCCCGCTCTACAAGGCCATGAAAGTGGAAGGCGATAAGGCCGTCCTGAGCTTCGATTATGCGGATGGGCTCAAGAGCCGCGACGGGCAGGAGCTCACGGAGTTCCAGGCCGCCGGGGCGGACAAGAATTTCGTGCCCGCCAAGGCCGCGATCCAGGGCGACACGGTCGTGGTGACAGCCCCCGGCGTGGCCAAGCCTGCGGCGGTGCGGTTCGGCTGGCACAAGACGGCCAACCCGAACCTGTGCAACGGCGCGGGCCTGCCGGCCAGCCCGTTCCGCACAGACTCATGGTGAGGCGCTCCGGCAGCAATGCCGACCGCGTCACGGCTCGCGGCCGGAGCCGCTGAGCGCGACAACAGCGGGGCTGAGCCTCAGTACGGATTCGAGGGCATCAGCTCCCAGGCGCTGACGGCGGACACCTCGACTGATCCGCCGCGGGCGAACAGCTTGACCCCGCGCCCGTTGAGGGTGGGATAGAAGGAGCGCGCGATCGCCTGCCTGTCGTTGGCGTAGACTTCCACGATGGAGCGATCGACGTATACCCTCAGCCGCAGCGGCTCGCCGGGGGCCAGGGCGAAGGGCGCGGCTTCAACACCCCTTCGTCCATAGTCCAGGCTCGACTTGGTGTTGTCGCACTTGAGCTTCTTCTCGGCCGCGTCATAGAGGAGGGCTGTCTCCTCGCGACCATCCTCCGAACAGCAGACCTTTACGCCGCACTGGGCGGCGGAGCCGGGGTTGATGGTGATCTCAAGCTCCAGCAGTTCTTTTCCGAAATTCTTGAGCACAATTTCCCCGTCTGCCGGGACGGTAATATTGCGTTTGGTCTTCCGCTTCTGGCGCAGGGCTTCGAGCTCTTTGACCGGAGCCATCCGCAGGGTTCCGTCTTCTCCGAGCCAAAGCGAGCGGGGCAGCCCATAGGTTCCAGTCCACCCGCTGGCCTTCTTCATCTCCTGCGGTCTGTCGTCGAAGACCCAGGCCCACATGATCTGCCGGCCCTTGGCGTCGACCAGCGCCTCCGGCGCGAAGTACGCGTTGTCGAACCATGTCATGCGGCCGTGGTTCTCGGGAAAGAACTTGTCTCCTTCGTACCGGCCGACGTAGTACTGGCACCCCTTGTTGTGGGATATGAAGAGAAGCAGGTACTTATCCGTCGGCTTGCCGCCGTCCGGGCCCGCGGGCAGGGGCAGGAAGCTCGGACACATGTTGTCCTCGCTCCGGTCGGTCCACTCGCGCTTTGACTCGTAGAACGGGTGCAGGTACTCCCATTTGGCGAGGTCGTCGGAGACGAAGAGATACAGCCGGTCGCCCTGCGTCTCCGGCGGGTCGCTCTCGCCGCGGCCGATCTTGTTGAGCACCGCCAGGTTGCCGGTCAGCATGTAGTAGCGGCCGTCCTTCATCCAGATTTGCGAGGGGTCGGCTGCGCCGTAGACCAGGGGCTTGCCGTCCTTGTCCACCGTTTCGGTGATGCCCATGTCGGTGGACAGGATCACCGGGTTGGCGGGGCTCTTGGCCCAGCGCTCGTAATGTTCGTCCTCGCTGAAGGCCAGGCAGATGCCGCGCTTGGCCCATAGCCCCCAGTACGACATGATGGCGCGCCCTTTCGGATCCACGTAGACGCCGCCGCTGAAGCAGCCCTCGTCGCCCTCGCCCGGGCCGACGGCGTAGGGGTGATGGCGCCAGTGCAGGAGGTCGGCGCTGGAAACGTGGCCCCACACAAAGCCCAGGCCGGCGTGGTTGTACAGATACATCATGTGATACCTGCCATTGGCGTAAAATGTTCCGTTCGGGTCGCCCGGGCTGCCGTCGTCCTCCGGAAAAGCGAAGTGAAATGCCGGCCGGTGCGGGTCGGCCAGCAACCGGTAGCGGAATTCGCGAGCGGCGGAGAGCACCTCCACGGGAACTGGCTGGGTGCGATCGTAGGGTGTGTTGGCGGGCGCTTGATCGGTCATGGGAGCTCCATATTAGGCGACATTTCTCGTATGATCCAAACCTCACAACCATCGTGAGCCATTCCGTCCGGAAGGCAGTCATGGTAGCACACTTCATCTTGCGCGCAACCTGTACTGTGCGGCATTTGCGCATTACACCTGTCGCATGGCGCTTGCAGTGTCTGCGGGAAAGGCAATAAGATCCGAGCTCTCGATCATTCTGCGGCATTTGTCACAAACGCAACCGATAGGCTTCTATGCATTCAAGAGAGATCGTCGGGCTGGCTCTCATTGGATTTCTCGGATGCGCACTTGCGACACCCCGGATGGCCGTGGCGGCACAGTCCCTGGGCGCGGGCAACGCCAGCCTGATCGGCGGGGACTTGACTTCCCCGGACGGCCAGGTCGCCCCGTCGGACGTGGACTCCGGCGCGGGCATGGCCGAGGAGCAGATGCTGCCCAAGAACGCCGGGTGGTTGAAGTTAAAATGCGCCCCGGTCACGAGTCCCTACGGGGTCCCGTATCAACGCCACCCCTATCAGAGCTGGGTGGGCGCGCCGGCGGCGTCGATCCTGATGAACAAGCCCGAGCAGAAGCAGTGGTACGTGAGCTTCAAAGAAGGCGGCTACGGCGGCCCGTCGCGGGAAGATCCGTACTATCTTGCCATCCAATTCAAGGACGCCTATGTCCTGACTCACTTCACCGTCACGACGGGCGGCCCCGACATGCCCGACCGCGACCCCAAGGAGTGGGCGATCCAGGGCTCGAACACGGGCGAAGACGATGACTGGACGGACATCCACGTCTGCAACGCGACGAACCGGAGCGGCACAGTCTTCCAGGAGGGTTCGCGGATCGAGACGTTCCTGTTCACGTCGTTCGACGCAGCCGGCCTGGCCAAGGCCGTCACGCCCGCCGACGCAGCGAAGCTCCAAGCCAAGCTGGGCGGCAAGACGATCGCGAAAGCGGACTTCGTCCGCCCGGCCAAGGCGTATACGTGGTTCCGGATCGCCGTGTATTCCTGCTTCAATTCCAGCGCGGTGAACTGGATCTATCGAGACTCGCCCAACGCCTTCGCACTGGGCCAGCTCGAGCTCTTCGGCGTGCAGGGGACGAAGGATCCGCCCGCGCCCGAGATGTCCACGATCGCGCCCGCGGTCAAGGCGCCGGGGCTCGACGCGCCCTTCATCATTTCCTACTGGTGCGGCCCGCCGATGGACCAGACCACGGTCGAACGCTACAAGGAGATCGTCGACTGCGGTTTCAACATGGCCTTCCCGGCCATCGACGTGCTCGGCAAGCCGTTTGACAAGGCCCAGGAAGAACACAACCGGAAGTACCTGGACGTCTGCCAGCAGGCGGGCATTAAGGGTCTGGTCTACGACGGGCGGAATCCTCGCGGGTTGGAATGCACGGGCGAGAACATCCCGAAGATGAAGAGCGCCCTGGACGCCATGATGGCCGCGTATTCCTCGCATCCGGCGTTGATGGGCTACTTCGTCGACGACGAACCCTCAGCCTACATGATTCCTCGGCTGGCCCTCATAAACCAGTATCTGCTGGAGAAGGATCCCTCTCTCCTGCCCTACATCAACCTCCTGCCCAGCTACGCCAGCGGCAACCCGCACGGCTACGACCGGTTCCTCGACAACTACGTCAAAACGGTCAAACCCGTCCTGCTGAGCTGGGATCACTACATGCAGATGTTCGAAGGCGGGGATGAGCGATACTACTGGGACAATCTGGAGATGGTGCG
The DNA here is from genome assembly GCA_964424705.1 of uncultured Victivallales bacterium. Lineage (GTDB taxonomy): Bacteria > Verrucomicrobiota > Kiritimatiellia > UBA8416 > CAYRKB01 > CAYRKB01. The sequence goes on from CAYRKB010000022.1 coordinate 38,324, forward strand.
GCGCAACTGCCTGAAGGCGAAGATCCCGTACAACCAGATCATTGTGTGCCTGCGGCACATGGGCTACCGCGAGTGCAGCGAGGGGGATCTCCGCTGGCAGGTGTGGACGTCCCTGGCGTACGGGTCGCGGGGCATCCAGTACTTCGTCTACTGGTATGAGAAGTCGCTCGCCTGGGCCGAGGCCCCGGCCCTGATCGACAAGGACGGCAAGCGCGACGTCAAATGGTACTACGCCCAGAAGATCAACCGCCGCATTGCCAAGCTGGGTCCCACGCTGGTCAAGCTTACCTCTACAGGCGTGTACAACACCGATCCGCTGCCGATCGGAACGATTCCGCTGCTGCCGGAAGCCCCGGTCAGGAAGGCCGAGGGCGGCCCGCTGGTGATCGGCTGCTTCGCGGATGCCGCTGGCAAGATTTACATCCTGCCGGTGAACCGCTCCATGCAAAACGCTGGCACCTTTAACCTGACGTTTGACGAAAAGACCGTGGCGACGTCCGAAGTGTCGCAGGAGACAGGCGAACTCCTGGCGGCTGCGCCTTTTAAGGACAAGGTTCTGGAGGTCAAGCTGGAGGCGGGAGAAGGGCGGCTGTTTCTTTTGAACAGCAAGTCAGTGCATTGGACGAGCGGGGCAAAGCATGAGATGATGCCGCCGCAAGTCACAAAGTAGGTCGAGCGAAAGGAATTCCGAAATGAGAAGAACGGCATTGGTACTGAGTCTGGCTTTGGTTGCGGCGGTGATGGCCTGGCAGCGCGCTGCCGCGTATGAGACCCTCGGCCCGGGAAACGCGTTCCTCCTTGGATGCGACCTGACCGACCCGACCGACTCGGTGATCCCGATTGCGGATTGTGGAGGGGGGGATGAGGTAAGGAACATGCCCACCAACGCCACCTGGGCCAAGATGACCTGCTGGCCGTGCAACAATAAGCCCGGCGAGATAGGCCACCAGAATTCCCCGTACCAGAGCTGGGTCGGCACGCCGGCGGCTGCGGTGTTCTTTAACGATCCCGACAACAAGAAGTGGTACGTGTCTTTCTGCGACGGCGGGTACGGCGGCCCGACCGAAGCGGCCCCGTATTATATCGCTGTCCAGCTCAAGCACGCTTATACCCTGACGCACTTCACAATCGCCAGCAGCACCGACAAGCCGGAGCGCGACCCGAAGCCATGGGCCATCCAAGGTTCCAACACGGGCAAGGACGGTGAGTGGGAGGACATCTACCGCTGCAATGCAGCCAGCCGGGAAGACAGCCCGTTCCGCGTGTATCCCCGCAGCGAAGTGCTGCTCTACACCTCGTTCACGTCGGAGAACATGTACACAGTGGTTGCCCCCGATGACATAAAGAGCCTGGCGGCCAAGCTGAAGGGCAAGACCATCACAAAGGCCGACTTTGCCAAGCCAAAAGCCTACACATGGTTCCGGTTCGTGAGCGCCGCGGCCTTCAACGGCAACACGATGGAAGCACCTGATCCGACCAACCCGTCGGGATTCTCGCTTGGCCAGCTGGAGTTTTTCGGCACGACGACCGAAAAGGTCGAAGCCGCTGTGAAGAAGGCAGGCAAGGCCGGCGGCGGCGGGCGGGGCTGGACCAATGCGCCCCCCAAGATCGTTCCGGCAACGACGGTTTCCGCCGCCGACCTCGCGGCCCTGCCGGCCATCGGCAAGGGTGAGCTGCGCAAGGTCATTTCCCTGGACGGCGAGTGGGACATCCAGCCGGGCGACATGGGCAGCGCCCCGGCGCAGTTCGCGCACAAGATTCCCGTGCCCGGCCTGGTAGACCTGGCCACTCCGGCCATGGGGGGCGCTCAGGCGTTCTGGTACCACAAGAAGTTCACCGTGGCCGGCCCGCTTCCGGGCACCGC
>CAYRKB010000023.1:0-8989 GCA_964424705.1 uncultured Victivallales bacterium
CGCCGCAGGCGCCGGGGCTGTCCGTCCGGTCCACGCCGTCCAGGTAGAAGCGCGAAGTCGTACCCGTACAGGTCGATGCAGCCAGATAGAAACGTTCTGCCTCCGCGTTCGGCGCGCTGTTGTAGATCACGTCTCCGTTGTTCCAGTTGCCGACGCGGGTGCTGCGCAGCCCGATCACAAACTTGCTTCCGCTGCCCGCCACCGCGGCGGCGCCGTTGGCTATCGACGCCTGCTTGTAGTTGAACACCGTGAGGATCGTGAACGGACGAACGAGGTTCAGCGTGCTCGACATCCGGTCGTCCGTGGAATCGAAACGCACGGTCGGCTTGCCGTTCAGCACCCCGCTGACGAGCTGCGGCATGTAGGAACCCGTCGGCTGAGCGAAGTTGGCACCGTTCCCAGACTGGTCCTGCCACTGCTGCACCGCGCCGCCTCCCGCCACGATGCCGGCGTCGGCCTTGAGCCACAATCGTAACCCGGAGAACGCCGTGGGCGTAATGTTAGTGGCCGTCGCGATCCGGCCCTGGTTGCCGTACTGCGCCCAGATGTAGTCGCTGCTGCTCGACAGCGTCGGGATGCGCACCCACACCAGGGAATCGCCGGACGGGTCCCACTTCTCGATCTCATAACACAGCGTCGCGGTCATGTTTGAGTTCAGGAACCGCAGATCCGCGCCAACCGGCGAGGCCAGTTGCGAGTAGGCGAATCCGCCCACGCCAGGGCTGAGCTTGACCAGCGCGGGGAAGTCCGTCAGCGTTTCCGTCTTCGTGTACCCGCTGAGCGTAATCTTCATCAGGTATGCGCTGAAGTCATTGTCCGAGATTGTGATCGTGGCGTTGGACTGCGCCCCAATCACGCCGCCCGCCGTCAGAATCAGCGTCACCGTCTCCGTGCTTTCGTTCGTCACCACGTCGTCGATCGGTACAACCGTGACGACTGCACTTTGCTGGCCGTCCGGGATCGACACGATGCCGCTCAGGAGCTGGTAGTCGAGGCCGTTCGAAGCCGTGCCGCTGACCGTGTACGACACCGACAGGGAGCCGTTGGTCGCCGCCGCGGAGCGGTAGACGCGGAACGTGGCATTATCAGGGCCCGTCTCCGATCCGTTGCCGTCCAGGGGTTCGATGTTCAGCACGCCGGTCGAGAAGACCGCGCTCGCGGGCGCCCAGTTGGTGCCGGCCGCGTTATCCGCCGCGAAGCGGTAGTAGTAAGTCGCGCCTTCGATCAGGCCAGTGATGTTCGTGGAGAACGGCTGCTCCGGCGGGGTCGGGAGCGCCGTCGTGCCAAAGTCAAGCGGGGCGTTGGTCCAGTTGCCCGCCACGTTGCCGCCATCCGCCTGTCCCCAATACACCCGGACGCGAGTTGCCGCGCTGTTGGTGGTCACCAGTGTGCCGTTCAGCGTCGCCGTGTTGGCGCCCAACCCCGTCGCGCCGCCCGCGTTATTGATCACGGGCCGGCCAGCGATGACGGGCCCGAATTCCGCGAACGTCGAGCCGCCCACCTGGTTCAGGTAGCTCGCCTGGATCCAGGCAATCGAACGCCTGGCGCTTTCCATCCGCAGTTCATCAATGACGCCGTCCCAAGCGTACTGCCACCCCAGGGTCGTACCAATGCGCAGGGCCCCGTAGGTGGTGTTGTTGTACCCGCTGTCCACGGTCTGCAACAGGTTTCCGTTGACGTAGAAGCGATAGTCCCGTCCCGTCCGCGCCACGGCCACATAGGTCCAGATGTTATTGGGCGTCGGCACCACGCCGTTGTCCCTGTTGACGCCGCTGCCGCCGCCGGTCTGGAATTGGAGCGTGTCGCCGACCGACCGCGTGGCCAAGCTCCACCCGTTGGGTTCCGTGCCGAAGATGCACTTTTCACCCGATGTGTGCCGGTAGATCCATGCGCTCAGGGTGAAGTCGCCGCTCAGCATGAAGTCCGGGCTGCTCGGAGCCTCGATCCACGTGTCTCCGCCTCCACCTGCAAAGTCAACGCCTAGCCCGATGTTCCCGCCAACCGAGCTCACCGAGCCCGCCGAGGTCCCGTCGTGACCGCGCTTGCTTGCGTCCTTGGTGTTCAGTTCATTCATGTGCCAGATGGCCTTGCTGTCAGCCGACCAAGTCGCGCCGTTGGTGGCCCAGCTCGGCAGATTGACGTCGGCCGGGTTGTTCCAATAGGCGCGGATCGTCGCGCCGCCCTGCGGCATTTCCGGAACCTTGATCCACACCACTGACTCGCCGCTCGCGTTCCAGCGCTCAATCTCGAAGTCCAGCAGTTCCGTCCCACTGGAGTCGGAGAACCGCAAGTCGCCGCCGGTGCCGGAGGCGAAGCTGCTGTACGTGAAGCCGGGGATCGCGCTCGAGAGGCGCACCAGGCCGGGCCAGTTGAGCAGCGTCTCGGCGTTGGCGTACCCGCTGAACGTGATCGCCATGGAGTTGCGCCAGTTGCTCAGGTACCCGGCCGCATCGTCGTCCCGGATGGTACAAACACCCTGGGCATCCCCAATGACGCAGAGCGCGGGGCTGCTGAGGTTCACGACGAACGTCCGCGCCGCGGTCTGGAGAGCCGTGTTTCCGGTCACATTCACCGTGAAGGTCGCGCTGATCGTGTTGGACGGAATGATCACGGTGCCGCTCTTGGCCGTATAGTCCACCCCGGCCAGGGCCGTGGCGTCGGCCGTGGCGTAGGCCACCGACACGTTCGACGCGCTCATCGTGCTCAGCGTTACCGTGAACGTGGCCGTCGCGTTTCCGCTGTTGCCCTCCTTCACGGAGATGTCGTTGACCGAGACCAGCGGCGTCAGGGTTGTGAAGCTGTCCACGCCGGCCCACACCGTGCCCAGCGTGCTCGCGTTGGACGCGAAGCAACTGTAGTAGTAGGTCCTGTTCGCCCGGAGGCCGGAAAGCGCGTTGGTGAAGGCCACGTCCTCGGCCTGCACACCCAGCACGACATTCGTCGCCCAATTCGACGGCGTCGTGCCGCCGTCGGCAGGGCCCCAGTAAACCGTAACAGCCGCCTGGTCGCCCTTCGAAAGCACGCCGTTCAGCACGGCGCTGTTTTCCGTTGCGGCTGTCGCGCCGCCATTGTTATTCACCTCCGGGTCGTCGCTGGTGATCACCGGCGACACGCTGACCGGCAAACCGTTCGTCGCGCCGACGAGGGACAGGATGCTCACCGTCGCCAGTTCATCCTCTTCCTGTTCCGTGTCGTCGATCGCCGTCAGGGTGATATTGGACGAGAGCGCGCCCGCCGCAATGACAACGCTCGCCGCCGAGGCCGAGTAGTCGGTGTCTTTCACCGCCGCGCCCGAGAAGGAGAAGTTCACGGTGATGCTCGAGAGCGAGCGGCCGTTCAGCGTCGCGATCACCTGGGATTGCCCGCCCTTCTCCGCTATGAGGCCTGGCGGGTAGGTGGAGGCGGAGACCGCATACTTCTCAGTCAGGTACGCGCCGACTTGTTGCAGTTCGAAGGCGTTCAGCACCCGGTTGAAGATCAGGACTTCGGCAACTTCCGACTTCGAGCGCGAGCCGGCGCGGCCGCCCAGCAGCAGTTTGCCCGGCTTGTAGTTAACGGCATCCGATCCGTTGTTGTTTGCCACTTTCAGTACGCCGTCCTTCCAGAGGCTGGCCAGCGGATCTGCGGCGTTGTTGATGGTGCCCGCATGGATATGCCAGGCCGTGTTGTCCGTGCCGCCCCCGGCAATCCAGCTTTCTGCGAGCCAGCGTTCATCCAGCGCGGCGTCGAAGCCGAATGCCCAGTTCCGGGTGGTGGAGTCAAATATGCGGCAATTCTGGCCGTCGCTACTGCCCGCGCCCATGTAGTGCGCGACCGTGAACACCGTGTATTGGGTCAGGACTGGATCCAGGTCGCGGTCGGTCATCAGCGAGTCGTTCCCGTCGAAATACACCACGCCCTTGCCGTTGGGGCCGGCGCTGTTGTAGCTCGGGTCGCTGTTCTTGACATACATGCCTGCCGGATCGCTGCCGGTCTTGTCCCGCCAGCTCGTGACCGTCCCGTCGACGTTGGTGGTGATCGTCGAGAGATCGTTCGCGTCGAGCCACAGCACGCAGCCCGCCACATTCGTGGGAGCAAAGCTTACGCCGCGCGTGCCCAGCGCGACCGCGGGCACCGGCGTTGTAAAGCTTGACGTGACATCCGCCCAATCCTCGCTGATCGCGTTCGTGGCATAGGCGCGGAAGTAGTAGGTTCCGGCGGCGGGAATCGTCACATTCGTCGTAAACGACCCCATCAGCACAGTGCCGAACGAATTGGTGTTCTGCCAGTTCGCCGCGTTGGTTCCGCCGTTGGTCGAGCCCCAGTAGATCCGCACTTCGCCCTGCCCGCCTGCCAGCAGGCTGGCCCCGAGCGTGGCCCGCGTCTGGGTGACGCCCGCCGCGGCGATATTGCTGGCAATCACGTTGCCCAGCGTCTGAAATGCCGTGCTGGGCTGCGCCCACAGGTTGGTGGCGCTGTTGGTAACGGCGAACGCATAGTAGTACTGCGTTGAGCCGATCAGGTTCGACGCAGCATAGCTGACCGCGCCGGTATAGTTGTAGAGCGTGCCGAGGTATGCGCTGGACTCCCAGTTCGTGACCACGCTCAACCCATTGGTCCTGCCATAGTAGACGTACAGGTCACAGCCCCAGCCCTCGCCCAGAAGCGTGCCGTTTAGCGACGCAGAGGTGCTCGCCAAGCTGGATACCGCGCCGTTGATCAGGGTCAGGGGCTCGCGCGACGGGGTCGCTGGATACGACGTTGACAGCCCGTACTTGGTCGCCAGGTAGCCGCCGACAGTATTGCGCTCCGTGGTCGTCAGCGTTCGGTTGTAGACCAGGATTTCGGGGATAAAGCCCCTCATGCACCGGTTTGCGGGCGATCCGGAGTCGCCGCCGCCGATGGTCCACTCCTTATCCACGCCCGAACGGTAGGTCCAACCCGCGGTATTGTAAACGCTTACTCCGTTCTGCCACCACTGCCACGAACTTGGCGCTGACGCCGCGATGTGCCACAGGTATTGGCCACTCGTTGGCCTGGGGTTGGCGATGTTCGGCCTTCCATTGTTGCAGAATATCTCCATGTATCCCCAAGCGCCGTTGTCGTGGCACCACCAGCTATCGCGAGGATAGCTCTCAAAGACGTTGTAGTAGTTGTTGCCGCTGTCCAGCCTGGTCATGATGAACAATTCTGCGGCAGCGGAGAAGTTGTCCTTCAGGTTGCCCACTGTGTAGGCGTCGTTGCCGTCAAAGTAGACAGCAGGCTTGTTGTTCAGCAACGCGACACTGTTCGAGTAGCTCGGGTCGCTGTAGGCGGCGGTTGTGTTGTGACCCTTCCCAGACTGGTCCAGCCATTGTGAAACGGTGTCCCCGGGATTCAGGCCGGTGATCTTGCTTGCATCAAGCCACAGCTCCAGCCCGGTGCGGTCCGGAACCGCCAGCGCCACCGGCATCGTGAAGTTCGTGGAGGCCGAGGCCCACGCCACACCTGCTTCGTTCGACGCGAAGCAGACGTAGTAGTAGTTGGAGAAGCCGTAGCCCGCGTTCACGGTCGCCGCGAACGCGCCCTGCAGCGTGTTCGGCAGCGCGGCCACGTACTCGTAGTTCGTGGAGACCCCGCCGTCCGTCCGGCCCCAGTAGATGTAGAGATCCGCGGCGTTGCCGGCCGTGAGGTTGCCGCGCAGGATCGCCTGGCCCACCGACACCGTGGCGCCGGTGCTGTTGTTCACCGCCGGCCCGCTGACCGTGGTGAAGTTCGTCGACGGCGTCGCCCAGATCTGGTCCAGCGCGTTGCTCGCCAGGAAGGTGTACCAGCGGATGGTGTTCCCCGTCAGGCCCGTGACCTGACGCGTGGCGGTGAATACGCCGTCCGCGAAGTTGCCCACATACGCGTTGGCCGCCCACGAGCCAGCGTTGGTCGTCTGGTCGGCCGGCCCCCAGAATGCGTATACATCATACGCCGCATTTGAGCAGTTCAAGCTGGCATTGATCCAACCCGCTGTCACCGTCACATTCGTGGCCTGCCGATTGGCGAGCGTGTTGGGCGTGACACCTGCCGGGTACGCCGTGCTAAGCCCGTACTTCGAGGCCAGGTACCCGCCGACATTCGCGCGCTCCGTGGCCGTCAGCGTGCGGTTGTAGACGATAATCTCGGGCAGATCGCCGGTCAGGTATCGATCATTGCTTTCACCACGATAGGCCAGCGAGTGCGCGTTCCCGCCCTGGTAGCTTCCGGACGCCACATAGCGGCTCGTACCATCAAGCCACATCTCCCAGTTGCTGGCCGAACTTTCATAGGCGACCACGTATCTGTTCGTCGAGTTCGCGAGGTACGGAAGGCTTATGTTGTCGAGGCGTGTATTCCGGAAGGCATTCTCGTAACAGCCTGAACCATTGCGCACCTCGTAAGCGTCGACGTTGTGCGTGAGATACAGCGTGGTTGGATCGCCTGAATTGCTCATCCGCGTCACGATGAACCAAGTGGCTGCAGAGGGGAAGCTCGCGCTCAAATCACCCAGCTTGTAGCCATCGTTACCATCGAAGTATACGGACGGCTTGCCATTCAGATTCGGGTTGCTGGCGACGTAAGCAGGATCACTCTGGGTGAGTGACGTATTGTGTCCTTTCCCGGAAACATCCAGCCACTGGGTCACAGTCTGCCCACCGCTGAAGCCCGTAATCTGGCTGGCATCAAGCCAGAGCTCCAGTCCGCTTCGAACGGGCAGGCTTCCCGGTTTGAACGACTGCGTAAAGGCCGTGGCTGGATCGGACCAGCCAGAGCCATAGGCGTTGGTGGCATAGACCCTGTACACATACTGCCTTCCGTACAGCACACCCCCGGCAGTCCCGGAGAACGTCGCGCCGGCCTGCGCGCCGATATTTGTGCTGAGCTGCCAGCCGGATACACTGTTTGTGCCGCCGTCGACCGTGCCATAGCACAGCGTGATCGTGCCGCGGTTATGGTTCACGAAGGCGCCACTCAGCGTCGCAGTGCCTAGATTGAAATTGCCAGCGCCCGTGTTGGTGACCACCGGTGGCCCGTAGGCGTTGAAGGACATGGACGGCGTGCCCCACAGATCGATGCTGCCGGTCGCGTTCGTCGCGCGGAACGCGTAGTACCAGAGCTCGTTCGTGTTCAGCCCGGCGACAGGCTTGCTCACGCTCTGCCCCACGACGTTGCTGTACACGCCGATCGGCACGGTGAACCCCGCAGTCAGCCAGTTTGCCGCGTCATTCAGCCCGTCGTTCGTGCTCCAGTAGACCGAGACGTAGAGCGGGTCAGCCATGGCCGAGACCACGCCGTTCAGCGTCGCCGAGGTGGACGTAATGTTCGTTGGCGGGTCGTTCGCCACGCTGAGCAGCGAGTACAGCCCCGTCAAGTAAATGCGCTTGCCGGTCGTATCGTGCACCACCGTCACGCCATTGGTCACCCAGTCCGACGGAATCGCGCTGAAGTCAAGAATCGGCGCAGTATAGCTGCAGCTTCCGCTGTACGTGAACAGGACATACTGATCGGTCGCGCGCGGGGTTCCGCCCGCACTCTGCAGCCTTACTTTCCACCCGCTGGTCAGTGTCAGGCCGCCCGTCACCGCCACCTTGTCCGATCCGCTCGGACCAAGTTCCCATGCGTACATGGCGTAGTTCTCCATGATGAACCCGCCGGCGCCTACTGTTGCATACAGCGTTCCCACAGGATCGCCTGGCGACAGGATGCTGTAGCTGTTGGTGCTCCAGCCACGCAGGCGCACTTCCTGTGACGCATTGATCGTGCCCGTTCCGCCAATGGTCGGGATCGCACCTGCGCCCAGGAACTTGCGCCGAGACAGGAAGGTCGTTCCGTTGTACGAGTCGAAGTAGACGCCGGTGAAGGTGCCGTTCAGCAGCACCGTCGCGTTATCCTCCACCCGGAGGTAATTCATGTTGTTGACAATCCCCGGGATCTTCATCGTGCCGTCGCCAAATATCTGCAGCTGGCCGCTCGTGGCGCCGGTGCTGCTTGTGATGTTGGTCACGACGGCGTAATCGCTCTGCGAATACGGGTTGTCCCAGACCCGGATTGTCCGCCAGCCGCCCCTCGTATCCAGCCGGTTTGCGATCCGTACAACATCATTGGCCGTGCGCGATCCCAGAATGAGCCACATGTTGTTGAACCCGACCGTGCTGGAATCCCATAGCAGATCAGCACCTCCCTCGAGGTTCACGGTGAGCGGCGCTCCCCACGCCGCGAAGCCGCCAGCATAGTTCCAGAAGATGTTGCCGGCCGAGTTGTCGATGTTCTTCGTCAGGCTGCCGCTCGACTCGAGAACCGCTATGTAGTTTTCCGATTGGTTGGCGTTGCACTGGAAATAGACGCCGCAGTTGGCGTTCGGAAGACCGATTCCGGGAACCGCGCGCACCGCGCCATTCTCGATGAAGATGCGCTGCTGCAGCGTGTTCGTCGCCGACAGCCACAGGGTGCCGGGCCCGCGCTTGTAGAGCCAGGCGCCGGTGCTGTTGCCAGACAGGACGCCCGAGAGCTCGCCGACATCCGCATCGGTATTCGGGTTGTCGAACACCGTGACGTTGAAGGTATTGCCCTGCATGTCAATGTTGTTGGTGATCGTCACCTTGCTATCGGCGTACTGCGAATTCAGGTGCAGTGTCTGGTTATTGAACCCGCGGTTGTTGCTGGACAGAAGCAACGGATTCGCGGCATTCGTCAGACCGACCGTCAGACTGCCGCCGCGCGCCGCGAAACCGCCTCCGCCGTTCCACCAAGTGACGGTATGCGGGGCCTCCGAGTCACTTCCGATGCCGCGTTGGAACGTGCCGGAGCTCAGGAACACGCATTCATAAAGCGAATTGTCCATCGCCACAAACCGCAGTATGGTGTTTAGGGGCAGACCAACGCCGTCAATGGCATAGAGGGAGCTGCGCATGTACGTGCGCTGCGTGTACGTGTTCGTGCCGGTCAATTCGAGAAGGGCACTGTACGTATTGTACCGGTAATCAGACTCCACTGCGTTGTTTAT
>CAYRKB010000023.1:8999-38173 GCA_964424705.1 uncultured Victivallales bacterium
TTTATGTAAAGATCGCTCCCGTTCCAAGAGCCGTTGCCCGTGATGTTGCCTGACAGCCGGGCATAGTCGGTGTTCGTTGCAAGACCCGACCATTCAACGTCGGTCCCGTTAACCCCATAGCGGTTGTTGAACACGGTGATGTAGCGATTGTTGGCATTGAGATTGATGGGGTTGACAAGCTCAACCCGCCTGTCCGCGCAAGCGGAACTGAGCAAAAGCGCATCGTCAATGTTATTGAAGCCATTCGTCGTGTTGCTGCTCCAATCAAGCGCCGCGCCACCGTTGAGCCGCACCGTCAGGTTCGAACCGTAGGCCGAGAACCCGCCCCGTGCCTGCCAATAGACCTGACCCGCGCCCGTCCCGATGTTGCGGTCGATGAACCCGGAGGACTCCCACTGCGCCGGACGGGCTTGCGAATCGCTGTTGAACACGATCCTGTTTGTGACCGCAATGCCGACGCCTTCAGTCGCCCTCAGCGTGGCGCGCTTGATTTGCACCTTACCGGAAAAGTTGTTGGTGCCGGTCAGCCAGACATAGCCGCCTTCTTGGTTGTAAGGAGATGTCTCCCCAATATATACATCGCAGCCGCCCAGAATCTGATTTGTCACAACGCGCGTATAGGTCGGGGTGCTGCCAGGCCACGGCCAGAAGTAAAGCGACGAAGACCCTGTGATCGCACCTGCCACTGTCATGGTTCCGTTCATGTACATGCTACCGGCGTTAAGCGGGCCGGTCAGGCTCATGGTGCTGTTCTGGGGCACAGTTATCGTCCCGGACGCGTTTAGGCCATAGCCGCCAGTGATGTTGAGGCGGGCGTTGTTATCGATAAACGTCACATTTCCAGCCGCCATGAGCTTGTCGTAGGTGAGGGTCGTGTCGTGATCGATCGTCACGTTGGCCGTTGAGACGTCGAGCGTCTTGCCGCTCATGTCGATGGTGCCCCCGGAATTGAGAACCCACAGCGTGTTGCTGATGACCAGATTGCCGGTCAGGCCGGAGAGCGTGCCGCCGGTCTGCAGCAGCGTCTTCGCCGTGAGGGACCCGTTCAGTTGCGCCGTGCCGCCCACGACTTGCAGGTTGTCGAAGGCCGTGTCATCAATCCGGACCGTGCCGTTGGAAACGCACAGCGTGCCGGAGCCGGTGATCTGGCCGCCGAGGCGCAGCGTGTAGCTATCCGTGCCCTGCGCGCGCAGCGTCTGGGAGGCGGAGATATCCACGTTGCCCGAGGCGGTGACCGTGAGCGGGCCAGCGACGCCGTTGCCGATCATGCCGGCCGTGAGCGTGCTGCTCTGCGGCACTGCGATGCTATTCGCGTATGTCCGGTTGCCGCCGGCGCTGGAGAGTCTGAGTTCGCCAGTCTGCAGGCTCAGGGCCGCGCCGCCGAACGCATCGACATCCACCGCGCCCAGTTTGCCGGCCTGGGCCGCGAACGTCGCGCTGCCCAGGTTGCTGCCGGGCTGGTTCAAGATCAGGTTGCCCGTGCCGGTCTTGGTAATCGTCACGCTCGCCGATGAACCGTTCACGCCGTTGGTCTGGGTCAGGTACGTGTCTACCGCCGTATTGAAACCTATTGCTGTAGCGCCAGGCGGGACAATCGTGCTGCGGAAGCCCACCGCACTGCCAGAGACAGTCGTCAGGTTCACACCATTGCTCACCGTCAGGTCGCCAAGGGAGGCCGTCGTGAGCCCGCTCATTGCCTTGACGGAGGAGCTTGCCGCGACTATCACCGGGGTAGAGCCCTGATTCACGGGACCGTCGCCGTCATAAATCCACATACCAGTCTGATTTCCGCCCTTCGGATTGACGTTCTCGTGCACGTTAGGCGGATTCGGGGTATCGAGATAGAATCCGACGTTCTCGCCGCCGCCATCCTCGGCGAAGCCCAGCGCAACCTTGTACAGCGCCCCCCCGGTCAAGGTGAAGGCGCCTTGCGCGCCCCCGCCGGCATTAGCCTCCCAACGCAATTCATTAGACGTAAAGACCCCGTCCTGATTCAAGTCGACATATACGGTATAGGCGTTATCGCTCCAGTACGAGTTGAGGTTGTAGCTGCCGGTTGACGGCGCTTTGAAATAGCCGGTCCAAACAACCATGAATTTGTCCGCGGAAGGCATGCTGGGGAACAGTCTGTAGAATGTGCCGTTGTAGTTGATGCCCACGCCGTTGTCACTGCCCAAACCGGTGTCTACGGCGGTCTGGGAAGGCGACTCGCTCAAAATGCTATTGGCATTGTGAAACCTGAGGTAAGTGGATGGATTATAGTCGGCCTTGTAATAAAGCGCCGCTGCAAGACCGTTTGTCAATCTGGTCAACGGCCCTCGCAGCGCCAGCGTGCCGCTGTTGAGCTTGAGCTGGCCGGCGCTGAAGGCCTCCGTCTTGGCCAGGGTCAACGTGGAGCCGCCCGCCACCTCCGCCGTGCCGGTGACAGTCATGCCGACGGCGATGGTGTTGGCGCCGCCGGAGTTGAGCAGCGTGCCTTCCTTAAGAAATCCGGGGCTGCCGTTCGTGTCCGTCAGGCTGTAGTCGCCTGTGCTGAAAGTCAGGTTGGAGTTGGTGTAACTGTTGCCGGACAGCTTCACTTCGCCTGCGCCCGCGCCTGCAAACATCGGACTTTCGCCCGTGGTGTCTGGCACGTTGCCCTCCTGCCAGTTCGTGGCCGTGGACCAGAGCCCGTCCGCACCGCCAATCCAAGTTCGTGCGCCGGTCCAACTGACGCTGGGCTGGGCCCAGAAGTTGTAGTTGGCATTTGTCACCCGCCATGTGTAATAGACGGGACCGTTCTCGGACACGCCCTGCGTGGCCGTGTAGGTCAGGTTGGTCAGGCCGGTGTTGGCGTAGTTCCCACGAGAGTTCGTGTAGGCCCAGCCCCCCGCGCCATCGTTGGTCGTGGCGTCCGACGGACCCCAGTATACAATTACGTCGTAGTTCGTGCTGTCGGCATAAAACAGAGCGTTGAGATTTGCCTGGTTGGCCGCGATCCCCGAAGCCGCCAGGTTGGCGATGCCCTTGAACGGAATGGGCAAGTCATAGGTCACGAATCTGGAACCGGAGATCTGGTTGGAGTAGGACGCCAGATACCAGTCCGCAGGGTGGGACACGCTCTCATAGCGAATCTCATCAAGCGCACCATCCCAAGCCTCGTTACCGTGTCGATTTTGCCCACCGGCTCCAAGCGTAAGGTTTTCATTCCACCCACTATTGCCATCGCCGCCTCCGAATGTGGCGCCCGCCACGCCGTCCAGGTAGTAGTACCCGGTACTCCCCACCTTCTGAACAACAACGTGGTGCCAGACAAGGTGCGTGACCGGATTGGGGCCGCCAGCCCAGTTCTCACTCCAGTATCCAAGTTGATCGCCATTGATGCCGAACCAGAACCCGTTGCCGCTATTGTAGTTTCCGATAATATCGTGCTCGTCGCCATCAACGCCGCTGTCATAGACCCAGGCGCTGAGCGTGTAATCAGCGGGCTGGTGGTCAGCAATAGTCCGCGTCACCGTAATGTACCCATTCCCGGCAGCGCAGCTCACCTGAACGCCCTTTCCGATCGGGCCATTCGCCGCAGAAACGAACGCGTTGGCGGTGCCGTGACGCCCGAGTGTCCCTGAGTCACGAGCATTGACTTCGCCCATGTGCCACACGCCCACATAGCTGCTGCCCCACGTCGCGCCGTTGGTCGTGAACGCCGCCGCATTCGTGAGCGCGGCATTGCCCCAATATGCATAGATGTAACAATTGTTCGTGAACACCGGCACTTGCACCCATACCGGCGACTCGCCAGTCTTGTTCCACGCCCCGTCGAGCTCGTGATTGAGCCGCTGGCCGCTAGCCGAGGTAAAGCGCAAGTCGCACCCGCCGGACGAGGCAAAACCTTTGTAGAAATTGTTGCTGGTATTGAAGCGCACCAGCGCAGGGAAATTCGTAAGCGTCGCGCTGCCCGCATAGTTCGTGAACGAAATCTTCATCCGGTAGGCGAAGTCGTCCAGGTTCAGCGCGGTCGTAAAAGAGCCGACCGCCGAATAAGCGTCATTAGTCGTGAAACTGTTGGTGCCGTAGAAACGGTAGTAGTACTTGGTGTCGCCGCTCAGGCCGGTGATATTGACGTTCTGAACCAGACCGGTGGAGACGTTGCCGACGACATTCGAGCCCGTCCACCCCACGTTCGTCGCGCCCGCATCCGCGGTTCCCCAATATAGGGTGACATCTGCAGTCGTGTCGCCAGCCACAGTCAACGTGGCATAAGCCTTCGCCGAGGTGGCAACGACGTTGCTCGCGCCGGGGTTGACCCACTGGACCGCGGATGGCGACCAGGCAGGGTAGGATGTCGTCAGTCCGTACTTCCACGCGAGGTAGCCGCCGACCTTGTTCTCGTCGTCCGTCGAGAGCGTAGTGCTGTAGCCGATGATCTCGGCCACGTCAGTATCGACTGCCATGCCTCCTTGGCCGCCAATCCGATAGCTCGTCACGCCAGGGCTGTTATTGTTGACGACAATCTTCAGCACCATGTACTGCTCAATGGGATTCATGTTGAACGGACTCGACAGAGCGGCACCATTCTTCGCCACCCCATCGGGATACTGGTTGCTATGGTAGCAAATGTTGCCATTTTCAAACAGATAGCTGGAGTTACGGTCGTCGCTCTGTTTGCCCAGGACGCAGCCGTAGTTACTCCAGGTGGTCCGGTCCGGACGGCAGCGAAACACGTAGAAGTGCGTCTTGGCGAACAGCGTGCCGGCCATATCCAGGTAAGAGTTGTTATTCCGGAATTGAATGATCGGCCGCCCATTGAGCGCGCCCGTGACAAGCGCAGGATTGCCGCTGACCCGCGTCGCGTTGTGCGAACTTCCCGACTGATCTTCCCACGTCGCGACACCTGAGCCATCCGTGGTGACGCCCGCCCCCGCGTCGAACTGGCAGACCCTCCCCGTCTTCACGGGATTCAGATCCTGCCCCGCCGCCGGCGGCGCGCCGGAAAGCCATAGCGCCATGAAGACGCCGAGGCCCCACATCAGCGAACAAGTTCCGCGCATCGCGAACCGGCTGCGACAATTTGTGAACCATGTATTCATGAGCCATCTCCCGATCTTCACTGCACATTCATCAGCTGCCAAACTGAATCCGTTCATGTCCGACTGTTTCCGTTCGTCCGGAAAAAAAGAATTTTGTTGCGAAGCGGCGGGGTACAGGAGTGCGCCCTGGATGCAATTCCGGCGCGCAAAGAAGTCCAAACGAACCTGCATGGCAAAGCCTCGAATTGCACATTTCCTCCCCGCAATGGCACTCTGACTCAGGTCTATTGTTTAGTAAGATAAAATATATAGTGTTCATGCACAAGCGGAAACTCAATCGGGCGCATGTGAGTTCCGGGGAGTTGTCCGTTCAGGCGCGTCTTTGTACCTCCGCGACGAGGGCGTCGCGACTCCAGAAGCAAGCCGGGAGCGACAACGGGCAACTCCGACTGGAGACGCGGCGACCCCGCCGCGTTCTCTCCGAGCTTCGCCGCATCTCCCCCGGGCAGCGATCCCCGGAACTCACATGCACCCAAACTCAATCTCAATTTGTTTTCACTTTGTTTTCCAGAAGAGTCGAGAGAAAAGGCGAGAAAGATTCTGGCATTCCATTCTCACGATTGATGATGCGGTGTGTTGCGAATGCAGTTGGACTTTGCGTTTCTGCTGTTGAACAGCAAGGCGCGACATGGCAAAGCCACCGGGAGTTTTCACGGCGACCTCCACACGGCTGGGTCGAGCACGTCCGGCAGGGACGCCGGACGCCACCGCCCAGATCCAGAAACTGAACACAACTGAACACTTGCAGAAGACTACAGCGTCTCATTACATCTCATAACATATTGTACAATAATATCTTGTAAAAGATGATGCCCTGATCCCATGTTCAGGCGTGTTCAGTTTTATTCGTTTTGTTCATAAGGCATTATATTTACACAACTTGCCACAGAATTGATCGCGAGACACGAATTTCTTCGCTGTCCGTGGCGTCCAATTGCCCCAACTCCCCGATCTGCGAGCGTTGCCAGCGCAGCACAGGGGCCTGGGGACGCCGTGGAGCTTTCCCGTGGGCCAAGTCATTCGTCCTGGCCCAGCGGCGAACCTGAGCCCGATTCAAGCGGAGCCACACACAATTGATGCATGACAAACAAACTCTGTGTCGGAATGAACATCGAACGCTCAACGTCCAACATCGAACGGTGAGCACACTTGACGCATCCAGGCTGAAAGAGCGAATACAGTTTGGGGTTGCAGAGAAGAGAAGATTCACCATCCGCTTCGTTGGAGACACGGAGAGAAGAGAGGGAACATCCTCCCGTGCGCTCGGAAACCCAGTGTTGCGCGAATTTGGCGCAGGGCGGTGGCTTCTTGGGCGCTTTCCGAGTGCCTGGCGAGGACTCCGCCCTGTGCCAAATTCGCGCAACGTCTTCTCGGGAGAAGGCAGGGAGGCTGACGGGGTCTGCTCTTCTCCGTGTTTCCGTGTCTCCAGCGAAGCGGGTGGTGGATCGCCTCGCACTACAGGTTGTGGTTGCGCCATTCAAATGGATACCCCAGAAAGCGAATTGCTAATATGCTCGTTGACAAACTTCACGGGCGTATGCTTGCATACACAAAGTGCCGAATACGCTGGGCACGCCGCCATTCGGAAGAGAGGGGTCCGATGAACGTTTTGCGCATGCTGGTCCTTGCACTTGTTCTGTGCGCCAGCGCCTCGCAGGTCCGGGCACAGTCCTTCACAAACTCCAGCGCGATCCTCGACTCCTCGGGCCAGGCGACAGGCGGGGGCGTGTACAGCCAGATCGGCGGAAGCGGGCAGCCGGGGGGGATCACCAGTTCGGCAGGAGGCCCGTTTGTCAACTTCGCCGGCTTCTTCAACACCTTTGCGCTGCGGCCGAAGCTGGACACCGATCGCGACGGCCTGGCGAATGAGTTCGACCTGGACAACGACAACGACGGGCTGACGGACATTGCGGAGCTCACCGGCAGCGCCTTCGTGCCGACGACCCTGACGGATGTGAACAACCCGGATTCGGATGTCGATTGGTTCAGCGACGGCGAGGAGGCAGCCGCGGGCACGGACCCCACGTCGCTGGCCTCGCTGCTGAAGATCACGTCGATTCGAAGCACGACCAACGGCGTGGTGGTGGGCTGGATCGCCCGCAGCAACAGCACCTATCAAGTGAAACGAGGCAGCACGCTGGCGGGCGGCGGCGCGTTCACCGGCACCCTCGCCACAGTCACGGCGCAGGGCCCGGCATCCCCTCCGTGGTACGGGCTGACGAACTACTTTACGGACACAAACACCCCGGCAGGGAAAGCGGCGTTTTACCGGATTGATACAGCGGCTCCCTAAGGCGGGCAGCGCCGCAGCCGGAGAAATGTGCACCACGAAGAGCGCGAAAGACACGAAGGCCGGGGCGAACACCCCTTCGTGGTCTTCGTGCGCTTTGTGGTGAGAAGCGTCGCGAAAGAAAAGAAGTCTGGCATGGTCGCAGTGCAAAGCTAAGGAGGAGAGT
The DNA here is from genome assembly GCA_964424705.1 of uncultured Victivallales bacterium. Taxonomy (GTDB): domain Bacteria; phylum Verrucomicrobiota; class Kiritimatiellia; order UBA8416; family CAYRKB01; genus CAYRKB01. Next base: position 16,522 of record CAYRKB010000023.1, read on the forward strand.
CTATGAAAGGTCTTTATCGTTGGGCGGCGCGCATGGCAGCCGTGCTGGCTGTGGCGGCGGGCGTAGCGCAGGCGCAGGTGCCGTCGAAGATCAACTACCAGGGGCGGCTGCTCAAGGGAACGAACCTGGTCAACGGCGTAACGAACATCACCGTGCAGCTTTACACCACGCTGACAGGCGGCGTGCCGATCTACACGCAGATCAACAGTAACGTGGTCGTGAGCGACGGGCTGTACTCGTTCTACATCGGCGACGAGGCGAGCGGCCTGGCCACCGCGCTGACGAACAGCCCCGTCTACCTGGAACTCGCCGTGGGAGGGCAGGCGCTGAGCCCGCGCGAGGCGATCGGCTCCGTGGCCTATGCCATGGTGGCCGCCGGCCTGCAGAGCGGAAGCGTGACGGCAGCCATGCTTGCGCCCGGCGCGGTCGGGACGGCCCAGCTGGCCGACGGCGCGGTGGATTCTGCCAAGATCCTGGACGGCTCGATCGCAGACGAGGACCTCGCCACCGGCATACAGCCGTCGAAGATCCAAAACACGGCCCTGACGGGCGCAACCACGTTCAGCGGTGACGTCAGCGGCGCTTTCAACGCGCTGAACATCGCGCCGGGCGCGGTGGGCGGGGTTGAGATCCAGGACGGTTCGATCGGGGACTCTGATATAAGCGCCACCGCCAACATTCAGCCGTCGAAGATCCAGAACACAGCCCTGACGGGCGCAACCACGTTCAGCGGCGACGTTAGCGGCACTTTCAGCACGCTGAGCATTTTCCCGGGCGCCGTGGGCGTCGCGGAGCTCAACACGACGGAGGTAGACGGCCGCTACCTGATGAGCAACCGTTGGTCCGTGGCCGACTCTACGACCAATTATGTGCGGCGGACGGGAGACAAGATGTCCGGCTCCCTCGACATGGGTGGCTACGTGGTCTCCAACGGGATCTTTTACGGTAACGGCGCGGGGCTTTCGGGCGTTGCTGCGACCGTGAACATCCCGTTCAGTAACGTTGTATGGGTCGCAGTCAACGGGACAGCTTCAGGGCCGGGCACGTTCGACAAGCCCTATGACACGCCCCAGAACGGCTACAACGCGGCAGGAGCGGCAGGAGCCGTGGTGATCGCCTCGGGCTCCTACTTTGGCAACCTGAACATGAACAAATCCGCTGTTCACGTGTCGGGACTGGGGAGGCCGGTGCTGATGGGCTCACTTACCTATGGCGCTCCGGCGGCCATGCCAGGCGCAGGGCGGGTGCTGGTGCAGAATCTGACGTTCGGAATGGGCGCGATCATCACGAGCGGAAACGATCTCAAACTTTTCAACTGTAGGATTGAGGGCTCCACCACCATTTCGTCATCCACCAGAATCGAGCTGCAATCCTGCTGCCTGAATTCTTCTTTCGGGACGGCCCTGCAACTCCAGGCTGGCAACGACGTCATCAGCATCAACAACAGCACGATTGAGTCAATAAGCCAATCGGCCATTCAAGTCCAGGGCGGCAATACCAGGCTCGAGGTCATGGGATGCGAAGTGGCCACCGCCAGCTCCAGCTTCAGCGCCATCGACGATCAACAGCTCACCTCGCTGGATACGCAGCACCTTTACACGCACAACCATATCCAGAGCGCGAAAGGGGGCAATGCCGTGTATGCCATGGGCAATGGAACGATTGCCTTTTTCCACAACACCGTGCAGGGCAACCTCGCGGGCCCGGTGAACGAATACTTCGCCAACAATACGGTCGTCGGCGCAATATCGTGGGGACAGGCTGACGGCGGCGCCACCATTGACGCCTGGGGCAATGTCAAATTCACGATGCCGCAGCTGCCCGATCCTTGGGAAGACTAGGCGGACCGTGCCGTAGCCCATTTGTCAGTTTCTGTCGCGGCTGGGACCCGCTGCGGCCTGACGATTGCGGGCCCCTTGGGGAACATCTGGTGCTCGAGACCCTTCAAGCGCACTGGCCCTACAAGAAGATAGTGGCCGGGCATGAGCTGTGCGTCTGCAATCCGGATGGCTGGGCCAGCCGGAACGCTTCGCCCTGCTGAGATTCGTGGCCAGCAGGAAAGGGAGAGAAATGCCCCATATGCAACGCACAATATTCAACTTTCAACTCCGTTGGATCTTGCGAGTTGAGTGTTGTCCATTGAATATTTCGGAGGTTTGCAGCGGTGGCGTCCGGCGTCCCTGCCGGACGATTGTGGCCTCCACCGCGTAAGTACCCGCAGTCGTCGAAGACCACTGAAGCACAAAAGTGCTTCCCGCCGAGTGAAGCCCGGTAACCTCGGGTGGCACGGCTGGGAGGTCCGGAAGGATTCACCACGAAGGCATGAGCACGAAGGTCATGAGAAAGAGGAGTTTTGGACAGATCCCAGCACACCTGGATGAGTTTGGAGGTTTGGCCCCGCTCCCGGACTACGAAATCCACCTCTTCGTGCTCTTTGTTCTTCCAAAAGGACAGTTCGATTTCACCGGCGAGCTGCCGCCGCCACCTTGCGATGACGCATTCGCCAGCCTGAAATGACAGCCGCGCCGGGACGTTGAATGGAGCGATGGTAATCCGGACGATCAGGAAGGCAAGGAAGAAACGTGCCCGGCGCGGTACTTTGCGGACAGATCCACGCCCCGAGGAAAGAGAGACAACGCTTTCGCGCTGCGCGCAACTTCGGGCACAGATAGAAACGGGCACAGATAGAAATTGACTTGGACAGGAGATCCGACCTCTAATGTGCGCCGGTTGTATACATGGAGCCACGCTATGAGACAGGGATGCGCCCCGACGGATTGGAAGACACTGCCGCTGGCGCAAGACGGCACCGTGGTTCTGCAAACATCCGCTGCAGATCGCGTTTTCGCCGGCTCACCCTCCGTCGTCGCGCTTCCTGGCGGGCGGATTGTCGTGGCGGTGGACCAGTTCGGCGCCGGCGTCCGCGATCTGCCCGGCACCAAGGGCAAACTCACCCAGTACAACCGCCTGTTGCGCGGCAGCATTTTCTCGTCCAACGACAAGGGTCAGACATGGACCCATCGCGCCGATTTCCCTTTCTGTAATCCCTGCCTGTTTCGCGACGGGGCCACGCTGTACCTGATCGGCCACGATGACAACCTCCAGATCATCAAGTCGCCCGACGGCGGCGAGAGTTGGAGCAAACCCGTGGCGCTCACCCGCGACGGGGCGTATGGCGACACGTCCGTCCAGTCCCCTGCGGGAGTGCTCGCCGCGCACGGGTACGTCTACGCCGTCGCCATGCGGGTCACCCAGGATGGCCCCGGCAGCCTGCACTCCCGACTGGCGCCGGTACTGATGCGCGCAGCGGAGAATTCGGGGCTCGCCTCGGCCAAGGCGTGGTCTTTCTTCAGTCCGGAAAAGACGCTGGCGGCGCTACTGGCGGCTGGCGGGATGCCGGAGGGCTTCGGCGTGCCATTGTTCCCGACGATGGAGAAGAGCCGTGGCATCGAGGTCTCCAGGGGGCGCTGGGCGAATCCGGTCGGCTGGTCGGCCGCGCACGCCGTGCAGGTGCGCGATCCGGCGCATCTCTGGTACGACTCGCGAAGCCACGCCGTGCACCTCATCTTCCGCGCCGACATGCACCGCAGCAATATGGGGGTGCTTATGAAGGCATCCGAAGACGCCTCCGGCGCGGTCTCGTTCGCTTTCGAGCGGACGCCCTCAGGCAGGTCGTGGACGCTGCTCCCGCTTCCCGGAGGGCAGGCAAAGTTCGACATCCTGTTTGACGAGCCTTCCGGGCTCTACTGGCTCGCGAGCAACCAGTCAACCGACAGCATGACTCGGCCCGAGCGCCTGCCGGAAGCCCGCAGCGGGCTGCCCTGCGACGAAACGCACCGCCTGCAGCTTCACTATTCGCGGAATCTTGTGGACTGGAGCTACGCCGGGTTGATCACGGCCGGGGGGCTGCCGCAGGAGCACCGCCACTCATGCAGCCTGTCCGTGCGCGGCAGCGACCTGTGCGCCGTGTGCTGTGTCGGCGATGCCGCATCCCGCACCACGGCTGACACCACGCGCGTCACCTTCCACCTCATCCCCGATTTCCGGGACCTCGCATGCTAAGCGGATTGAAAAACTCTACGCGGCGCGCAGAAACTACTGCCACGTCACCAGGTCGTCCGCGCGTTGCGCGGGCGTGCCGCTCACGCCGTCCTGCCCGCTGCTCCAAACACCCACGGTGACATTCGCCACGTTGGTGGTCGAGGCGTTCGTGAAAGTGATCGACAGGGCGCCGTTGTAGTTAAAGTCGCACATGTATTTGTAGGCATTGCGCCAAGGATCGATGAATGTGCCGGCCGAATCCAGCGCCTGCGGCGGAACTTGCATGAACAGCTTGAGCCGCGGGTTGTCGCCCGAAATGTCTTGTCCGCCGAGAAGGTCGACCAGATTGCTGTTGACGGGAATGCCGCCGACGGTGTTGGTCTCGTCGCCCCCCGCCACAGTCGCCGCCCACTGCTGATACTCGCCATAGTACTGCTTCAGCCCATTGGCAATGGTCGCAACGTCCCCCATCGCACGCGCCCGCTTTGCGTTCTTCTGAACGACTTTGATTGCTGGCATCAACATCGAGACAAGGATCAGAATGATCGCGATCACGACGAGCAACTCGATAAGGGTGAATCCCCGCCGTTGGCTGTCTGTGGTTCTCATTTCTCTCCCCCCTCTTTCCCCGAGGCTGAGCTATGGTACTGCAGCCGCCGGGCGATCCGTTCGATTCTCAATTATCTATTGGATTAATGTAAGACTATTGAGCGCCCTAACGCAAGGACGTAAGCGTCTCAGCGCAGAACGATCCATGAACAGCAATTACCGCAGGCAGATGACATTGGCCAGCGTAACGATCGCGGGGCTCCTGTGCCTGCCCGGCGGCATCGCGCTCGACTTGCTGTACGAGCGGCGCGGGCGTGATCGTCATGCTGGGGGCGCCGGCTCGGAACGCGCACCGTGGGCCGGCAAAAGACCGGCCGCACGATCACTGAGGAGCAGCACGCATCAGCGGCTACGGAGTCAGCTCGGCCTCGATGTGGTAGATCTGGGCGGGCGCCGCGTCGGCAGGGACGATGTAAACATTCTGTGGTGGCGTGGCCGGAACGCCCGTTGCGCGCACCACGCCGGGATGGTCGAAGTCGGTCTGTCCCACCACCCGGTACCAGCGGTTCGACGCGCTGCGCCAGCGCAGAGCCAGGCCCGTCGCCCGGAAGATCGTCTGCGTGGAGAGTTCGCCAGTGTCCGGGTCTGCGGTCACGACAAAGCCGCTGTTCGTTCCCACGGGGTCACAGGCCTCCACCTTGAACACCGACTCCGCGTTGGTGGGCTCGGTGCCGGCCACGTATTCTTCCCAGGTGAGCGCTCCGTCCCCATCCAGGTCGCTCATCGCCGCCGCGTCGAAGTTGCCGGTTGTCCCGTACCCCGCGAGCCAGAACTGCGGCACGTTGTTCGTCGCCAGGATCGGCACAAACTCCACATGGAGCGAACCGGAGGCAACAATATTGCTCCATACAAAACTTGACGGCGATCCGTCGTAGGGCCCGCCGGCATGTGCCCCATTCGTGAGGACCTCGGCGATCCGGTAGTAGGGCTCCGCCGCCAGCGCGAAGCCCGCCAGCGCGCCAGCCGCCACCACCACGCGCCCCGAGGGGCTGATCGAGCCGCTCCCCGCGGAGCTTGCCATAATCAGGTGACTGCTATTATGCAGCGCGATGGGAATCCTCAGCACCGGGCCCACCGGATCGTTGCCTGTCAGCCGCAGGAAGCCCCGCCGCGTTTCTTCCGGCTCGAGCGGAACAGTGCTGACCGAAAACACCGCGGTGCTCATCTTCTGAGAAGCCGTGACCCCGCTGCTCTGCCCCGCCGACACGGATATCCAGCTTATGTCGCCGGAATACGGCTGCAGCTGAATGTCGTCCAAGTACCAGCCCTCCTGGACTTCTAGCCCATCCGAGCCAAATGTGAAACGGATGCGCACTTCTAAGCCGGCGTAGGAGGCGAGATCGAACTCCGCGCGCTGCCAGTCGTTGCTGCCGGCGAAGCACGGCGTGCCGTTTGTAAAGGCTGACGCCGAATGCCCGTAGATCACGTAGGGATATCCGCCCACGGGAGCGACCTGATCATAGGTAACCCCGCCGTTGGTTGACACCTCCACAATCCCGCCGTCCCAGGCCTGCGAAGCGCTCTTCAGGTCCTCCGTCTGCAGTTTGTGCCAGAAAACCAGCTTGCATCCGGAAGGCGCCAGCAGCGCATGGCTTTCAAGCGAGGCCTTCGAGCTGTCAGGATAGCCCCCCGTGACGTCCGAGCCGAAATACCACGCGTTGCTGCCGGAATGAGCATGTCGCGCGCTGACATGCCAGGCGTCGTTTGTGCCGCCGTGCGTCCATCGGTTGGTCCCGCCCTCCGCCCCGTCGCAGAATCCTTGGGCTTCCGGCACGAGCGTCCACGCGAGGTCGCTGTGCCCGACATTGTGCACTTTGATCGCCATGAGCCGAACGCTATCATCAGACAATTCAATGGTTCCGAAGTCGATCGGTATGGCAGCCATGCGCGCGTAGCGCACGTCGATCCGGTACGGCCCGTTCAGGCCCGCGAGCCCCGACCGGTCAAGGGCCAGAATCCGATAGTCCACGCGGTCGCCTGTGACCGCTGAAGATGGAACTGTGCCCACGAAGGAGTTGGTCGCGGCACCCGCGGCCATCGCCAGGCGCTGCCATGCCCCTCCGTTGCGGCTCCATTCAAGAAAGACGTCGCGCACCGCGTTATTGTCGGTCACGACTGCAGCTACCTGCCAGGGCGAGGGCGTCGTCTGCAGGCCGGAGAGCGGCGTGTGCGCGATCGAGGGGCCGCACGGGAACGAGGCGGGATCGCGCGGGTTGGCCCCGTCCTCATACTCCTTGATGTTCGAGTATCCGTCGCCGTCGTCATCCATGTTGGGCAGGCAGCCCCCGGCTCCGAAATAGCGCAGTTCCCACCAGTCCGGAAGACCGTCCCCGTCCTCATCCAGGGACTCGGGAACGTAGAACGCGCTCGCAGTCTGGAATTGAGTCATCGCAATCCCCGTTGCGGGATTCTGCGCCTCGCTCACCGCATCGGGCAGACGCGCGTCATTCCCGTCAATCCACATGCAGAATCGTTGCCTGTCCACGCCTTCGCCCACGGCGTCCGGCGCGACAACTGTCGAGGCGGGCGCACCCGCGCTCCACCAGGTAGATGTCTCGATCAGGCCGGCAGGCAGCGAGGTCTGGACCAGCTCGTAGGCGGCTTCCCACACCCAAGTGAGCGTCGAATCCTGTCGCAGGACTACGCTCACGCGGTTGCTGGAGCCCGAAGCGGGCACACTACCATCCCCCTGCCAGCCCGCGCAGGTATAGCGCGTGTGGTTGGAGACGGAGGTGAACAGCTCCGCCTCCGCGTTAACTGTGATGCCCGACGGATAGAGCGATACCCCATACCCGGGCTGCACAAGGCCCGCCTCGGACGCCTGCCCCGCCACCGTGAGCGAGACCTGCTCGACGATGGAGAACTGGAACAGCGTGGAGGGTGCCGCTGTCGGAAGGATTGCGACGAGGTCGTTCGCCGTCGCCGCCTGAAGGTAATAGAATACGGTGGTTCCTTGCGACTGCGGGGGAATCTGCGCGATGAAGTGCGCTCCGGCCACGTTTTGCATAACGTTCGTCGCGAACGGCGTGTCCGGCCCCGTGGTGTTCCAGGCCAGCGTCACCCGGTTGGTGTCGAGCGGCCATTCGGATGTCACATCGGCCTCCACGTCGATTGGATTCACGTCGTCGATCGTGTTCTGCAGCGGCTGATGATCAATGCGGGGGAAGGCGGCAGAGCCGCCCACGAGCAGGGCGTACGGCTGGGCTGCCCCCGAGGAAAGGCTCTTGGCGCTCAACCGCACGCGGTAGAGGCCGGGCTGCGGCGCCGGCACATTGATCTGTTCGACGTTGTCCACAATGTTGTCGCCGTTTGTGGCGGCGGCGGCGGGATTGGTGACGTTCAGGACATAAGGCATCAGGACCGTGCCGTCCGGCGCAATGAGCCGCACATCCAGGTCATTCACCAGCACAGGGACGCGATCATCCAGCGTCATGCGCACCTCGCCCGGCGGATCGGTCCAGCACAGCGTGATCCGGATCAGACTCACGTGGTCCCACGTGAAGGCGAATTCCTGGACGTCGGCATCGGGCGCAAGGAGGCCTTCCGTCATGCGCAGCGCGTTGGTCCATGCGGCGGCGTGGCGGATGTGCTCGACCGCCGCCAGCGTATTCATCAGCCCCCACCCGAACCTGTAGTCCGGGCCCGGTGCTCCGAGATCATCGGCGGAGTGAATGATAAGCCCCTTCAGCATGCTGGACCGCATGGCGCCGCCGGGATGCAGCTGGCCGTAGCATTGCGCCAGCAGCACGGAGGAGCCCATGGCATTCGGGGTGGCCATGCTGGTTCCGCTCATCGTGGTGTAGCTCGTATCGCTCAGCGAAGAGCACGAATACAGATTCGCGCCATTGGCCACGATATCCGGCTTGACGCGCCCGTCGTCGGTCGGGCCCCAGGAGCTGAAAGAGGCCATCGTGGCATCGGCAAGCGAGCGGCTTCCCCCGGACACCGCATCGTTGACCGCCCCGACCGTCATCACGTTCTTCGCGTTCGATTCGTAGGGAATCGTGTCGTACCCGCCTGCGTCCCAGTTATCCGACAGCGGGTCCGTGGCCGGATTGTACGGCTGGGTCTTCCAGCCGTCATCGTAGTAGGAGAACGATTGGCCAGCCAGGGGGGCGCCTTCATTGCGGTCGTTGCCGGCAGCTTTGAACGGAAGGTAGTATGGCGCAGCGTAGCACACGGAGTCCAGGATCGCGCTGTATGTTTCGTACTGCCCGAAGCCGTCGGCCTCTCGCTCGCCCCAGGTGCCGTACCAGGTCAAGCCGCTCCAGCCCGTCTCAAAACCGTACGAGTGATTTGATAGCGGAATGCGATTGGTCTCTCCCGGTGCAGCCATGGCAGCTTCTGCCATCTCGGCGGCGTCGTAGTCCCAGTCGTAGGAGTCAATGCGTACGGCGGGCGCCATACCCCTCGCTCGGTCGTCCACGCCGCTCGCGCCAATCGTGCCGCCGACATGCGTCGAATGATTCACATTGACCGCCGCGTTTCTTGTCGTCACCCGGCCGCCGAACTCCACGTGCGTAGGACGCACGAGGCCCTGGTCCCAAACACCCACGGTAGTGCCCGCGCCGTCAAGGCTGTAGGGCGGAGTCTGGCGCACGCGATCCGCAGCCGTGGAAATGGCGGCTTCCCTGTTCAGCGTGCCCCTGACGTACACGCGGCCGTTGCGAATTTCGACGAGATTCGCCCTGTCCACACCGTCAGGCCAATCGCCTTCGCGCGACTTCTCGGCTGCCAGTTTGCGCTCCCGAGCTTCCCGCTTTCGCAAGAACTCCACCGCATGCCGCCGTGCCGCCGGGTTCCGGAAGTCTTTGATCTCGGCGGCGATGCGCGACGGATTCGAAGGAAGCACCGTGACCGCAACGGCTGAGGTCCCGGACGCCGCGGAAGACGGTGCGCCGCCAGCGGGCAGCCCGTTCGCCAAGGTCGGCCGCGGCGCCTGCAATTGGGCGACCTGAAGGGCCGCGCTTGCATGCGAGGTGCGGGCTGTTGAAGAGACTTCAGGCAGAGACGCCGAGCCTCGGAAGCGCGCAAGCAGCCATGCCGACAAAACCACCAAGGCCGCAGCAGCCACAACCGCGACTGTAGTCCGTCTTTTCATTCTGTCCGTTCACAATGGATGCGCACAGCTCTTACGCCGTACACTTGCATACATTGTCGCATAACGGACGATGAACGTCAAAACTTCACAATCGCAGATACAGTTCGTCCGGAAAGTTTTGCGCGGCCTTTCAGGAACTCCAGTTCAATAACAAAATCAATTTCAACGAGATTGCCACCTGCCTTTTCGATCAGTCGGGCTGCCGCCGCGGCGGTTCCGCCCGTCGCCAGCAGATCATCGATCAGGACCACTTTCTCCCCACGCCTGAAAGCGTCCTGATGAATGGCCAGCGTGGCAGAGCCATACTCAAGATCGTAGCTCTCTTCAAAGGTCTTGAAAGGCAGCTTTCCCTTCTTTCGAATGGGGACCAGCCCAATCCCGAGGAGCTCACACACCGCTCCTGCGAAGAAGAATCCGCGCGCGTCGATCGCCGCCACTTTGATCGCCCCCGCGACGCGGCAGCGCTCCGCCAGGATGGCTGTGACCGCCCTGAATGTCGCGGGATCGCTCAGTATCGGAGTGATGTCCTTGAAGAGTATGCCAGGCTTCGGGAAATCTGGAATATCTCGAATCGCCGCTCTAATACGCTCTGTGTTCATGCTCCCCCTTTTCTGCTGGCGCCGCCGTGGAATAAACCTGCGATTGAGCACAATACCGATCCATGCGGCCCGCCACCAGCTTAATACGCCAACCTTTGCGGGCATTACCGAAACCTAACATTCTGGTGGCACAGCGTCCCCGCCGCGACTATAGTTACAGCAGAAAGATCGCGCAGCGTTACAATGCGGCTCACGGGGGAGATGTGCCATGGCAACGGACCCTACATCATCAAAGACGATACGGATTGACCTTCTGGAGAAGGGCGAACGGTCTTCGCCAGCCGGACAGCCGCAGGGCGCGGCCTCGCTCCTGCGTTCGAACCTGTCGATGCGCCACCGGCTGCCCTCCTCTGTGGCGCGCTCGCGCTATCAGGAGCTTCTTCAGAGCGTGTACGACGCGGCGCTCATCACCAACGTGTCGGGCGGCATCCTTGATGCGAACGTGCGCGCCATTGAATTCCTGCAGTTCGAAAAGGCCGAACTGTGCAATATGGCGGTGTACGACCTGATCGCCGGCGCAGACGAGTCGCTCATGGACAGCCTGTGCCAGAACCTGACGCTCGAACGGTTCACCGTGATTCAGGCCTATTGCGTCCGGCGCGACGGCACCTCGTTCCCAACGGAGATCGCCGTGAACAAGCTGCGCCTGGACGAGCTGTGCCTTTGCTTCTTCATTCGCGACACAACCCTCCGCAGCCAGGCGGAGCAGATGCTGCGCGTGGAACACACGGCCATCCAGAACGCGGGCAACGGCATCGTGATTGCCGACCTCCATGCGACGCTGGAGTATGCCAACCCCGCCTTTGCACGCATGGTGGGCGTGGAGGCGGCGGACGCGCTGACGGGGCGCAATCTGCGCGAATGGGAGGCGGAGCCCGGCACGGTCGACGCCATCACCCAGCAGCTCGCGGGCGAAACCAACGAGGTGTACGAACTGGCCCTGTGGTCCGAATCGGGCGAAGAGCTTGTTGCCCAGGTCGCGGCCGCATGCACGCGGGACGCAGACGGTGAGGCGACCGGGCTCGTATTCTCGTTTGCCGATATCACGGTGCATCGCAAGGCCGAGCAGGCGCTGCTCGAACTCCAGACCAGCCTCGAACAGCTCGTGGCGGAGCGCACCCGCGATCTGGAGGAGGCACGGCTAAGCCTGCAGGCCGAACTCGCCGCAACGCAAGCTTCCCGCGATGCGCTTCTGGCACGGGCCGCCGAACTGGAACAGGCCGCCGGCGGCCGTGCAAAGGGGTGACGGCGCACGGCCGACAGAATCGCCGGGAAGAGGAGTGCGTGTTTGGCTTGTCATCGCCGGACGCTGTCCTATAGTACTTCGCCATGAAGAACGCCTGGACCGAACTCGATCTGGATTGTCTTGGCCGCAACATCGCGTCTCTTCAAGGGGCTCTGCAGGCGCGCTCGCGCATCATTTTTGTCGTGAAAGCCAATGCCTACGGGCACGGGATGCTGCCCGTGGCGATGCATGCGTGGCGCCGCGGGGTGCGCTGGTTTGCGGTGGCGCACATGGATGAGGCGGTGCTCCTGCGCGAGCATCTTCCCGCGGCCGAGATCATCATCCTCGGCCGGATCGAGCGCGCGGATGCGGCGGACGCCGCCGCGCGGCGGCTCCTCCCGGTGCTGGTGGACGCCGACCATGCGCGCGACCTCGCGGAGGCAATGACAAGCCAGAGGCGTCCGCTGCGCTGCCATGCGAAAGTCGACACGGGCATGGGCCGCCTTGGTTTCGCGTGGGAATCTGCGGGCACGGCGTTGCCGGCGGCGGCCCGCCGGCGCGGCCTGCACGTCGAAGGGCTCTGCTCGCACTTCGCAGCGTCCGGCGATAGAGACCGGCACTTCGCGCTGACCCAGTTCGACCGGTTCCAGGCCGTGTCCGCCGCCTGCAGAGAAGCCGGCATGCCGCCGCTCTTTCACCATGTCTCCAACAGCTCGGCGGTGCTGCGCGACGCGGCGTGGCATATGGACGGCGTGCGGCCGGGGCTTCTCCTCTACGGCTACCTCGAAGCGGCCGACGACGAGGACGCTGCGGGCCTCTTTCCCTGCCCGCCGCCCGCCGGAATCGCGGTTGCCGCGGCCCCCTGCCTGCAGTGGAAGACCCGTGTGCTGCAGGTCAAGCACGTTCCGGCGGGCTATTCCGTAAGCTACGGCTGCACGCACCGGACCCGGGAAGCGACGTGGCTTGCCACGCTCGACGCGGGCTATTCGGACGGCTACCTCCGGGCGCTGAGCGGAAAGAGCAGCGCGCTCCTCTGCGGGCGGCGCTGCCCCGTCGCCGGACGCGTGACCATGAACATGATCATCGTCGACTCGGGTCCGCTGGGCGATGTGCAGCCCGGCGATGAAGCCGTGCTGCTGGGCCGGCAGGGCGCCGCCTCAATATGGGCCAATGAACTCGCTTCCCTGTGCCAGACGATCCCTTACGAAATTCTCACGAGCATTCGAACCGATGACCGCAGGACCCACGGGGGAGCAGGAGCGGAATAGCCGACGGGGCCAAGGCTCGCATATTCTACTTTCCATGACCGCCGCGCTGTGATACGCAGCGCTCCGCAAGTAGGGGGTAGCGGGCGGGCTGCGAAGGCGAACAGCTGGCCTTGAGGGGGATACCGATGAGCAATTCGTTGCAGTCCTTGAACGGCTGGAGTTGTGAAGATTCGCGTGAGCTGTACGGCGTCCGCAACTGGGGCAACGGCTATTTCGACGTGTCCGAAAAGGGCGAGGTGGTCGTCAAGCTGCGCGGGCCCGAGCGCGTCGTCGAGTTCAGTCTCACGGACATCGTGAAGGGCCTTAAGGCGCGCGGCCTTTCGCTGCCGGTGCTGCTGCGCTTCAGCGATATCCTTGACTCACGCATCACCCTCCTCAACGAGAGCTTCGCCAAAGCCATCCGCGAAGGCGGGTATCGCGGGCAGTACCGCGGCGTATACCCCATCAAGGTAAACCAGCAGGAACAGGTTGTGGAGGAGATCACCCTCTTCGGCCGGCGCTATCACTACGGCCTGGAGGCCGGCAGCAAAGCCGAGCTCACCGCGGCGCTGGCGTTCATGCACGATCCGGAAGCCTTCGTCATCTGCAACGGCTACAAGGACGAAGAGTTCATCGACCTGGCGCTGAGCGCGCTGAAGATGGGTATCCAGACGATCCTGGTCGTCGAGATGCCAAGCGAGCTGGACCTGATCCTCGACCGCGCGGAGAAGCTGGGCGTGCGGCCGCGCATCGGCCTGCGCGCGCGGCTGACGGCGCGGGGAAGCGGCAAGTGGAATGAGTCCAGCGGCGACCGCAGCGTTTTCGGGCTGAACTCGGCCCAGATCATCGACGTCGTCGATGCCTTGCGCCGGCGCGCCGCACTGGACTGCCTGCACATGCTGCACTGCCACATCGGCTCGCAGATCCCCAGCATCCGCACGATCCGGCAGGGCATTTCAGAGGCGATGCGGGTCTATACCGACCTGGTCGCGGAAGGCGCGCCGATGGGCCTGCTCGACGTGGGGGGCGGCCTCGCCGTGGACTATGACGGCTCGCACACCAACTTCGCGAGCAGCAGCAACTACACGCTCGACGAGTACTGCGCCGACGTGGTGGAAGTCGCCATGCAAATCGCGGACGAAGCCGGCGTGGCGCACCCGACGCTCATCACCGAGTCGGGCCGGGCCATTGTAGCGTACTATTCCGTCCTTCTTTTCAACATCATGGACGTATGCCGGATGGAAACGCACCCGATGCCGGACGAGCTGCCTCCCGAAACGCACGAGCTGCTCAGAAACCTTTTCGACGTCGTCCAGCAGCTGTCCCGCAAGAACCTTCAGGAGTGCTACAACGACGCGGTGTACTACCGTGACGAAATCCGCGACCTCTTCGCGCACGGCTCGATCTCGCTGCGCGAGCGCGCGATGGCGGAGCAGATCTTCTGGCACGTCGTGGTGCGCATCGCCAAGGACGTGCGGGAGCTCAAGTACATCCCTGAAGAGCTGCAGGGGCTCGACGCGGTGCTGGCAGACGTGTACTACGGCAACTTCAGCGTATTCCAGTCGCTGCCCGACGTGTGGGCAATCGAGCAGCTCTTCCCGGTCATGCCGATCCACCGCCTCAACGAGAAGCCGAAGCGCAACGCGATCCTGGCCGACATCACCTGCGACTGCGACGGGAAGCTGGACAAGTTCATCGATCTTCACGACGTACGCCAGTCGCTTCCTCTGCACGAGTTCGATCCCAACTCGGAATACATCCTCGGCGTGTTCCTCGTCGGCGCGTATCAGGAGACGCTGGGAGACCTTCACAACCTGTTCGGCGACACGAATATCGTCAGCGTCCGCGCGGGGCAGGACGGGCAGATCGCATTCACCGGGGAGATCCAGGGGGACTCCGTGGCGGACGTCCTGTCGTACGTGGAGTACGATCCCAAGGAACTGGTCGAGCGGTTCCGCAACCTCGCGGAGCGCGCGGTTCAGTCGGGCCACATCTCACTGGAGGAGCGCCGCAAGTTCGTGGACTCCTACCAGAGCGGCCTGCGCGGCTACACGTATTTCGAGTGGTAGGACGGCTGCTTCACCTTAAGCAGCTCTGTCAATCGGCAACGACCCAGGGCCGCAGTGGACGGCGGCTATCCCCCCCCGCTCGTCCCCGGGCTACTTCGCGATGCGGTCGATGCCGCCCATGTACGGCACAAGCGCAGCGGGCAGCTGGATGGAGCCGTCGGCCTGCTGACCGTTCTCGAGAAGGGCCACCACGAGGCGCGGCAGCGCCACGCCGGACCCGTTGAGCGTGTGCACGTAGCGCACCTTGCCCTCCTTGTCCCGGAAGCGGATGCTCGCGCGGCGCGCCTGGAAGTCTTCAAAGTTGCTGCACGACGACACTTCGAGCCAGTCGTTCTGGCCCGGCGCCCAGAGCTCGATGTCGTAGCACTTGGCGGCGGAAAAGCTGATGTCGCCGGTGCACAGCTCCAGCACGCGATACGGCAGCCCGAGGCGCTGCAACACGTCCTCCGCATTGCCCACAAGCAGCTCCAGCTCGTCGTAGGAGGTGACGGGGTCGACGAATTTCACCATCTCGATCTTGTCGAACTGGTGCACGCGGATCAGCCCCCGCGTGTCGCGGCCCGCGGCGCCTGCTTCACGGCGGAAGCAGGAGCTGTACGCTGTCAGGTAGACCGGCAGCGGCTTCTCAATGATCTCGTCGCGATAGATGTTGGTGACCGGCACTTCCGCCGTGGGGGCCAGATACAGATTGTCGGCGGGCATGAAATACATGTCCTCCGCCATCTTGGGAAGCTGCCCCGTGCCCGTCATGGAGGCCGCCGTGCACAGCACCGGCGGCCACACCTCGGTATAGCCGTGTTCGTTGACATGCAGGTCCAGCATGTATTGGATCAAGGCCCGCTGCAGCCGGGAGCCGAGCCCGACAAAGAGCTGGAACCCGGCGCCCGAAATCTTGGTGGCGCGGGCAAAATCGATGATGCCCAGGCTCTCGCCAAGCTCGACGTGCGATTTAGGCTTGAAGTCAAAGGCGCGCGGCGTGCCCCACGTGCGAGCCACGCGGTTGGAATGCTTGTCCGGCCCGACCGGCAGGCTGGCGTGCGGCACATTGGGGATCATGAGCAGCAGCTTCTCGAGTGCTTCGTCGCACTCGCGCACCTTCTGGTCCAGCGCGGCAATCTGTTCGCCCACCTCGCGCACCGAGGCCTGCGCGGCGGCGGTGTCCTCGCCCTTCTTCTTCCGCTCCCCGATCTCCTTCGACACTTTGTTGCGCTGGTTCTTGAGACTCTCCGTCTCTGTGACAAACGCGCGGCGCTGCCGGTCGCAGGCCAGCACGTCATCAATCGGCTTCGGATCGAAGCCGCGGGACGAAAGCCCGCGGCGAATGCCCTCTTCACTTTCCCTGATCCGCTTAAGATCTAGCATGACACACCTCTCCGTATTGCGACGATGGGGCACGATACCGGAATTGACTCAGGCCCGCAACCGTTCAGCTTGATCGCGCGTCGGCCGCCTTTTCACGGCGCAGCGCGCTTCCCCCCGCGCTCCCGCAAAGCCAAAACCGCGGCCATTACGCAGGAGCTATTACACCGCCGCCGCTTGAAGATCAACGAAATCCAAGAAGAAGCGGACCCGGAGGGCGCATGTGAGTTCCGGGGATAGCCGCCCGGGAGAGATGCGGCGAAGCTCGGAGCGAACGCGGCGGGGTCGCCGCGACTGCAATCGGATTTGCCCGTTGTCGCTCCCGGCGTGCTCCTGGCGACGCCCTCGTCGCGGACATAAAGAAACGCGCCTGAAGGGACACCTCCCCGGAACTCACATGCGCCCAACCCGGAATCAGCCGTAATCCGGCTCTTGTAATCCACGCCCGTCTGCTTCAAGCTGCGCCCTGTACGAAGCTCTTCACAGCGCAAAGGGGGGCGGGATGGAACCCGGAATGACACGGCTGCTGACGCAGGATCATCTGAGACGCTGGACGCCGCAGCATGCACGGCTCGTCGCCGTGGACTCGGACGGATGCGTCTTCGATACCGTTGCGCTCAAGCAGCGCCTGTGCTTCCACCCGCTCATCATCGCGCGCTGGAACCTTGCGCCCATCGGGCCGCTGGTGCGGGAGACGGCGGACTACGTGAACCTGTCCTCGCAGTGGCGAGGACAGAACCGCTTTCTCAACCTGCTCCGCACGTTTGACCTGCTGGCGGAGCGCCCCGAGGCGAAGGCCGGCGGCGCCCTGCCCGACACCGCCGCCCTGCGGCGCTTCGTTGAGTCGGGGATGCCGCTTGGACATCCCGCCCTGGAGGAGGCCGCGCGGGCCACGCGCGACCCTGAACTCGTTCGGCTGCTGGAGTGGAGCCTCGCCGTCGACGCCGCCGTGGCGCAGCGGCTAGGCGCCTTTTCGCCCTTTTCGCATGTGCTTGCCAGCCTCGCGCTCATGCGCGCGCAGGCCGACATTGTATGCGTCTCACAGACGCCAGCCGTCACGGTCGAGAGGGAATGGAAGGCGTGCGGTTTGCTGGAATACGCGAACGGCGTGGCAGGCCCGGAACTGGGCACCAAGTCGGACCATCTCGCTTTGTGCGCCGCCCGCTATGCGCCAGGGCGCGCGCTGATGATCGGCGATGCGCCCGGCGATATGGAAGCGGCGGATCGCGCGGGCGTGCTTTTCTACCCCATTCATCCCGGCCATGAGGAGGCCGCGTGGCAGCTCTTCGAGTCACAGGCCTGGGCCCGATTTCTGGGCGGCACGTTCGAGGGGCCGTTCGCGGACGACCTGCGGGCGCGGTTCATTGCTTCGCTCTACCGCGCACCGCCCTGGAAATGATTCGCCGGCGCGAGCCTTGTTTACGATGCGGGGGACGACAGACCGCGCCCCGCGGAAGCAGCTGAGCCGGACGGCCTTTGATTCCAGCCGCGGGGATACCATATCCTCCCGGTCACAACCTTGCGCCCCCATGCTTCCGCCTCGGAGTGCGTCTTGAAATACAGATCGATATGGTCGCCCCTGATATCTCCGCCTGTATCCTCCACGCGACCATACCCGTAACCCTCCACATAGAGGACGGTTCCAAACGGGTACCGCGTCGGATCCGCGGCAACGGTGCCCGGGCGGGCCCGCGTGCCGGAAGCCGTGATCCCGACTTGCTTTCGTTTGCCTTTGTTCAAGCCGCTCGAATAAACCGGGCGCATCAGCCAGTTGCGGTGCCAGCTGCAGCAGGTCCCGCACTTGCAGTACCCCGTCGCCACCAGTCGCTTGAGGTCGTCCGGCCTGCGCTCGGAAGCCTGTCGCGTGATGCAGCCTGCGGCCAGCACCAGGAGAAAAGCAAGTATCAGCAGGCGCTCACGTTTTCGCATGTATCACCCGTACGGCATTCCATACCACGCGACATATTGTGCCTGTACCTCTTCCGTTCCGCAATCACGCAAAAGACGGCGCAGGCGGACGAACAGGTTGAGAGTTGCGCGACGGTCATGTATGCTCAGGACATGACACGCCGCGCCCGACTGCTCTCCGCCGTTCTGCTATGGCTCCCGGCCAGCGCCCCGGCCTTGGGCCCGCATGAGTTGCTCGTGCTGGCCAACGAGAGCTCTGCGGACTCCGTGCACATTGCAAAAGCCTACATGCGCCTGAGGCATATTCCCGCGCAGAACCTGGTGCGCCTGCGAATTCCCCTGCCTGCGGCGGACGTGGCCGCGGACATGACGCCGGACGATTTCAGGCAGCTGATCTACGCGCCCGCCATGCAGGCCGCGCGCGAGCTCGGAATCGCACCGCACATTCAGGCCTGGGCGTACTCGACAGACTTCCCGACGCTCATCACCACCCCGACCAACATGTCCCTGACAGGAATGACCTTCGTGCGAGGGAGCCCGCCTGACATGCGGCAGGTGGGCGCGGGCACGTATGCATCGCCCCTTTTTGCGGGGCCCAACAACCCCGGCCTGGCCGGCCTGGCAGCACAAACCTTCGACGTGTTCGGCGAGTGGCTTGGGCGCGAAATGCCGCTCCCCGCCATGCTGCTCGGCTTCACGGGGCCCCACGGAAACACACGCAGTCAGATTCTCGCGGCGCTGGAGAAAGCGGCCCTGGCAGATCACGCTTTTCCGACGGGCACGGTGTATTTCGTGACGTCGGAAGACGTGCGGTCCAAGGCCCGCGAATGGCAGTTCCGTGGCACAGTGCGCGAGCTGCAGGCGCTGCACGTGGCGGCGTCCATCGCACCGGCCTTCCCGGAACAAGTGCGCGACATCCTCGGCCTTATGGCGGGCACTGCCACGGTCCACCCGCCGCAGTACGGCAACTACCTTGCGGGCTCCGTGGCAGACCATCTCACGAGCGCGGCGGGCGTCTTTCAGAGCCCGAACCAGACCAAGCTGACCGCCTGGATCGCAAGCGGCGCCTCGGCGTCCGCGGGCACGGTGACGGAGCCATTCGCATTCTGGACCAAGTTTCCCCACGCGCGGCTCTTCGCCCACTATGCGTCGGGCTGCACGATCATTGAAAGCCTCTATCAGGCAATCCGCTGCCCGCTGCAGATCCTGCTCGTCGGTGATCCGCTCGCGCAGCCGTTCGCGCCCCGCGGCGACGTTGCTTTGCTGGGCTTGGAGAAGCCCTCCGCCGCGGGAAGCCGGCGCGTGACGGCGGAGGTTACGGGCGACACGGCCCGGTTCGGCCGCATCCGGTTCTTTGTGGACGGCAGGCCGGCGGGAGCCGGGCCGGAGCTTTCGCTTATGGACGGCGCGTATGGACCCGGTCGCCACGCCCTTCGTGCGGTCGCGTACAGCGCGGGGACGGTGCGCTGCCAGGTGTTTGCCGAAAAGGAGTTTGAAGTTCCATGAAGACATGCGTCTTCTTTGATCGGGACGGTATCGTGAACCGTTCGCCCGGCGACGGGTATGTCGAGCGATGGAGCGACTTCCATCTTCTGCCGGAGTTCGTGGCGGCGCTGCGCACGGCCCTGCAGCATGGCTTCGAGGCCGTCATTGTGACCAACCAGCGGGGCATAGCGCAGGGGCTCATGGCCCAGAGCACCGTCGAGGAGATTCACGCCAACCTGCGCGCCGCTCTGCGGCGAGACCACGGCCTCGACGTGCTGGACATTCTCTACTGCCCGCACGAGAAGATGACGTGCGACTGCCGCAAGCCGAAGCCGGGCATGTTGCTGACGGCGGCACGCCGCCACAATATCGACCTTACGGAATCATGGATGGTGGGCGACAGGGAGCATGACGTCGAGGCCGGGCACGCCGCAGGCTGTCGAACGATTCTCGTCGCATCCGGAGAGGAGCCTTCGCAGGCAACCCGTCGCGTGTCTTGTATGCGTGATCTGCCCCCCCTGCTGGAGAAGGTGCTGGGCGGAGGCGGCGCGGCGTTGAAATAGGCCACATCAGGCGCCGGATGGCAAAGAGGCGAAGACGGAGGCGGCCTACGCCTTGCCGGGCTCGTCGGGAAGAGCTTCGTCTTCCGGTTCAACGGTTGTCGCCGCCACGAGCTTGTCGCCTTCATCCAACTGAATGAGCCGCACGCCCTGCGTGAGGCGGCTGATGATACGCACGTCGGCCACCGGCATGCGGATCATCTGCCCCTGCGCCGTGATGAGCATCAGCGCGTCGGACTCCTGCACCCCGTGGGCGCCGACAATGCAGCCGTTGCGCTCCGACGTCCGGATCGTCATCAGGCCCTTGCCGCCGCGCTTTTGCACGCGGTACTCATCAAAGCTGGTGCGCTTCCCGTAGCCGTTCTCCGTGCACACGAGGAACGTGGCGCGCGGGTCGATGATCTCCAGGCTTTCGACCCGGTCGCCGGCTTCGAGGTCAATCCCGCACACGCCGCGCGTGTCGCGGCCCTGGTCGCGCAGCGCGCTTTCATTGAACCGGATGCTCATGCCGTTGTGCGTGGTCAGGATGATCTCGTTGTGCCCGTCCGTGGGCTTGACGCCGATCAGGCGGTCGCCCTCGTCCACGGCGATCGCGATGATACCGGCCGCGCGGGGATTGCTGAACGCCGCCAGGTTCGTCTTCTTGACAACGCCCTTTTCCGTCGCCATGACAATGAACTGGTCCTTCACAAACTCGCGCACCTTGACCATCGCGGCGATGCGGTCGCCGCTCTCCACGTTGATAAGGTTGACGATGGCCTTGCCGCGCGTCGCGCGCGCGGACTCCGGGATTTCGTAGACCTTCTCCCAGTATACGCGGCCGGTCGGCGTAAAGAACAGAATGTAGTCGTGCGTGTTGGCCACAAACAGCCGCTCGACGTAGTCCTCCTCCTTGGTCTCCATGCCCGCCACGCCCTTGCCGCCGCGGCGCTGCGCCTTGTACGTGCTCACCGCCGTGCGCTTAATGTAGCCGGTGTGGCTGATCGTGATCACCCAGCTGCGGTCCGCAATCAGATCCTCGATGTTCACCTCGCCCTCGTCGGGCACGATGTCGGTGATGCGTTCGCTGGGGTAGAGCTTCTTAACCTCCATCAAATCGTCCCGGATCACGCCGAAGATCTTCTCGCGGCTGGCGAGCAGATCCTGCAGGCGGGAGATTTCCTTGATCAGCGCGAGATACTCTTCCTCGATCTTGCCGCGCTCCAGCCCGGTCAGCTGGTACAGCCGCATATCGAGAATGGCGTTGGCCTGAATCTCGCTCAGCCCGAAGCGGGACATCAGCTGCCCCCGGGCCTGGTCGCGATCCTTGCTCTGGCGGATGACCTTAACGACGTCGTCAAGATGGTCGAGGGCGATCTTCAGGCCTTCCAGAATATGCGCGCGGGCCTCGGCCTTATCGAGCTCGAACTGGGTCCGGCGCTTGATGACATCGTACCGGTGATCCAGGAA
>CAYRKB010000023.1:38183-40177 GCA_964424705.1 uncultured Victivallales bacterium
GACCTTCGGGCGGCCGTGGTCGATGGCCAGCATGATCGCGCCAAACGTCGTCTGGAGCTGCGTGTGCTTGTACAGGTTGTTCAGCACGACCTTGGCCACCACGCCGCGCTTGAGCTCGACGACGATGCGGATGCCTTCCTTGTTCGACTCATCGCGCAGGTCGGAAATGCCCTCGATTTTCTTCTCCTGCACCAGCCCGGCCATTGTTTCGAGAAGGGTGGACTTGTTCACCGCGTAGGGAATCTCGGTGATGATAATGCTCTCTTTGCCCTGCTTGCCTTCCTCGATCCCGGCCCGCCCGCGCACCTTGAGCTGGCCGCGCCCCGTCTTGTACATGTCCATGATCGGCTTGACGCCGCACAGGATGCCGCCGGTGGGGAAGTCCGGGCCCTTGACGTGCTTCATCATCTCGTCAATCGTCGCTTCGGGCTTTCCGATCAGCAGGATCAGGGCGTTGATCAGCTCGCCGAGATTGTGCGGCGGGATATTGGTCGCCATGCCCACGGCAATGCCCGTGCTGCCGTTCATCAGCAGGTTGGGCACGCGGGACGGCAGAACGGACGGCTCCTGGAGATCGCCGTTGTAATTGGGCACCATGACGACGGTATTCTTGTCGATGTCGGCCAGCATTTCCTCGGCCATGCGCGTCAGGCGCGATTCGGTGTACCGGTAGGCCGCCGCGTTGTCCCCGTCGATGCTTCCGAAATTTCCCTGCCCGTCCACGAGCGGGTACCGCATGGCAAAGGACTGGGCAATGCGCACGAGCGTGTCGTACACGGACGAGTCGCCATGCGGATGGTACTTTCCAAGCACTTCGCCGACCACGTAGGCGCATTTCTTGAAGGCCCGGTTGTGCAGCAGGCCCAGGTCGCGCATGGCGAAGAGAATGCGGCGCGCGCCGGGCTTCATCCCGTCGCGCACGTCCGGCAGCGCCCGGCCGATGATCACGCTCATCGAGTAATCGATGTACGAGCGCTGCATCTCGTCTTCGATGTTGATGTTCTGCACTACTTCGTTGCGTGTAAACATGGGTTAAATATCCAGGTTCTGGACGTTCAGAGCGTTATCCTCGATAAACTTTCGGCGCGGCGCGACTTCGTCGCCCATGAGGACGGTAAAGATTCCATCGGCCGCAGCGCTGCCAATCACCTTGAGGAGCTTGCGCTTCTCCGGGTTCATGGTGGTTTCGTACAGTTGTTCGGGATTCATTTCTCCCAAACCTTTGTAGCGCTGAATGGACAGGCCCTTGCGGCCCATGTTGCGCACCACGTCAAGCACCTGCGACAGCGAGTGCAGCGGGGTCTCCTCGTCGTCGCTGTCGACGAGCGTGAACTGGGGCTCCGCCCCGGCTTGGAACTGCTCCAGCTCCAAGCCCTTGCGCTCGAGCGCCTGCACGTGCTTGGCGAGCGGGCCGGCCGCAAACAGCTCCACCCAGCGGAACGCCGACGGGCTGGCCGCCGGAGTGTGCCCGTTCTCCGTCAGAATCTCCAGCGTTGCGCCTGTCTCCTTTTCCGTCCGTTCGCGCAGGTCGCGCAGGTCCTCGTCGGTATGGACAAAATGGTGCTCCTCGGTGTCGCCCACGCCGATCGTCACGTGGTAGCGCGGAAACGTGCCTGTCTTCCGGTCCCGCATACGGAGGTAAGCCGGCACGTCGATTCCCTTGCGCGTCAGGCTCCGCACGGCCTGCTCGATCTGCAGCAGCAGGTCGAGCAGCGGCGTCAGGTCTTTGCCCGCAAAGGTCTTTCTGGTCCCCAGGACCTTGAGCGTCACATCCTCCGCGCCCAGCTCGATCAGCTTGCGCGCCAACGTCTCGTCCGTGTCGATATATTCCTCGCGCTTCTTGCGCGTGACCTTGTACAGCGGCGGCTGCGCGAGGTAGACGTAGCCGGCGTCGATGAGCTGCGGCATCTGCCGGTAGAAGAACGTCAGCAGCAGCGTGCGGATGTGCGAGCCGTCCACGTCGGCGTCGGTCATGATGATGATCTTGTGGTAGC
>CAYRKB010000024.1:0-31933 GCA_964424705.1 uncultured Victivallales bacterium
CCCTCCCCCTCCGCCATTCGACGCGTTCGCTGCGCTCACTTGCTCATGGCAGGCCACGGGCATGGCGCAGCGAACGCGGCGAATGCCCTGCGCAAAGGAACGTAGTGACTGCGTCGAAGGGACTCCTCGCTCCACGCTGGAGGAATCCCACAGCCGCTTCTCCTTGTATTTCCAACGCAAGTACGTCACCATCCCTTTAACGCACAACACGAAGACGACACCCCCGCCAGCCAGTATGCCACGGCAATACTAGCTGGCGGGGGTGTCTGTCTCGAAGGGGTCTGCACAATCCGTTCTTGGCTGTTGAGCTGAATGGATGGCCAAATTGAAAGATAAGGGGACCGACGTGGCCGGTATGAACGATGAGCGGTCGGATTCTGCTTCCGCGGGCACCTCCTCCCGCACCTCGAAAAGATCCGTGCTGCCCCGGTTGGTGGCACCGGACCGCTTCTTCCGGTTACTCTGGAACCGGTATCGCGGCACGTCCTGGCTTACCACCCTGTGGCGCCTGTATGACGGGCAGCATGTGAGCCTCGCCTTGTCGGCGGTGACGTTTGTGATCAAGGCGTCCCCTCTTTGGGCCTGGCCCCTGATCACGCGTAACGTGGTGAATGCCCTGTCCCCGGTAACGCCCGATTCCGCCTCCGTCGTTCAGACCAACATTGTGATCATGCTGTTGCTCATCGTTCAGAATGTGCCCTTCCACACCTTGCACGTCTATTTTCTCAGCAAGGTGAGCCGGAATATGCAACTCCAACTAAGGAACGTGCTGGTCACGCGGCTTCAGCAGCTGTCGATATCGTTCCATAGCAACTTCACCTCGGGCCGGCTCCAGTCCAAAATCCTGCGCGACGTGGAAGTCATCGATACCTTGTCGCGCCAGTTGATCGGGGTGGTACTCAACGGCGCCGTCACCATCGCATTTGCCATGGGCGTTACACTGTTGGACAATCCCAAGCTGTCGTTGTTTTTCTTCTTCACCTGTCCGGTCGCAGTGGCACTCCTGCAGGGCTTTCGCCGGCCGCTGGCCAAGCGGAATACGCAGTTTCGGTCCGAGATGGAGACCATGACGTCCATGGTGTCGGAAATGATGGAAATGATCCCCGTCACCCGCGCCCATGGGGCGGAACACGTGGAAACGCGGCGCTTGAAGGATCAATTCCACCGGCTCCGCCAGGAAGGGTTGCGACTGGATGTGATCAATGCGGTGTTTGGGGCGTCATCATGGTCCAGCTTCCAGTTGTTGAGCCTGGGGTGCATCGGAACCACGGCGTACCTGGCACTTCACGGGACGATGCGTCCCGGCGATATTGTCATGTATGTGGGGTTCTTCGGGATGCTCGTAGGTTCGGTGAACGCCCTTGTGGATTTCTATCCCACGCTGTGCCTCGGGCGTGAATCCATACGGTCATTGAGCGAGATCCTTGAATGTCCTGACCTGGAACGGAATGAGGGACGACGGCAGGTGCTGTCCGTGAAGGGCGGGATCGTTGTCGACCACGTGACCTACCGGTACGCCCCGGAGTTCCAGCCCGCGATCCGGGACCTGACGCTGCAGATCCAGCCCGGCGAAACGGCGGCATTCGTCGGCGAATCGGGCTCTGGCAAGTCCACGCTGATGAACCTTGTGATCGGGTTCCGCCGTCCGACGAGCGGGCGGATCCTTCTGGACGACGAGGACATGGAAACCCTTGATATGCGGTCCTACCGCCGTTTTCTGGCAGTCGTCTCGCAGAACACCATCCTGTTTTCGGGAACTCTTCGGGAGAACATTACGTACGGGCTGGAGCGGGTGGACGAGAAACAGCTGCATGACGTTCTGGAAATGGCCAATGTCACGCAGTTTCTGAAGGACCTTCCCGAGGGGCTCAACACCCGCATCGGCGAACACGGCGGCAAACTTTCCGGGGGGCAGCGCCAGCGGATTTCCATTGCCCGCGCGCTCATTCGGCACCCGCAGGTGATCGTACTGGACGAGGCGACCTCGGCGTTGGACGTCATCTCCGAACGACTTGTTCAGGAGGCGATTCAGCGGCTGATCCGGGGCCGTACGACATTGATCGTCGCGCATCGCCTCAGCACAATCCGCAACGCCGACCGCGTAGTGGTCATGAAGCAAGGACAGATTGCGGAACTCGGCACGCACGCAGAACTGATGGCCCGCCAAGGCGAATTTTCCCGCATGGTCCATCTGCAGTCATAGCACAGGGCACATCGAGCGTTCGAAGACCATTCATGTTGCGGCAAGACCATTCACAAAAGTTGCCCGGCAATTCATGCGCTGCAACTCATGGGAAGCCTACGGAAGGGGAAGTATTCCAGAGCTGTTCGATTTCGCGAAGCGCTGCGCTGCGTCAGAACGTGCTGTAATAAAAGGGCTTTTCGCCCATTCGCCATTTTCGGTTGGCGGCGGTGTCCTCAGCGAACGCCTCGTAGTCCAAGCTGTACTCGATTCCGCCGCCATTGGTCCAGAAGGTGTCGAACAACTGATCGAATTGCCCCACGATGCGCGGAGAGCCCTCCACCACGACGTTCGCCTCCATGTTAATCCCGTCCATGTTACGGCCGGTCCAGTTGCAGGAGCCCGTGGTGAGAAGATACTTGCCGCGCTGGGGGTTGGTAATGCTCATGATCTTGGCGTGGTTCTGCTCGCCATGCGTCGCATACCAGCGAACGCGCAAATCCGCGCCGCGCGCTGCGGCTTCCTTCAGTAGGTACCGCGCAACCTGGCGGTTGGGCGTGCCGTCCTTCTTCCGGTTGAACGAGTCCTTATTGGCATCCAGCAGGAGCCGCACCGGCTGCCGCGACCGGACGGCCGCCTGAAGAATCGCATCCAGCACCGGCTGGTACGAAAGGTAGAACATTTGAATGCGTATCTCGTCACCCTCCTCAACCCGCTCAAGCATCTCGAGGACCGCACGCGCGATCTCGCGCTCCGTAACGAACGTAACGCCGACCGGGCATTCCGCGCCCGGCTCCGCGGACGGCGCAAGACAAGGGAAGAAATCCTTGAAATAGCGAGCGCGGTACGCCCTGTCGGCGCCGTCGTGCCAGTGGGCATAACGCCCCCCCAGCTTCGCGCACAGCCGCATATCCTCCTGCAGAACGTTGAACACGTACCGGGCGAAATTGCCGCGCACGGACACGGCCGAGTTGATGTTGAACGCGCTGGCGTTGTGCGGGTTGGCCGATGAAACCAGCGCCTCGAAGTCCTGTCCGTGAACGTCGGTAACGAGCAGCTTCCGGTGATTGGCCTTCAGCAGGAAGGCGTTGTAGGCGCCTTCCACGCTGACATGCTCCCCATCCAGCTTGACCGGCAGTTTCGCGTATGAAAAGAGCCCGCACCACAGCGCGCCCCACCCGTTGAACGTGACGGTGTCAATCACCCGATTCACATGCCCCAACGACTCGCGCACGCCAAACAGCGTGGCTCTGTGCAGCCCGCTGAGCAGATCGGAGTAGAACACGTCCATGCCCTCCGCCAGCAGGCGCCGCTCCGCCTCGGATACCCGTCGCCCATAGGCCTTGTTGGTCGAGTCAAGGATGACTGCGATGCGTATGCCCGGCTTCTCCCTGTGCTTGCGAATCAGCGCGTCCGTCACTTCCCGAACCACATCGCGCGGGGATTCCGTTTCCGCGTAGATGCAATCAAAGAGAAACACCGAGAGGATGATGTGCGTTTCCGCCTCCTCAATCATCTTGAGAATCTTGGGCGTGATCCCCGACTCGAACGCACGAACGCCATTCGTGCGCGCCTCATCCGCGTACTTGAAGCCCGTGTAATCCATGAAGAGCGCTACATCCGAGTCGGGCACGCGAAAGGATGGCGATAGGATCTGGGTGCGCCGCAGGGGAAGCAGCGTCGCTGCACCATCCACCGGCGCGACCGTGGCACTGCCCTGCATCTCCGTCAAGGAGCCTGGCTCAGCCTGCGCACGCGGGCTCTCTGCCAGTGTAGCGAGCAGCGAAAAAGCAACGGCAGACACGCACGCCGCACGTGAGACGACCCGCCGATCCGCCCGCTTTGCCCGCCCGTACGCCATGCCATGAGATTCCATGAAACAATCCTGTCGCACCCGGACCACGTGCAGCGACTGTACCACAGGGCACGCGCCACGGACAATAGACCTGCTATATTGCCCCACCTTGCTTTGTCCTGCGGCTTTGGCTACTATCCGTTTTCACCCAGCAAGACAAGGACTCTATTGAATAAGGACCCGGACGTGCCGTTCTCAGTACGCTTCGCGCATCATCTGCGCAATCGCCTCGTGTCGGGCGTCTTGCTGCTGGTGCCGCTTACGGTCACCCTGTTCATCCTCAAGGTCCTGTTCAGGTCCTTCACCGGCTTCATTCAGCCCGTGCTGCACCACTATCTTCCGGGCTTGCCGCCTTACGTGCTCACGGTGCTCGCCATACTGTCTGCCTTGCTAATCGTCTATGCCGTGGGCCTGGTCGCCGGCCATATCGCAGGACGCCGCCTGATCCAGTTCGGCGAGTCCATAGTGATGAAGGTCCCGCTCATCAAGTCCATCTACGGCGCATCGAAGCAGGTCGTGAATACTTTTTCGTCATCCAAGACCGCGTTTCAGGCCGTGGTCCTGGTCGACTTCCCTCGCATGGGTTCGCTCGCCGTGGGCTTTGTAACAGGCAACATGCTGGGGCCGGACGGCCAGCCACTCTACCGCGTCTTTATCGCCACCACGCCCAATCCCACGTCGGGATTTTTGATCCTCTTTCCAGCCAGCCAGGTGCGCTTTACGGATATTCCCATCGAAGACGGCATCAAGATGATTGTCTCCGGCGGCATGCTCTCCCCGGCGCAGTACAGGGAAGTCGACCCGCCTCCGCTTGCAGGAGCCCAAGAGAAATAGCACCCCCCTCCACTCGAGGCGGCGCATGAAAGCACGGTTCACACAGCCTTCGCTGACGCTCGTGGCAACAACCATGGTGCTGCTGATAGCCGTGCTGGCGGGCGGCAGCCTCTGGACGCTGCGGCGCATGCACGCCCAGCTCACCCACGTCCGCGCGGCCCGCTCCGTACTCGACCAGGGCGCACGCCTCACGGCACATCTGGCCGGGCTGCCCGTCGTGCGCGCCGCGTCCGAAGGCGCGGACTGGCAGTCGCTCTCCCCGCTCGTCCGATCGCTGTATTCCATCGAGCAGGACCTCCAATATGTTTCCGTATCGTGTGACGGCGTTACCGTCTTTCATGAGCAAACCACCGGATTGGATGGCTTGCCCCAAACGCCCGCTCCTGCCGCCGCAGTTCCGCTCCCCGGCGATGTCCGGATGACGCGCAAGCTCCTCAACGTCGGCACGCAGGCCATCCCGGTCGTTGTGTTCGCCTCCCGGTTCCAGGGCGAGGATGGAAAGCTGCGCCTGCTGG
This sequence comes from uncultured Victivallales bacterium, assembly GCA_964424705.1. Lineage (GTDB taxonomy): Bacteria > Verrucomicrobiota > Kiritimatiellia > UBA8416 > CAYRKB01 > CAYRKB01. The sequence goes on from CAYRKB010000024.1 coordinate 5,387, forward strand.
AGATCGCGCTGCGCAAGGACGCCGTCGAACGACAGGAGAGCGCCCCGGCTGACGCCCTCGCCGCGATGTTCCGCGTCTCGCTCCTGACCATCGTCGTATCCTTCTTCGCCTGCGTTCTTCTCGTCCTGTGGGTGCTGCGGCGCGAGCATCTCCGGGAGGTCCAGCGCCGCGCCGAGGAGCACCTCGCCTTCGCGGGCGTACTGGCCAACGGCATCGTGCATGATTTCCGCAACCCGATGTCCGCCCTGCGACTTGACGTGCAAATGCTGCACAAGGAAGCTGAGAAAGGCGCTGACAGCCGGCTGGCACGCGTCTCCGAACTGGCGGGCCGCGTGCGCACGACGCTCGACCGGATGGACAAGGTGTTTCAGGAATTCCTCTACCTCTCGCGGCCGGCCAAGGGCTCGACAGAAACCTTCGACCTCGCCGACTGCCTGCGAGAATGCGCGGCCATGCTGGCCCCGCGCTTCGAGCAAAAACGCGTGCGCGTCGAGTTCGACGTCGAGGGCGCCGCCGCCATCTCGGGGCAGCGCGCAGCGCTGCAGCGCGCCTTCATCAACGTTCTTACGAACGCGGAGCAGTTTTCGCCCGAAGACGGCACGGTCACCGTGCGCGTGCGCGGCGACCTTTCAATGTGCGTCGCCGAGTTCATCGACCGCGGCCCCGGCATCCCGGCAGACGATCACAAAAGGATCTTCGACATGTTTCACTCCACCCGCCCCGGCGGGACCGGGCTGGGCCTGTTCCTCGCGAAAACCGCCGTGGAAGGCGCGGGCGGACGAATCGAAGCCTCCAGTCATCCCGCAGGCCAAGGCGCCTGCATCCGCATCGCGCTGCGCGCCGCACACCCGAAGGAGGAGAGAAAGGGCTCATGACGAAATCACGCGTGCTTGTGATCGAAGACGATCCCGACGGCCGGCGCTCGGTGACCGAGGCCCTGCAGGACGGGGGGCTTGCGGTCGAGTCTGCGACGAAGGGCGGCGACGGCGTAAGAATGTTCCGGGAAGGAGCCTTCAACGCGGTGCTGTCCGACCTGGTCCTCCCCGACATCGACGGGCTCGAAGTATTCAAGCGCATCCGGCAGGCCGACGCCCTGGTGCCGGTTCTGATCATGACGGCGTACGGAACCGTCTCCTCCGCCGTACAGGCACTCAAGGATGGCGTATACGACTACATTACGAAGCCGCTCGATCTCGATGAACTTCAAGCCAAAGTCCTGCGCGCCGTCGAAACGCACCGCCTGCGCACAGAGGTCGCGCAGCTTGCGAAGACTATCCACGATCGCCACAGCGCGGCGAACATGGTGGCGGGCGATCCCTCGATACGCCGCCTCATCGACCAGATCCGGACCGTGGCCCCGACGAACGCGACCGTGCTCATCCTGGGAGAGAGCGGCACAGGCAAGGAACTGGTGGCGCGCGCCCTGCACGTGGACGGCCTGCGCGGGCTCGGCCCATTCGTCGCCGTCAACTGCGGCGCGTTCGCGGAAAGCGTCCTCGAGTCCGAGCTTTTCGGCCATGAGAAAGGCTCCTTTACGGGGGCGTCGGCTCTGCATCGCGGCGCCTTCGAGCGGGCGCATGGAGGCACGCTCTTTCTCGATGAAATCGGCAACGCGCCGCCCTCCGTGCAAGTCAAGCTGCTGCGCGTGCTCGAAGAAAGGGAGGTGATGCGCGTCGGCGGACAGACGCCCATCCCCGTGGATGTGCGCATTGTCTCGGCCTCCAACCGCATCCTCGACGACCTCGTCGAGGACGGGGCGTTCCGGGCCGACCTGCTGTACCGCCTCAAGGTGGTGACCCTCGACCTGCCGCCGCTGCGCGCGCGGCGCGGCGACATACGCCCCCTGGCCGACCGCTTCATCGCCGCCGCCTGCGAGGAACACGGCCGCACGGTCGCGAGCGTTGAGCCCGGATTCTACGAGGCCCTCGCGGCGTTCGACTGGCCGGGCAACGTGCGGCAGCTGCGCAACGCGCTTCAGTCGGCCGTCGTCATGGCCACAAGCCCCACGCTGCGTGTTGCGGACCTGCGCCTCACGCCGGCCGGGCGGTCGCCGGCGGACAAGGGCGTCGGCGAGTGGCTCGCGCCCGAGAACTTATCGCTCGCCGAGATTGAAAAGGCGGTGCTTGTGCAGATGCTGCGCCGCCACGATGGCAACCGTACGCTCGTGGCCGACCAGCTCGGGATATCCCGCCGCACGATCCAGCGCAAGATCAAGGACCACCAGCTTCCTTTCTAAATTCTTCATTTGCATTGCCTGACTTGGTCGGGTAACGTTTGCCCCAATTTCGGCCAACGGGAATCGTGTTTAAAGGACCATTGAGAAAGGGCTAGACATGTCAGCAATCATCGGTGTGCATGCCAGGGAGATTCTTGATTCGCGGGGTAATCCGACCATCGAGGCCGAAGTCCGGCTCGACTGCGACCTGGTCGGCCGCGCGGCCGTGCCCTCCGGCGCCTCGACCGGCGAGAACGAGGCCGTCGAGCTGCGCGACGGCGACGCGAAGCGCTACCTCGGCAAGGGCGTGCTGAAGGCCGTCCGCAACGTGAACGACATCATCGGCCCCGAGCTTCTCGGCATGGACGTCCTCGACCAGATCGCCATCGACAAGACCATGATCAAGCTCGACGGGACCGCCACAAAGAAGAAGCTTGGCGCCAACGCCATGCTGGCCGTCTCGCTCGCGTGCGCCCGCGCCGCGGCGGAGCACTGCGGGATTCCCCTTTTCCGCTACATTGGCGGGGCCAACGCCAGAGTGCTGCCGGTCCCCATGATGAACGTCCTCAACGGCGGCGCCCACAGCGACGCCCCGGTGGATGTGCAGGAGTTCATGATCATGCCCAAAGGCGCCCCCTCCTTCAGCGAGGGCCTTCGCATGGGCACCGAAGTGTTCCACGCGCTGAAGTCCGTGCTCAAAGGCATGGGGCTGAGCACCGCCGTCGGCGATGAGGGCGGCTTTGCCCCGGCGCTTAAGAGCAACGAGCAGGCGCTGGAAGTGCTGATGAAGGCCATCACTAAGGCTGGCTACAAGGCAGGCAAGGATCTGTTCATCGCGCTCGACCCGGCCGCCAGCGAATTCTACGACGCCGCCAAGAAGCGCTATGTGTTCAAGAAGAGCGACGGCGCCTCCCGGACCTCCGCGGAAATGGCCGAATTCTGGGGCGACTGGGTCAAGCGCTTCCCCATCATCAGCATCGAGGATGGCATGGCCGAGGGCGATTGGGACGGCTGGAAGAAGCTCACCGACAAGATCGGCGCCACCACGCAGCTGGTCGGAGATGACCTGTTCGTCACCAACACGAAGTTTCTGTCCAAGGGCATCAAGCTGGGCATCGCCAATTCCATTCTGATTAAAGTCAACCAGATCGGAACCCTGACGGAAACGCTCGAAGCGATCGAGATGGCCAAGGGCGCAGGCTACACCGCCGTGGTCAGCCACCGGTCCGGCGAGACCGAGGACACGACGATCGCGGATATCGCGGTCGCGACCAACGCCGGCCAGATCAAGACCGGATCGCTGTGCAGGACCGACCGCATCTGCAAGTACAACCAGCTCCTGCGGATCGAGGAAACGCTCGGCGACGAGGCCGTGTACGGCGGATCGATCTGATCGTGTGCGGATTCGCGCTGGTAGGCAGCTATGGATTACTGGCGGATCATATACCGGTGTGCGTGGGTTTTATTGATTATCGTGGTCCCTATCGGGATCGGCTGCATGTTCGTGCCGCGGTGCAGCAGCCTGCGGCATTTGCACCAGAAACGAGCTGAACTTGCGGAGGAGAACAGCCGGATTGAAGATGCGACGCGGGAGCTGCGCGCCCGCCAGGAACGATTCCTGTCGGACCCGCTGTTTGTTGAGCGCGTGGCGCGGGAAGCGGGTATGGTGAAGTCGAACGAGATCGTATTCCGCATCTCGCCTTACGACCCGACACAGCTTGAGACCATCACCAACTCCATGGTGCCGGTCTCGAATGCGGCTCCGCGGCGGGTCACGGCGCCCCCGCGATCCCCCGCGCGCAACGCATCCGCAGCGCAACGCAGACGAACACGCTAGCCAGACGACAACGACGGAGGCCGACCATGAGACAACTGCGGGGAATCGCGGCAGCGGCGCTTCTGCTGTCGGGCGGGTGCCTGAAGCTCGAAGAGCAGCTGACCCTCAAGGAAGACGGCTCGGGCACGCTTGAGCTTAGCTACTCGATCGCCGAGCAGACGGTCTCCCAAATCGAAGCAATGAACAAGTTGAGGGCCGAATTGGAGGCGGCGGCCAGCACGAATGCGCCAGCCGCACAACCTGCCGGGTTCGACCGATACCTGTTCAACCCAGAAAAGTCCCAGATTCTTTCGAAGCTCAAGGAGTATGAAGCGCTCGGACTTGTCGTGGAAACGTTCGACATGAAGAGTTTGGACGTCCGTCGCTCTGTGTCCATCAAGGTCCGATTCAACAGCCTGACCGCGCTCGCCAAGACCGACTTCTTCCAGGCCTTCGGATTCTCGGTGACCAAGGACGCCCAGGGCAACTATGTGCTCGAGAGGGTGCCGACCTCTGAAGCCGCTACGTTGCGGCCGGATATGTCGGACCCCGAGACGATGCAAATGCTAACGCCCCTGCTGAACGGGTTTCTCGTCTCTTTCACGGTGAACTCGCCCACGAAGATTCTACGCACGACGGCCCCGATAACGGGGGCCTATTCGGCGTCCTGGCGCTTTGACTTCAGCCGCGATCCGAACGCCTTGATTGCGATGCAGAACCAGCGCTTCCAGCTTGTCATCGAGGGAGAAGGCATCACGCTACCCAAGGTCCAGCTCCCCGCCTCCGGGAAGCCCGGCCTCCCCGGCAAATAGTCCACCCGCGCAGACAAAGGCCCCAGCGCGGGCGCGCCGCCACGCAACAGTTCACGCGCCACGCGCTCTCGCCGCCGCGCGAATTCCCGCTTGCTATTCCCGTCGCTTGTGCGTACCTTCGCTCGCATTTGATCACTTTCGAGCAGATATGATCATTGCCACAAACAGCGGACTGGCGGCGGAACGGATGGATCGCATCCGGGGAATCGTGCGCACGCAGCGTGTCGCGCGGGTCGACGAGCTCGCCGCGCGACTGAGCGTCTCGCCTGCCACGATCCGGCGCGACCTGCTTGAGCTGGACGGAAAGGGCCTGGTGCACCGCGTACACGGCGGCGCCGTGGCCGCCGAGGGGCGCCTGGATGAGCCGCTCTTCGATGACAAAACCGCGCGCGCGGCGGGCGAGAAACAGCGCATCGCGCAAGCGGCGCTCGCCTACGTCAAGGACTCGGCTTCGATCTTCCTCGACGGGGGAAGCACCGTGCTTTCGCTGGCGCGACTGCTGACGCAGCGAACGGCGCTGACGGTTCTGACGAATTCGCTGCGCGTCGCCGCGCTCTACTCCGGAGGAGGGCCGCGCATGATCCTCACAGGCGGCGAATTCAGGGCCCTGAGCCAGACCCTGGTCGGCTATCTCACGCGCCCGCTGATCGAGCAACTGCACGTGGACACCGCCTTTATTGGAACCATCGGGCTCACACTCGAGGAAGGGCTCACCACCACAGACCCGCGCGAGGCCGAAACCAAGGAGCATGTGATGTCCCGCGCCCGCCGCGTGATCGTTCTCGCGGACGGCAGCAAGCTTGGAAATGTGTCCTTCGTGCGCTTCGGCGCGCCCGACAAGATGCATGTGCTGATCACCGACTCGAGCGCTCCGAAAGCCCTAGTAAAGAAGCTTTCCAGACAGATGGAAGTATTAACGGTATAACGTTTTCAAGACAACCGGGGCGGACCCCGTAAAACAAAAAGGAAGCAGTACAATGCCAAACTACCTGAGCGACATGCGGCCGGACTTCAAGCCGCGCACGATTGATTGCGGCAAGATCCAGGCCTACCGCTACAACAAGAGCCTGACCGACGAACTGGCCGCGAAGACCATCTCCAAACAGGAATCCATCGACCTGCTGGAAGACATGCTCACCGTGCGCGAATTCGAAGAGATGATCATCAAGCTGCGTTCCGGCGCCTACCCGTCGTGCGCCGGCTTCGACTACCGCGGCCCCACGCATGTATCCATCGGCCAGGAAGCGGTCTCCGTCGGCGCCTGCGCCGGCATCGGGCCAGAGGACTACATCACCTCGACGCACCGCGGGCACGGCGACAGCATGGCCAAGGGCTGCGCAGCAATCCGCGCCATGGGCTCGGAAAAGCTCAAATCCCGCGTGCCGGAATCGAGCGCCACGGCCCGCAAAGACCTCTTTGAAGTGACGATGGAGGACCACGTCTACCGCACCATCGCGGAGCTGTTCGGCAAGCAGGCCGGCTACTGCCTGGGCCGCGGCGGCGGAATGCACATCGCCGACTTCCGCATCGGACACCTCGGCGCCAACGCCATTGTGGGCGGCGGCGTGCCGATTGCCACCGGCGCCTCGATGGGCGCCCGGTACCTTGAGAACGGAAAGGTCGTGTGCTGCTTCGCGGGCGACGGCGCCTACGCCAACGGCGTCGTTCTCGAATCCTTGAACTGGGCCGCCATGGGACAGTTCACGAACCAGTACGCCGGCAAGAAGCCGTTCGGGCTTCCGATCATCTTCCTGATCGTGAACAACCACTACGGCATGACGCACCGCTCGGACGACGAGGTGACGGGCGTCAACTTTCTCGCGCGCCGCGCCGCCGGCTTCGCCGAGAACAACATGCACGCCGAGGTCGTCAACGGCATGAACGTGCTGGCCGTACGCGATGCGGTCAGCCGCGCGGCCAAGGGCTGCACCGAAGGCAAGGGGCCGTACCTGATCGAAATGGACACCTATCGCTATTACGGGCACTCTCTCACCGACGGGCGCAACGAGTACCGCACCCGCGAAGAGGAAGCCGCGTGGAAGATCGTGGACCCGGTGGACACCTACATCGCCGATCTGCTGGAATGCAAAGTCCTCTCGCAAAAGAAGCTGGACGAGCTCAAAGCCCGCGTCGCCGAGCGGAACGCGCAGTGCGCGGCGCGAGCCGCAAAGTCGCCCGACCCCGACCCGGCCGACGTGATCAAGTATATGTATACCGACACCCGTGCCGACCAGGTGCCCGCGGAGTTCAGCAAAGTGCAGATCGTCAAAGCGGCGCCTGAAATCAAGCGCCAGGACGGCCAACTCACCTACCGCGATGCGCTGAAGGAGGCGCTGTTCGAGGAAATGATGCGCGATCGGCGCGTGGTTTTCTACGGCGAGGATGTGGCGGACTACGGCGGCGCGTTCAAGCTGACCAAGGGGCTGCTCGAAGCCTTCGGACGGAACCGCGTATTCAACACGCCGATCTCCGAAGCGGCCATCTGCGGCACCGCGGTCGGCATGTCGATGGTCGGACTGCGCCCGGTGGTCGAGCTGATGTACATGGACTTCGGACTGATGGCATCGGACCAGATCAGCAACCAGGCGGCGAAATGGCACTACATGTCCGGCGCCACGGCGGAGGTGCCGCTTGTCATCCGCGCGTCGGTCGGCGGCGGCAAGGGCTACGGCGGCCAGCACTCACAAACGCTGGAATCCATGTTCGCGCACATCCCCGGGCTGTACGTGGTTTACCCCTCTACGCCTCACGATGCAAAGGGCCTGCTCAAGAGCGCAATCCGCGACAACAACCCGATCATGTTCGTAGAATCCCAGCTGCTCTACGGCATCAAGGGCATCGTGCCGGAAGGGGAGTACCTGATTCCGCTGGGAGTCGCAGACGTCAAGCGCGCAGGCAGCGACGTGACGCTGGTCGCGTGGGGTCCGGCAGTGCAGGACGCCTTGAAAGCCGCAGATATGCTGCAGGCAGAATCCGGCGTCAGCGCGGAGGTGATTGACATACGCTGCCTCGTACCGCTGGATATGGAGACCATCCTGGCCTCGGTGCGCAAGACCGGGCGGTGCGTAGTGGCTAGCCAATGCATCCACATTGGCAGCTTTACGGGCGAAATCGCCTCCACCATCATGGCGGAGGCCTTCAGCTACCTCGACGCTCCCGTCATGCGCGTCGGCGCGGCCAACGGAATCTCGCCGCAGTCCCACATCTTGGAACAGGCGTTCATGCCCTCCGCGAAGGATATCGTCGCGGCGGCGAAGAAGATCCTCTAACCGGTTGACAAGGAGACAGCCATGGCACAGACCGTGATTATGCCCAAGCCAGGGCAGACGATGGAGGAAGCCGCCATCGTCAAGTGGCACAAGAAGGAAGGCGACGCCGTCAAAAAGGGCGACGTGCTTTTCGAAATTGAGACGGATAAAGCCGTATTGGAATCTGAAAGTTTCTACGACGGAACGCTCCTGAAGATTCTCGTCCGCGAGGGACAAACCGTTCCCGTGTCCACGGTAGTCGCCTATATCGGCACCCCGGGAGAGGCCCTGCCCGCCGCGCCGCCGCCGCCGACCACGCCCTCGGCCGCCCCCGTGGCGGAAGCGCCCAAGGCCGCGCCATCCCCCGCCAGGACGGCCGAAGCGGCGGCGCCGGCCAAAGCGGAGCCGGCGCCCATCGCGCCGACTCCCCCACCCGCGCCTGCCGCCGCCGGACGGCTTGTCATTTCGCCGCGGGCCAAGGCCCTCGCCCAGTCATCGGCAATCGATCCGTCCCGGATCCAAGGCAGCGGGCCGGACGGCCGCATCGTCGAGAAGGATGTGCAGGCTCACCTCGAGACTCATGGCTACGCCGCGCTCCGGATCACCCCGACCGCGAAGCGCCTGGCGCTCGAACAGCGCGTGGACATCCTGACCGTGCGGGGCACGGGCACGAGCGGACGCATCTCCGTCGCCGACGTCGAACGGACATTGGCCGAACGGCCGCGCCCGCTCAGCCGCATGCGGCAGACCATCGCGAAGCGCCTGACACAAAGCTTCACGACCATTCCGCACTTCTATGTAACCGTCAGCGCGGACATGACAGACCTGCTTGCCTACCGCAAGGAGCTCAAGGATCGTAAACTGGATTACACCGTGACGGATTTCATCCTCGAAGCGGTGATTCTGTCGCTGATCGAGTTTCCCGCGGTGAACAGCATATACGAGGGCGCCACCACCCGCTGGAACAGCCGCGTGCAGCTCGGGATGGCGGTGGGCCTCGAAGACGGGCTCGTGGTGCCTGTCATCCGCAACGCCGAAGAGCTGAGCCTGAAGGAACTGCACGCCGCGGCCGCCGATCTTGCGGGCAAGGCGCGCTCCGGAAAACTTCTGCCCGACGAGATGATGGGAGGAACGTTCACGGTGTCCAACATGGGCATGCTGAACGTGGAGAACTCCCACGCGATCATCAACCCGGGCGAAGCGGCCATTCTTGCTGTTTCGAGCACGATCAGCACCGTTGTACCGGCCGACGGCAAACCTGCCGTCCGCGCGATCATGAAGATGACGCTCTCCGTGGATCACCGGATCGTGGACGGAATGAAGGCGGCGCAGTTCATCAACGCCATCAGGGCAAAACTTGAGGATGTGGAGCTATGGAAAAGTTTGACGTAGTCGTGATCGGAGGGGGGCCCGGCGGCTATCCGGCCGCCATCCGTGCCGCGCAGCTGGGCGCGAGAACTGCACTGGTCGAGAAGGAGCGTCTTGGCGGCACGTGCTTGAACTGGGGCTGCATCCCCACAAAGACGCTGATTGCCGGCTCGGACCTGTTTGCCCACATGGCGCACGCGGAGTCCATGGGCATCCGCGCAACGGGCGTGGCGTTTGACTACGCACAGATGGCAAAACGCAAGGACGAGGTCGTCGCCCAGCTGCGCGGCGGCATTTCGCAGTTGCTCAAGGCCAACAAGGTCGCGCTCTTCGAGGGGACGGCCTCCTTTGAATCCAGGAACCGCATCTCCATCGTGGGCGCGCAGGGCCGCAACGCCGTAGAGACCGCCTCGACCATCATCGCCACCGGCTCGGAATCCGGCGTGCCAGGGTTTCTACCCAAGAGCGACCGCGTGATGGAAAGCCGCGGCTTCCTGGAACTGACAAAGCTCCCCGCGTCGCTGCTCGTGCTGGGCGGCGGCGTAATCGGCTGCGAGTTCGCCTGCATGGCCGCACAGCTTGGCGTTAAGGTGACGATCGTGGAATTGCTCGAGGATATCCTGCTGATCGTGGATGCTGATGTGCGCAAGGAACTGCGCCGCCACATGGAGACGGCGCTGGGTATACGGGTGCTCACCGGCAAGGCTCTCGCCGACGTGCAGGCCGGTGCCGACAAGGTGACCGGCCGCTTCGGCGACGAGGTACTGTCTGCTGGCTTGCTGCTCGTGGCGATCGGCCGAAAGCCTGTCACCGCCGGGCTCGCGCTCGCCAATGCAGGGCTTAAGGCCAACGACCGCGGGTTTATCCCTGTGAACGCCTCCTGCCATACGGCCGCGGCAACCGTGTTTGCCGTGGGCGATGTGAACGGCGGGCCGCAGCTTGCCCACGCCGCGACTTCGCAAGGCGTGACCGCTGCAGAGAACGCCGTGCGCGGCACCCGGACGACGGTCGAAACGCTCATCCCGGCCTGCATCTTTACATCGCCTGAAATCGGAAGCGTCGGGCTGACCGAACAGGATGCCAAAGCACAGAATCGTGCGATTGCCACCGGGCGGTTCGCCTTTGCGGGGCTTGGCAAGGCCCTGGCTTCAGGTTCCGCCACCGGGTTCGTTAAGTGGGTCGCCGACGCAAAAACAGACCAGCTTCTCGGAGCTCACGCGATCGGCTCGCATGCAACGGAACTGATCTCCGAGGCGGCGGTGGCAATTCGAGCGGAGCTCACGGTCGCAGAACTCGGCCGCACCGTGCACTGCCACCCCACCCTCTCGGAAGCGTGGATGGAAGCAGCGCACGCCGTGCACGGCGAGTGTATCCATGCGGCGCCGCGGCGGCACGCGTAAGGTTCGAATCAGATCGTCTCTTCAAGCACCGGGTTGGCAAGTTGCCCGATGCCCTCGATGTCCACCGTAACGACGTCGCCCGCGCGCAGCCAACGCGGCGGGCTGCGCGCGGCGCCCACGCCGTGCGGGGTTCCGGTGAGAATCACGCTCCCGGGAAGAAGCGTCGTGCTGCCGCTGAGAAACTCGATCAGCGCCGGCACGTCGAAGATCATGTCGCTCGTGCTGCAGTCCTGCAGCACGTCCCCTTGAATGGACGTGCGGATCCGGAGCGCGTTCGGGTTTGGAAGCTCATCCCGCGTCACGAGGCAGGGGCCCAGCGGGGCGAAAGTATCAAAGCTCTTGCCCCGACACCACTGCCCGCCGCCCCACCGCTTCTGCCAATCGCGCGCGCTCACGTCGTTCGCACAGGTGTAGCCCAGCACATACGCAAGGGCATCCGCGCGCGCCACGTTCTTGCAGCGCCTGCCGATGACAACCGCCAGCTCACCTTCGTAGTCCACCTCTCCGCTGGGGAGTTTTCGCGGCAGCAGGATCGGCCCGCCGGGATGCTGCACGGCGGATGGAGGCTTCATGAAGACGATGGGGAATTCCGGAATGCCCGCCTTCGTTTCCGCTGCATGCTGCCGGTAGTTCAGCCCGATGCAGTAGACCGCGGGCGGCTCCACGGGCGCCAGGAGCCGCGCAACGTCGGCCCTTTCGCGGGTCCGCACAAATGCGCCAAACACATCGCCCTCAGCCCTATACCCGTCCACGGCATATGCAACGCCGCCCCGTCCATCGATGTACCGTATGATCTTCATGAGCGCAGCAGGCCCTCCCGCGCGGATCAGCGTCCGGCCCGACGGGGCCCCGCGAGCTCGGCCAGCACGCGTCGCAAGTCGTCGAAGTGTATGGGCTTCCCGAGCACGCGATCCACATGCGGCGGCTTCACTCCCCGTTCGTGCATCAGCGCACCAAATCCGGTGAGAAGCACGACGGGGACGTCAGGCCGCAGGCGCTTGGCCTCCATGGCGATCTCCTCGCCGCTTATGTCCGGCATAGCGCGGTCCGTAATGACGGCATCGTATGCGCCTTGGCTCAATTTTTCCATCGCATCGGCGCCATTCGCGGAACTGTCGACCCGGTGCTGCGCATCCTGCAAATTGCGAACGATCGCCTCCCGCGTCCAGCGGTCGTCCTCCACCAGCAGAATAGAGAGAGGAGGCTCTGAGGCAGCAGTAGCCGGCTGAGTTGGCGGCACGGCACGCGCGGCAAAAAGCGGCAGCTCGACATACACCGTGGTGCCGACGCCGACGTGGCTCGCCAGCCCTATCTTGCCCCCATGCTGCAGCGCGATGCCTTGTGCAATCGTCAGGCCGATGCCCGCCGCGTCTTCCTTGGTGGAGAAGAACGGCAGGAAGCAGTGCTTGACGGCGGCCTCCGACATCCCGAGGCCATTGTCACCGACGGTAATCGTCACCGCATCCTCCCTGGCCTGCGCTGCGAAAGAAATGACGCCGCCGGAGGGCATGGCTTCGATCGAGTTGAGCAAAAGATGAGTGAACAGCTGCACCAGATCCGACGGCGCCCCCTGCACCCACAGCCCGCCCGGAACCTGGTTGTCAATCCGGATGACCGCCCCTTTGCGCGCCGCCTCGATATTCCACTTCGGCTCCATGAGCGCGATCGCCCGATCCACAAGCTCCCGCAGATCCAGCTTCTCCAGCTCGCCGTTGCTTGGCTTCTTGCAGAGCGCTGCAAAACGTTCCCACTTTGCCTGCGCTTCCGCCGCGGCCGTGCGGATGGCAGCCAGCTCCAGCGCGCGCGCCTCGTCACCCAGGCCGCCGGCCAGCGCGCGCTGCGCCGCCTCGCGGATCGTGCCCAACGTGGCGACAAGATCGTCGCTCACCGCGGCAAACATGCCGGACGGCACGCTGCCGCGGTCCTTCTGCGTCACCTGCTCCTGCGCCCGGCGCAGCCGCTGCAGGCTGTCCGAGATTTCCATGTTGCGGTGGCGCAGCGTATCCACGACCTCCCGCGCCTTCGCCAGTTCCACGCGAAGCGTCTCGTGCTCGGGGATCAGCTGCACGTAGCTCTTCAGGCTCGTGGTCATCTCGTCGAACACTTGCGCAATGTCAGACAGTTCATCCCGCCCGCCGAGGTTCGTGCGCTCATTCAGATCACCCGCATGCACCCGGCGCGCGGTATCCTCGAGGGCACGAAGCCGATCGCCCAGCGCTGTCCCGACCAGGTAAAGTACGCCGGCCATCAGCAGCGCCAGAATTCCAAGTATCACCGCGACGAGAAAAGCGGAGTTCCATCCCGCACTCTCCACGCCGTGCAGAAATGCAATGGCCAACGTGACGCTGACGGCAATCGCCAGAATCAGAGTGAACAGCGTGCCCAATTGCAGCGCCGTCTTCAGTCGTATGTTCATGCTGCTCCGATTCTCTTCGATCTCGCCATTGCGACCCGTGCGTGGCGCCGCGTCTATTCCCGCCCGAACTTCCGGTTCAATTCGCGAAACGGCGTAAAGATCAGAGTCGGCCGGCCGTGCGGGCAGGTGTAGGGCATGCGCGCTTTGGCGAGATCGACCACCAGCTTCTCGATCTCCTCGAGCCGCAGGTGATCCTGCGCCTTCACAGCCGCCTTGCAGGCCGCCGTGGCGATCGCCTCCTCCCGCCAGCGTTCTGCGCCGCCGCGCACACCCGCCGCCTCCAGGCTGTGCGACACCTCGATGAGCAGCGTGTCCACGGACGCTCCGGCGAAATACTGCGGCAGTGCGTCCACAACGAATGAGTCGCCACCGAACTCGGATATCCCGAACCCCATCTCCCGCAGCAGGTCCAGATTCTTGCGGACCCGAAGTGCGTCGCGCGCGCTTAAGGCCGCCGTCTGCGGCAGCAGGAGCGACTGGGCGTGGGCATGGCCCTGCAGCACGTCAGCCATGAAACGCTCGAACAGGACCCGCTCGTGCGCAGCGTGCGGGTCCATCAGAACGTAGCCATCCTCGGTTTCCAGGACAACGTAAAGCCCGCCGATCTGCCCGAGGACCCGGCACCACGACCAGGGCGCATCCTGCGCGGCCGCGGCACCAGCGCCCGGAGGCACGGCCGGCGACCCGGGGAGCTGCTCGACAGCAGACCCCGCCCCCCCCGCGGGCGCGGGCGGCATCACCGGCAGGCGCGGGTACATGAACGCGCGCGTGGGCGGCAGGTTCTCGATATGCATCTGCACCGGTGCGGCCGGGGCAGGTGCGCCGCTGGCGCCCCACGCCGGGGGGGCAGCCGCCGCCCTGGCGACATCCGTCGCAAGCGCACCCCGAATGCTCTCAAGGATGGCATCCCGAACTGCTGAGCCGTCGCGGAAGCGCACCTCGCGCTTGGTCGGGTGCACGTTCACGTCCACCATTTCAGGGGCGATCTCCAGAAAGAGAAATACGGAGGGATGGCGGTCCGCCGGCATGAGCGTACGGTACGCTTCACGGATCGCGTAGCTCACGACGGGAGCGGATGTAGCACGGCCGTTCACGAACACATATTGCTCGCCCCGGTCGGCGCGATGGATGGCCGGCAGGCTTACGTAGCCCTGAACCCCGATCCCATGCACCCGGTTCGCGAGCGGCCGCAGCCCCTTCGGATACTCGGCACCGAACAGATCCCTCAGCCGATCCGCAAAGGTGGCGCCGGCGGCGAGCCGAAACGACTCCCGGCCGTCGGCCGTGAGCCGCATACCGATCGCCGGGTGCGCGAGCGCCTGCACGACGAAGCCGTCCCGAAGGTGACCCAGCTCCGTTTCGTGCGAACGAAGAAACTTGCGCCGGGCGGGTACGTTGAAAAAGAGATCGCGCACCTCTATACTGCAGCCCGGCGGGCAGCCCAGCTCACGCACATCATGAATCTTGCCGCCGACAATGAGCAGCTCGGTCCCCACCTCCTCGCCCTGCATGCAGGTCGCCATCCGAAACCGCGATACGGAGGCGATGGCAGCCAGCGCCTCGCCGCGAAACCCCAGCGTCGCGATGTGCTCAATGTCGGCCACGTCACGGATCTTGCTCGTGGCATGCCGCTCGACAGAAAGCAGGGCGTCGTCGCGAGACATGCCACGCCCGTTGTCCCGTACCGACACGAGCTTACGCCCTCCGGCCGAGATGTCGACGTCGATCTGCGTGGCACCGGCATCGACGGCGTTCTCGAGGATTTCCTTCAGGACCGAAGCGGGGCGCTCTACGACCTCGCCAGCGGCGATCTGGTTCACCACTTGCGGGGGCAAGACTCGAATGCCTGCTTCCTGTACCATCACTTCACTTTGAACGCCTTGAGCCGCGCAATCTTCGGCAACGGGCCGACAATGGGGCGCACATAAGCCAGAAAAGCGGCGGTCACATCGTTGCCGGCCTTGTTGATGTACTCGTCCGGAACGTGGCGTGTCTCCTTCGCAACTTTCTCCAGCGGCACGCGCTCGTAGCGCACCTGGTATTTCCGTCCCGGCTTGCGCCGAATCGCCATGGAGCCGCAGCAGTCGCGAACGATCGCTTCGCGCGCGGCGGCGGCGCCGACGGCCCGCGCTTCTTTCGCATCCACCGACGAGATGACGGCGGGAAAGGAGCGCTGCAGATAGCCGAAGGTGTCGGCACGCACCCGCGTGATCTGTGTCTTCTCCTTCACGATACCGGCCAGCAGGTCGCCCAGCGCGCCGGAGCCGCTGAGCTGCGCATTGCCGTGCGAGTCCACTTCCTTGATGAGCTTGGAGGCAATTGCTATGCCCTTCTCGTCGGCGATCCCCTCGGAGGCCACCACCACGCAACGTCCGTACTGGTCATAGACGCGCTTCACGTCAGCCGCAAATTGCTCCGTGCTGAAGGGCCGCTCCGGCAGGTAGATAAGGTGCGGGCCGTCGTCCGGGTTGATGCGGGCCAGCGCCGAGGCGGCTGTAAGGAACCCGGCATGCCGCCCCATGACGATGTCTATCTTCACGCCCGGAAGGGCGCGGTTGTCGAGGTTATCGCCCATGACCGCGCACGCCACGAACTTCGCCGCGCTGCCGAAGCCGGGGGTATGGTCGTTCTCACGCAAGTCGTTGTCGATGGTTTTCGGAATGTGGAAACAGCGTAGCACGTAGTTGGCCCGGATGGCTGTTTCGTTGATGATGTGCGTCGTCTCGGCTGAGTCGTTGCCGCCAATATAGAAGAAATACCGGACTTCGTGCTTCTGGAGCACGTCGAAGATCTGCCTGCAGTCCTCGGCGGTGGGTTTCTTGCGTACGCTTCCCAGCGCGGAGGACGGAGTGGCCGCCACCGCCTCGAGCGTGGCCTTCGTCTCCTTGCGCAGGTCAATCAGGTTCCCTGCAAGAATGCCCTTGATACCGTGCAACGCCCCGTAGATTCTGCCCACCTTGCTGTGCTTCTTCGCCTCCAGAACCGCGCCCACGAGGCTCTGGTTGATCACCATCGAAGGCCCGCCGCTCTGCGCAATGATCATGTTACCCTTGGCCATATTCCTGTCCTCCTTTTAAGTTCTTGTATGCGCCGGGAGTTTGCATGCCCGATGCAGTGGGATCAAGCCGAAAGCGTGCGCAACGCACGGGACGAGGCTTGTCATCGGGGCGCCCCACGTGGTATCAGGAACGGGAGCCGTGGCACAGGCTGCGCGGCGAAGAGAGGTGCTATGCTGTCTCCCGAGTACAACGACTACTTGCGCGACGAGTCCCGGCGCATGGGACGCGCCGACGCCATCTCCTTCCCGCGCACGGAAAGCGATATTTGCAAGGCCCTTGCCGCCGCCAGGGAAGCTCACCAGCCCGTCACGATTCAGGGGGCGCGGACAGGAATCACCGGCGGCGCGGTTCCGGACGGCGGCCACATCCTCAACCTAAGCCGCATGAACGGCATCCTGTCCGCCGCTGTGGACCCGGCCTCCGGCGAATGCCGCCTGGTCGTGCAGCCTGGCTTGCTCCTGGCCGACCTCAACCGCTTTCTGCGCGCGCCGCTTGCAGCCGATCTGCCCGCGGCGGCAGGGCTGGACGCTGCCGCTCGCCGGTCTATCGCAGAATCGAATCCCTTCTTCTTCCCGCCGGACCTGACGGAGACCTCCGCTTCGCTGGGCGGCCTTGTTGCCTGCAACGGCTCAGGCGCGCGCAGCTACCGTTTCGGAGCCGCGCGCGCGTTCGTGCGTTCGCTGCGGATCATGCTGGCCGATGGCCGCACGATCGCGCTGCAGCGCGGAGTCCAGAGTGCGAGCGGGCGCTCGTTTGCCCTCGTGGACGGGCGCATCCGCATTGAGGGCACACTGCCCTCCTACGCAATGCCGAACGGCAAGAGCGCAGCCGGGTATTTCGCAAAAGACAACATGGACCTCATCGATCTCTTCATCGGTGCGGAGGGCACGCTCGGAGTTCTTTCCCAAGTCGAGATCGCCGCCATCCCGCTGCCGCCCGTCCTATGGGGCGTCATGGCTTTTCTAAATACCGAAGAGGACGCGCTAACGTTCGTCGAACGCGCCCGCGCAGCCCCGGCGCGGCCCATCGCCATCGAGTACATCGACGCAGCAGCCATCGGACTGCTGCGCGCACAGAAGCACGGCAACCCCGCCTTCGCAAATCTGCAGGAGCCGCCCTCGGGACGAATTGCGGCAGTGTATGTTGAATACGGCGGCACGGCGGAGGCCGTGGATCAAGCGGTCTCCGCGATGAGCGACGTGCTGTCGGACTGCGGCGGCGATGTCGATCAAACGTGGCTGGCCAGCTCGGAACGAGAAATCGATGGGCTCAAGAAGTTCCGGCACGCCGTGCCGGAGGCGATCAATCTGCTCATCGACGAGCGCCGCCGCACCGAACCGAAGCTGACGAAACTTGGCACCGACCTGGCCGTGCCAGACCGCGCGCTACGCTCCGTGGTGCGACTCTATCGGGAAGGGCTGCAACATGCCGGGCTGGAGAGCGCAGTGTTCGGCCATATCGGCAACAACCACCTTCATGTGAACATCATCCCGCGCAACCTGGCGGAGTATGAGGCCGGACGGGCCCTGTATCTCGGCTGGGCGCGCGAAGTCGTCGCCATGGGCGGCACCATATCCGCCGAGCACGGGGTCGGAAAGTTGAAGGTCCCTTTGCTGCGCGAGATGTACGGTGACGAAGGAATACGCCAGATGCGCGAGCTGAAGCGTCTGTTTGACCCGGAGAACGTTCTGAATCCGGGGAACCTTTTCTGATTGCCGCAAACCATCCACGAGGGGACCGCATGCCTGACAATGAAGCGCTGGAACAAGAACTCAACTCTTTCCGCCCGGTCTCGCGCATGGATGCGCTACGGCAACTGGCCGCACAAGCCGGGGCATGCCCCGCCGCACCGTCCGCCAACCACAACTTGCACATCCACTCTTTCTTCTCCTACAACGCGCTGGGCTGGTCCCCCGCCCGCATTGCCTGGGAATCTCGCAAGACCGGGCTCTATGCCGCCGGGCTCTGCGATTTCGATGTGATCGACGGGCTCGAAGAGTTCCTCTCCGCCGGGCTGCTGCTGGGGCTGCGCACCGCCGTCCACGTGGAAACTCGCGCCTTTCTCAAGGAGTATGCCGACAGGGAAATCAACTCCCCGGGCGAGCCGGGCGTGACGTACATCATGGGCTCCGGCTTCTTCCGCATGCCGCCGCCCAACTCACCCCAGGCGGTCACGCTGGCCGGGCTCCGCGAACAGGCGCGCTCGCGAAACATGGCGCTGGTCGGCCGAATCAACCGCCGCATCCCTGAGATCGCGCTCGACTACGACATGGACGTCGCGCCGCTAACGCCGGCCGGCGCCGCGACGGAGCGCCACATCATTACGGCCTACATTCACAAGGCTACCCGCACACTGCGGGACCCCATGGCCTGCGTCGCCTTCTGGGCCAACCTGCTGGGCCGGGCGCCGGAAGACATGCAGAGGATCATGGCCGACACGCCCGCCTTTGAAGAAGTCGTCCGCGCCAAACTCGCGAAACAGGGAGGCTTGGGGTACGAACAGCCCTCGGCGGACGCCTTCCCGCTCGCGGACGACTTCCTTGCATGGGTTGCCGCCTGCGGTGCGATTCCCATGGTGGCCTGGCTGGACGGCGCCAGCGCGGGAGAGAAGGACGCCCGAGCCTTGCTGGAGTGCCTGGCCGCGAAAGGCGCAGCCGCGCTCAACATCATTCCAGACCGCAACTGGAACCTCAAGGACCCGGCGGCGCGCGGGCGTAAGATTGCCTGCCTCCATGCCATCGTGGAGGAAGCTGAGCGCCTGCACATGCCGGTCAATATCGGCACCGAGATGAACAAGCTGGGCCAGCCGTGGACCGATGACCTGGCGGCAGAAGCACTGAAGCCACATGCCGCGGCATTTCTGCGCGGCGCGCGGGTCATGGTCGGGCACACGCTTCTCGCGAGGTACGCCGGCATGCCTTACGCGGGCGACGCTGCGCGAGACGAATTCAGTGACGTCGTCCAGCGCAACACGTTCTTTGAGAAGGTCGGGGCCCTGGAGCCAATGACGGCTGAACAGGCCGCGCGCCTGCAGCTGTTGGGCGAGAAGCGGGCATTCGCATGGTTCCGCGACGCGGTGCGGTGAGCGGCGGCCCACAGGGCGAGCACGGCGCCGGATCGGAGGTCACCCTGCCACGGACTTGGGGCAACATGCCTATTGCATGCCGCCATCACAACGGATAAGGTACGCCGCCATGGATTGGTACGTCTTGCACTTGCGGCCACGGTGTGAGAAGAAGATGGCGCAGCACTGCAGCGTCGAGCGCCTGCCTTGCTACCTCCCTCTGCGGCAGGAGACCAAGGTTTACCAGCGGCGGAGAGTCACCGTGGAGAAGCCGGTCTTCCCCGGCTATTTTTTCGTGTCCTTCGATGCCGAGGGGCGCCTGAGCCTGCTCAAAACAAATCACATTGTGCGGATCCTTAAGCCGCACAGCCGGCGGGTCCTTTTGCACCAGCTTGCCCAGGTCAGGCGGGCGCTGCGCGCCGACCCGTCGCTTGCCACGGAAATCGCCATTTCAGAGGGAAAGCGCGTTCGCATCACCGGCGGAGCATTCATGGGCATCGAAGGCGTCGTACGCACGTTGAAAGGCCGCGCGAAGGTCCGATTGAACGTCGAAATGATAGGACAGGCTGTCGTGGTCGAAGTAGACCGTGAGTTTCTGGAGATGCTATAGTCCCTTCCGAAACAGCGGCTCAGATCAGGCACGAAACGGAGAGGTGCGATTATGAAGGGTCATGACTGGAAGGGGATCATCCTCGCGGGAGGGGCCGGCACCCGTCTGCACCCGATTACGCTCGTATCCAGCAAGCAGATCTTGCCGGTCTACGACAAGCCGATGATCTACTATCCGCTATCGATCCTTATGCTCAGCGGGATTCGCGAGGTGCTCATCATTTCCACGCCGCACGATCTGCCGAGATTTGAGGAGCTGCTCGGCGATGGCTCGCGGCTCGGAATGAACTTCGCTTACAGGGAACAACCGTCCCCGCGCGGAATTGCCGAGGCATTCCTGATCGGTGCCGACTTCATCGGCACCTCGAACACATGCCTTATTCTCGGAGATAACCTTTTTCACGGAGACATGCAGTTTCTCAGACGTGGATTTCAGCGCACAAAGGGCGCAACGATCTTCGGGTATCCCGTGCATGATCCTGAACGCTATGGAGTGGTGGAGTTTGACAAACAGGGGCGCGTGCTCAGCATAGAGGAGAAGCCGAAGAGCCCGAAGAGCAAGTTCGCTGTGCCCGGGCTCTACTGCTACGACAACCGGGTCGTCGACATCGCGCGCAACTTGAAGCCCTCCGGGCGTGGCGAGTTTGAGATTACCGATGTGAACAGGTCGTATCTTGCCGCCGGCGAACTGCACGTTGAGCTCCTGGGACGTGGAATGGCCTGGCTGGACACAGGCACCCCACAGAGCCTCCTTGACGCGGGCAATTTCGTCGCCACCATCGAGAACCGGCAAGGCCTGAAAGTCGGCTGCATCGAGGAAGTAGCCTATCGCACGGGGTTCATCGACGGGGCGCAGCTGCGCCGTATTGCGGCGGAGTTCCGACGCAACAGCTACGGCAGGTATCTTGAAACGATTGCGGAAGAGGGAGCGGGCTGAATCAAATCCGTCTAACAAGGAGGTGCGCGCGTGCTATCGTCGCTCGTCAACTGGATCGTTTCTATCGTAGGGCAATGGGGGTATCCCGGCATAGTGGTCATGATGTTCCTTGAGAGCTCGTGTTTCCCCTTCCCAAGCGAAGTAGTCATGATTCCCGCCGGCTACTTGGCGCACAAGGGGGAGATGAATTTCTGGACTGCGATTCTGATGGGAATTATCGGCAGCTGGCTGGGAGCCCTGTTCAACTACTACCTTGCCATGTGGCTGGGCCGCCCTTTGCTGCTGAAATGGGGGAAGTACCTGCTGATCTCGGAAAAGAGCTTTGAAAAAGGAGAACGATTCTTTAACCGACACGGGGAAATCGGCACCTTCACGGGCAGACTGATCCCCGTCGTGCGCCAGTACATCTCGCTGCCAGCAGGAATTGTACGGATGAACATGGCGCACTTCCTGTTCTACACGGGACTTGGAGCAGGCATCTGGGTCGCCGTCCTTACCTGGATCGGCTACATTGCAGGACAGACAGAAGACCGTTGGCGACCGTTGTTGAAGAATGCCACGGTGATCACCGTGGGAACATGCCTGCTCGTGATCGCAGTGTATATGCTGGTGCACCGTCGCCGAAAATTGTCCAGCTTATCCAAGGCTGGCTAGCGCGGAAATGCTACCGCGCCTGGAAGGGCGATTTCTTTGCCAGCTCCTCGAACAGCCGCTTCTCTTCCGAGGTGAGCACTTTGGGCACGACAACTCTCACTGCCGCCAAGAGGTCGCCTCTGCCCTCCCCTTTTCGTTTCGGCAGTCCGCGTTCGCGCATTCGGATCTTCTGTCCGCTTGAAACTCCGGCAGGGATCTTCAGGGCCGCCGGACCATCCAAAGTCTGCACCGTCACGGAGGCGCCCAGCGCGGCCTCCCAGGGGGTCACGGGAAGATCCATCAGCAGATCATGTTCATTGACGGTAAACCGTGGGTGCGGCTCAATGTGAATGAGCAGATAGAGGTCGCCTGCCGGGCCGTCCCCATGGCCTGCGGCGCCCTGACCCGCCAGGCGAATGCGAGACCCGTCGGTCGTTCCCGGGGGAATCCGCACGTCATAATTTCTGCGGCGCGCTCCGCCGCCCAGCCCCGCCTCTTCGGATTGCAGCACCATGGTGCGCGTTGCGCCCTGGTAGGCTTCTTCCAAAGTAATGCCAAGCTCCGTCTCCTGATCCCCGCCACGAATCGACTCGGCCCAGGGGCGTCGGCCGCGCGCGGCCCTCTGCCTTTGCGCGCCGAACAGCATATCGAAGAAATCGCTAAACTCCGCCCCGCCCCCGCCGAAGGCCCCCGCCCTTTCGCCGCCTCCCTGGAAATCAAAATGCGCATTCTCCCATCCGGGCGGCGGAGTAAAGGATTGCCCGTTCTTCCAGCCTGCTCCGAGCTGGTCGTAGCGCGAGCGCTTCGCCGGGTCACACAGAACATCGTAGGCTTCGGTGATCTCTTTGAACCGGTCTTCGGCACCGGCCCGCTTGCTCACGTCAGGATGATGCTGCCGGGCAAGCTTGCGATAAGTCCGCTTGATGGTCGCGGCATCGGCGTCGCGCGCCACGCCAAGGACCTCATAGTAGTCTTTGAATTGCACGGCCATGGTTCTGTTCACCCATCCGCTTCGCCGTTCTGCTCCGCCTCGCGGCCAGCTTGTCCGCTGGATACCACCACCTGCGCGGCCCGCAGCACCTGCGTTCCCATCCTGTACCCGCGCCGCGTCTGCGTCATCACCATGCCTTCCGGGTGCGTATCGGCGGGCAGATGCGCGATACATTCGTGAATCGCTGGATCGAACGGCTGTCCCTCTGCTTCGATCAACGTGACACCTGCCTTTTCCACCAGCCCACGCAGTTGATCGAACACCATCTGGAACCCTTGCAAAACGCTCTCAGGCAGGCCGTTTTCGCGGGCTGAGCCGAGTCCGAGCTCAAAGTGATCGATCACCGGGAAAAGATTCATCATCACATCGGACTTTGCCTTCTCCGAGGCATCCACCTGTTCGCGCCGGGTCCGACGCCGCAGGTTATCGAAATCAGCCCGCAGCCGCAGGATCTGATCGTTCAGGTTGCCAATCTCATCTGCAACTTTCTGCTGCTCTCCGGAAACCACGGCATCCTCGGGGCTCTGGCGCGGAACCTCCTTGTCGCCAGATTCCTTCGCGTGCGCATGTTCGTTGTGCTTTGCCTTGCTCATCCTTAATCCTCTCGCTTTAACATGGAGGCACGTCCCGCTGCCTTGCCTAACCCGTATATAGTGGGCGTGTCCTTCAGGAATGTCAACGCCATCGAGCTTCTGACTTCAGCTTGTACCGCGCCGCCCATCGGTGTATCGTTTCCTTAAGTGGGAGGGCTGGCGGCCAACGGCGTCGTATCGCTCTTGCGTCGGCAGGAACCTCATAGAACAAAGGAATACCGTGGTGCGAAAGAGACTCCGGCATCGTCTGCAAGGCGCCTGTCTGACGATGGCACACTTTCTCCTTCTTGCCGTCGTTGCCAGAGCAGGTGCCACGAATATCTTTGACGCCGCCCGCAGCAATGACGTGGCACGCGTAAGGGAGTTCTTTGCCGACGACCCCGATGCCGTGCACAGCGTGATAGGCAACGGAGCCACGCCCCTGCACGTCGCCGCGGCAGCCAACGCAGCCGACGCGGCCAACGCTCTTCTCGAGGCAGGCGCCGATGTCGACGCGCGCACGTCGGGAGGATTCACGCCGCTGCACTGGGCGGCCAATCGGGGCGCCACGGCGACTGCGCGCATCCTGATTGGCGCGGGGGCCGTGGTGGACGCAAGGGCGAAGACCGGGCTGACCGCGCTGCACTGGGCCGCGAGCAAGAATGCGATGGACGTCGCGAAGCTCCTGCTCGCAGAAGGGGCGGATCCCAACGCGCCTACGCTTGACGGATTGACCCCTTTGCACTGGGCAGTAATGAAGAACGCTCAGGATTGCGCCGCCCTTCTGGCCTTCAAGCAAGTCACGGATGAGATCGACCACGAGCCCCCCGCGCCGCCTGTCGTGGCACCCCCGCCCCCGCCCGAAGCGTCGCTGCCCGAGAATTCCACGTCCACCATTGCGGTCACACCGGTCATCCAGATCGGAGGGGAAGCGCCGTTCGGCCGGACACTCGTAGTCGACATCGGGTTCGGCGAAACGCTCGCTTTTGTGTGGCTTGAGCCGCTCCACCTCTGGGCAGGCAAGTACGAGATTTCGAATGGTCAGTTCCGGCGCTTCCGCGCATCCCACGATAGCGGGAGCCGCGAAAGCATCAGCCTCAACGCAAATCTGCAGCCTGTCGTGAATGTCTCATGGCACGATGCCGCCGCCTTCGCCGCATGGGTGAACCACGCGCACAGCGGCAGCCTTCCCGGGGATGTGCGGGTCCGCCTGCCTCTTTCGGCTGAGTGGCAGGCTATCGCAAGCTGCGGCAAGGCGCGAACCTATCCGTGGGGCAATGACTGGCCGCCTAAGTACGGGAATTTTGGCGATCTGTCAGCCCGGCGCGAACTGACGGAATGGAGCGGGATTCGCGGCTACGACGACGGATTTCCCGTGACCTGCCCCGTCACGCGCAGCGGCGCAAACGAGTGGGGTCTTTTCGGGATGGCGGGAAACGTTTGGGAATGGTGCGCTGATGGCAGCGATCTATCGGGCAAGTACAAGGTTCGCCATGGGGCCAGTTGGGACTTCGATCAGGAGCCCTCCATGCGCATCGCAACGCAGGGGTTCGACCGCCCGGAAGTGCACACGGACACCATCGGGATTCGCCTCGTTGCCGCGCCGGAGATGTGAACTGGAGGGCAACTGCGCCGGCCGGGCGTAGCGCGGACGCGCCCTCACCGCCTCAGCAGAACATCGCCCGTCACTTTGAAATCAGCAGGCAATTTCTTCCGTAACTCCTCGGCGTCCAGCGCGAAGCAGGGGTCGATCTCGATACAATAAGCCGGCTCTCCCGCGGCGTCATGTGGAACCTCGACGCCGCACTTCTCCATCCAGCGCGCGAACTTTCGCACCAAGTCCCGGCGCGTCGTGTCCGCAGAATCAACACCCGAGGCGTTCTTCACCGGCGAGAACTCATCTGAACGCGAGAACTCAAGGTACACCACGCGCCGCGCGTCCGGAAGAACGTCAAATACGAACTTCTCGAACTTATAGGCGTTGGGCTGAGCCGGCTTCACGGCCCGTCCTTCGTCGTCGCAGCAGGGAACCTTCTTGTGGGCGACGTGGAGCGGCAAAGCAGCCGAGGACTCTCTGGCAAGGAAGTCCAACGAAAACACGTGGATCGCAACGCTGCCATGAAGAAACTTGAGCCGGCCATCGGCAAGAACTGCGTGTTTCTGCTCCGCCGTGAGATCGCTATACTCGACAATCGCATTGCTCCCGCTGCGCAGCGCGACAACGCCCAGCCCCTCATCCGCATCACGCTTGGCACACACTTTGACCGAAATATCCGCGCGCCGCTCACGATGCAGCCCCAGGAAGACAGGATCTGCGACCTCCACCATGGGATTGTCCACCTGAAAATAGAACAGAACATCCAGGCACCGTGCCTGCATATCGCTCAGCATCCCATGGGTGCGCAGCGCGCTCAGAATGCCACCATGACCGTCCGGGCTCATGAAGATGCGATGCGGCTTCTCTAAAATGATCTTCCCATCCCTCGACAGTGCAGGCCACATGCCCTGGACAAAGAAGCGGACGTTCTGCGCGGCGAGCCCGAAATAGCTATTCTCCGCAAAGAACGCCCTGGTCGCCTGATCGTTCGCTTCGCTGGTCATGATGTAGAAAGGCAACGGAGCACCATACCTCCGCGACAGGGCCAGCACTTTCCCCGCGTGCAGGGCAAAGAGCGAAGCCTGCGAAACCGGCGCGATGGGCAGCACGCCCTTGGGACCATCAAAACCGAGCCGCGACCCCTGCCCGCCCGCCACGAGCAGCACGCCTGCTTTCCCCGCGCGCAGACACTCCTCGCCCAGGCTCCTGGCGCGGCGCTGCTCCCCCTCTGTCAAAGAAAGTACCGGCGCAGGCTCCAGCGCCTCCGAAGACGCGGCGGCAGGGCTCGTCGCAAGCATGCCTTGCATGCGGGCAATGCTCTGAAAATCAAGCTGCTGCACTTGAGAAAGCAATGATCTCCGCTCGGCTTCGGCAAGTCGATCCCAGAAG
Source organism: uncultured Victivallales bacterium (assembly GCA_964424705.1). Classification (GTDB taxonomy): domain Bacteria; phylum Verrucomicrobiota; class Kiritimatiellia; order UBA8416; family CAYRKB01; genus CAYRKB01. The sequence goes on from CAYRKB010000024.1 coordinate 31,513, forward strand.
GAAAGCACATGCGATTGCCCGTTTTCTTTCAGCAGCATCACTGCCTGTTCATATGAGAGAGACATCAGAGACCTCCTGTTTGGCCACTAGGGTACGCAACGGGCCAGCATTCTACAATGCGTTTTCACGTGCCCAATCCAAACGCATGGAGCCCTTCGCGATAGCTGTTGCTTCGGCCGAGGGCCAGCGCGAGACGGGCTCTTGCAGTATAGTCCGAATTGCCGGCACGTATGTCTTGCCCGAGACGGCCGTAACCTCGTAGCATCCTCCCATGGAAGAAGGTCTCATGCGTCTGCACAAGTTCCTTGCTCAGCAAGGCGTCGCATCGCGTCGCAAAGTCGAGGAAATGATGCGAGGCGGGCGGATTACCGTGAATGACGCCACCGTTACGCTGCCGGGAACACGTGTTCGGCCGGGAGTG
>CAYRKB010000024.1:31961-38940 GCA_964424705.1 uncultured Victivallales bacterium
ACGGCCCATCGACACCCAGGCAGCGCGGCGGCGGACGATCATGCTCAACAAGCCGCGGGGCTATGTCTGCAGCATGTCGTGGGTCGAGGGCAAGACGGTGTACGAACTCCTCCGGGATGTGAAAGAGCGACTCGTCCCCGTAGGTCGCCTGGACAAGAACACGGAGGGGCTGCTGCTGCTTTCAAGCGACGGAGACCTGGTGCTGCGTCTGACTCACCCGCGGTTTGAGAAAGAGAAAGAATACCGTGTAACGGTCTCGGGCCCGGTCTCAGACGAACAGCTTCGAATTCTGAGGAGCCCGCTCCTGATGGATGGCTACCGCACGCGTCCCGCCGACGTTCGCATCTCCGGCTCCGGAACCAAGGAAGGGCGATGGATCCTCTGCTTTGTGCTGAAAGAGGGACGAAAGCGACAGATCCGCGCTTTGTGCGAGGCAGCCGGGCTTGAAATTCACCGGCTTGCCAGAGTTCGTGTCGGCGCGCTGACCATGGGAAACCTGCGACCGGGCCAATGGCGAGACCTTACCGAAGCGGAAATAGCCACGGTGGGCTAAACACGGTGCTCACAAGGCCCCGGGCTGCCTGGCCGCATCGAGGCTGCGACTGATCGCATTCAGCTTCTCCTGATCGGGGGCAGACAGCTGGTTCACCTTGCCGTACAACACCTGCAGAAGCTGACGCGATTTTTCGCGCTCGCCACGCACACTGTAGAGCTCCGCCATATGCAGGAACACCACAGGATCGGACTGAGCTATGGAGAGAGCCTTCTCGAGCGCTGACGCAGCAGGCTCCAGCCGTCCCGTCCGCATCATGACAACGCCCAGAGTATCCCAGGCCTGGTACGTTGTTGCATCGAGGGCCAGCACTTCGCGCGCAAGCTCCTCCGCATCCCCGTACTGCTTCTTCTCCTGTAGCAGCCACGCAAGATCATTCAGTGCCAGGGCGGAGCGCCGCGCCTTCAAACTCGTCCTCAGCGAATCTTCCGCGAGTTCATAGTTGCCCTCGGATATGTGCAGGCTGCCGACAACATAGTTTCCAAAGGCGTTCTGAACATCGAGCCCAAGCAACCTTCTGGCGTGTAAAGCGGCCTGGTCCTGCCGCCGCTGCATCACGTCAAGCCGCAACAGCAACTCCAGCGGCCGCACGGATGTCGGCATGGCGGATACCGCTTGTTCAAGCGCGCTGCGCGCCGATACAAAATCATTCTGCCGCAAGGCCAGATCGGCGCGCAGAGCCGCTGCATACCCGGCGCCGCCCTTCAATGCTTGAATTCGTCCGAGACAGTTCTGCATGGCCTCGTCGTCGTTCAGGTCGATTACCACAGTGGCAAGCAAGACCCAGGCGCGGAGAAACTCAGGCTGCTTGTCGACAACAGCCTCGATCCTCTGGCGCGCTTCCTTGCTCCGTCCCTGCGCATGCTCGAGCATCGCAAGATCGAGTTCAACGACGGGCCCCGCGGCGCCGGCCTCGCCAGCCTGGCGGAAGAGGGCTTCTGCCTCTCCGAAGTTCCGCTTCCTCGCCTCGGCTCTGCCAAGTCCGACCAACGCACCCACGTTCTTCGGGTTTTCCGTCAGCACCTCGCGGTACAGAGATTCGCTCTTCGCTCCTTCCTCCTGCATCATGTAGACGTCGGCCAGGATCTGCTTGAGGTCGTCCTGCCGCGTCTCGGACGCCAGCTCCATGGCCTTCTTCAAGCCCAACACCGCTGCCGAACGCTGCCCGGAAATCGCCCAGTTCCAACCGCTCTCGGCATAGGCCAGGGGTGCGCGAATGTACCCGTAGTACCGGGCCAGAGCCCAGAGACGCGGCTGGTTTTCCTTCTTCGCGAGTCGTTCCGCAATGGCCTGCCGCAGCTCGTTGGTATCACCCGACGCCCTTCCGTTGCGCACCATGACGTCCATGTTCAGCACGGCGCTGATGTTCTCCGGATCGATGGCCCGCGCTTGCTCGTAGGCCGCGAACGCGTTCGCGGGGTCGCCTCGGTCCTCCAGCCACACGCCGAGATTGTTGGCCTCAAACCCCAGGTACCGGCGCAGGCGCTGGCCAATCGCGCCGACCTCACCACTCTCCATCGCCATCGCCCGTACCCGAGGAAGCTGGCGGCCCCAGAACTCCCGATGCTGGTTCATCACGCTCGCTGCGTCCGGCAGGCTGGACGCCAGCGTCCCGCGAAAGAATGTTTTGCATGGAACAGCACAGTAACCTGTGGATTCCCACAGCTCGGGAACGCTGACAACGGCTACTTTACCGGTGATCCCGGCATCCGTGCGAAACCACTCCTCCAGCATAGGCAGTAGCCCGATCTCTGATAGATTGCGCAGGCGCGGGTCCGAGAACTGCATCGAGACGAACTTCATGTAGACGCTGCTTCGCGAAGCCTGGGCGTTGATAATGCGCAGCGGTATTCCTTTCGCCTTCGCCGCCAGGAGCAAATGGTCATCGAACGCCCCGTCACTCACAAGCCACTCGGTGCCGCGCAACTCCTCAGCCACATCTGCGGCGAATAGATTGAGAAGGCTTGCCCCTTTGCCGTCGCAGGCCCGGAAATTCAAGACGGGCGCCCAAGCGACACATGCCAGCACCGGCAGAACGAAGAGCGGCCCCAGCGCCAGGCGCGCCCATTCGCGAATCCCCTCCTGCCGCTCCCTCCACCAGGCGCTTGGAAGCCGCATCCAATATGCCGCCAAATACCCCGCCAGCGCCGCGTTTAGCACACAGGGCGCGATCAGCCCCTTCGCGCCCGCTACACGACAGGGCGCGATCCGGGTGTTCAGCAGCACCGCGATAAACAGCCCTGTCATCACCGCGTGCAGCACGTAGTACGTCCAGTCACGTTCGCCATTCAACCCGCGGCGCGCAACCAGCAGCCCGGTGACCCATGGCACGATGGTCACAATTACAATGATCAGTCCGCCCCGTGCCGGAAGGCTGTGGGAGAGCAGATGATACTGATCGCGCAGCAGAACCTGAAAGACGTGAAATCCGCTGGTATATCCGCGGACGACGTACCCGGATGACCCGGTGAACCTCCACACGGCCACGGCGTACAAAGAAAGACCCGCCAGCAAACACAGCAACAGGCACACAACAATCCAGGCCCGCAGGTGATTCCTCTGCCACATCATGTATAACAGAGAAACTCCGACGACAGGCGCGAAGACAATGAACGTCGCAGATTCAGCAATGCCGACTCCATACAGAAACACAAGGAGCAGCGCGACCCATGCCATCCTGCTGCGCATGTAGAGCAGCAGAAGTCGCGCTGCGGCGAGGAGCCATAGCATATCCAGCGAAGCGAAATGGGCACGCGTACAGAGCGTCCAGAAAGGCACGCTGAAGGCAAGCGCCAGGCCTCCCACAATCCCGCCCACGACGGCTGCGGCTCTTGCCGCGCCTGTGTCCTGGTCCTCCTCATCGACACAGGCGCGCAGCGACACGTAGAGGATTTCGTACAGAAGCCAAACGCAGAGCGCCCCGCAAACTGCGCTCATCCAATTCAGCCTGGAAATCGCACCAACGACGCTTCCGTATGAGAGCAGACCAGACAGGAGATAGTACAGCGGATGTCCCGGCGACATCTGCGGCGAGAGACCCATTCGCTCACATAGCAAGTATGCGGACTCCCCTGGAAAAGCGCCCCGGCTCAACGTCATCGCGTACACCACAAGCGCGACAACCGCCGCTAGAATCCCGGCGATATATTCCGCAGCGTTTCTTTTCATTCGCCTTCTTGCAGGCCGTCACCGAACGCAGGGACACCTCGTCGCCGACCTTGACAAGGGCAGCGCTCTCTATGGTTTTGTCGTGGGAGTTTCAGCAGATTCATTCTTGAGGAGTTCGCGCGCCCGGCCCTGACAGGGCGGGCACAGATTCCGCGAGTGGACATCCCCTTCCTTGACAGCGCTTTCTTCGTAGTGAAGCGCACACAGCGGGAAGAGGCACCGCGGCATCGACAGGAGGAGCGCGATCGATCGCATCGCATCCTCTTCAATGCGGCACAGACTCTTTTCCGTGGATTCCGGAGTCGCAGGCGACGGAGCATCGGAATAGTGCGCGTTGATCCATGCAACACGCTGCGAGGCCGCCACCGTGTTGGGGAGCTTCCGGTTCTCCGGGACGTCTATCACCGCGAGAACGCACGCGTCTTTTGGCCCCATGAACTTGGTCAGGGCGATGGATTCAGCATCCGCCGTCCTTGCCAGATTCGGTCCAGCGTCCAGTACGCGAACCTTGCTGTCTAACTCGGTCGCCAAGAACGCCTGAAGTCGATCCACGGTCTTCTTCTCGCACTTGCCGATGCTAACCAGGAGAACGCCACGACCATCGATTCGCTCTTCCTCATCAGCCAGTAGCGAGCACGCAGCCATGGTGCTCAGTGCGAGGACAAGAGCCAATCCTTTTCGCATATCACACCTCACACCTTTCAACCTTCGTTCCTTCTTAACAAACGACCCCGGGAAGGCCCAGGGTCGTCAGTGTTCGTCCATATGGATCAGCGTCTATCTCTTCGAGACCCTTCGCACCAGCATCCCAATCAGCCCAATCCCGAAAAGCGCAAGCGTCGTTGGCTCTGGGACTGCAACCCAATCCGATCCGTCCGGCGCCGAACCACCTGTTACGTAGGTGAATCCTTGAGTTGCAGGGGGAACGTCAACAAATGGAACATCAAATGGAGTTCCATTCTCGAGAATAACGAAATGGTCCGCGCTTCCAGGTGTGGTGCCGTTCCACACAACCGTATAGAAATACTGGTTCGAATTAACGTTGACTGTCGGCAACGTGGCCGACACAGATCCGAAGTCATCCCCGAAGTCCTGTACTGGCGCCGTTGCGACCATACTTTGATCCGAATACGACGGAGCCACGTTCCATGTGCTGAAGTCGAATGAACTCGCAACCGCTGCTGGCAACTCATTGTTGTCCGATATGTACAATACCGCCGTCCACAGACCATCATAGCTTGCGAGCCATCCAGAGCCCTCAGGTCCGTAGACCGCGTTTGGGTAGGGGGTCTGCCAATCAACTGAATAGGTTGCGTTTACGCTGCCAACAACCGACACGATGAGAACGGAAGCCATAGCTACAATTCTTTTGAACTTCATTTTTCTTCTTTCCAATTCTTTCTTCAGAATGCGAAGAATCAATGCCAGCAACTCACAAACTATTCAAATATTGGTTTGTCTCAACCCAAGTAAAGGTATTTCGAGCCTGGTACCAGAAAGCCTGCCCCATCGGTATGGACCAGTCAGGGTCAACCGCGTTGGTAGGGTTTGTCTGCCACGCCAGCCTATGCGTGCCAGCATCGTTGCCTCTAAGGTAATATGCGTAGTATTTCTGCGTAGCAGTATCGAAAAGAGTCAACTTATCGTTGGCTGTAGGATTTAGACTCTTTGTTCCCTGGTACTTCAGAGACATTCCCTGAAGCGTCGTCCCGCAACTGAATGGATACGTTAAGAAAGCATAAGAAGCGTATACCCCAGGAATAGAGACGGAAGCCGTTACATCGCTCACCACTTCGCCAGAGATTGTGATCGTTCTGTTTGTGATCAATGAAGCAACGCCTTGTAGGAATATTGCCGTTCCACCCAGCAACGGAGGGTTCGTCGGGATGGAGCCCGTGACATTAGGATACACGTAGAAGAGGCCGTCTAATTTCTGAAAATATCCCGCCCACCTGAGTCCCGTCCATATATATACTTTGTCAGCACCATTCGGATTGTTGGCTTTCTGAAGATTGTTCGTTCCCATAACGCCTAGCAGAGTTGCGTTCGTCGGATCCATGGGGTCAAGTTGGACCGAAACCATCGAGTACTGACTGTTGGTCGGCACGGTCAGTTGATAGTATCCCACAGCGTTCACACTGCTCACCTGAGCCTGTGTCACGTAAGAAGAACCAAGAAGCGCCGCCGTCAACAATGCCAACATCGCTTTATTCATGACTTCTCCTCCTATCTACCATCGAGTCCACTTAGCAATACCTTCTTCAATTTCAAGATCAATATACTTCTCATCCCATGCGGTGTCAACATGGAAATCGGTTTTTTTTGAAACATCATGTCGGCAAATTGACGTTGCTGGCACGCGGCGAGACCTGTATAAAAAACAAATGAATTTTCCATGCTGCTCACTCTCGGGTCACTCAGGAGGCGGCAACACACCTTCCTCCACCAATTGCGCGTCCATCTCCGGCGTCAACTCCATTGGCAGAGGCGGCCCCTTATCGCCGCCCGCCCGGATTAACTCCATCTGGTACTGCTTCAAGTGTTCTTGCAACTGTTCTCCATCCATGCGCGGAGCCTCGATGCGCCGCTCGCGCACGGCTTCTCGCCGTTTGCGCAGTCGCTGCACGTACGACTCGGCTGCACGGCTCCTCAGCTCGTTCGATGCCGGCATGGAGGCAGCACCCGGTTGCGCGGAAGCCTGAGCCCCCTCCCGCATGAAGACCCAGTACGACTCTCCACCCTTGCTCAGCAGCGCGCTCTCCTCCTCAAAGTCAGCGTCAACAAGCGTGATTTCGTCCTGGGCATCGCCGATGCGAAAGAGATAACTCTTGTTCTGCTTCACGTCTACAATTCCAACGCGCAGATCGCCATCCTCCCCCGTCTCGGTGATGGCGCACATGCGCAGGCCAAGTATAAAGGATCCTTGCGGCGCGGCCTGGTTTTGTGGCGTCGCAGCTGCTACGCGCTGGACCGTGCCAAACACTCGGCGATCGAGGATTACTTGATACGGCAGGAAAGCGTCCCCGTTCGCTGTCGCGACCGGCAGCGCATGCGCATCCATCAAGAGCGCCGCAAGACCAATCAGTAACGCTGCACCATTCAGTTTCATCACTTTCATATTACGATTTGCTGATGACATGCACAAGCATGGAAAGCAAAAAAAGAAGGGGGCTCGAGCAATGCTCAAGCCCCCAGAAAAAAACTCCCGGCAACGTGCTACTCTCCCACGACCGCTCGCCGCAGTACCATCGCCGCTGA
>CAYRKB010000025.1:0-38851 GCA_964424705.1 uncultured Victivallales bacterium
AGGCCATCGGGGGCGTGGGCATGTTGCCCGTCCGGCAGAGGTAATAGCGCTTCACGCCGCCGCGGACGAGGTAGCTCGGGATCGTCGCGGCGTGGCCGAACGTATCGGGCGCCCAGTCGATCGACACATCCTCGGGCGAAAGGCCGAAGAGCTCCTGCATGTAGCGGCGGGTTTCCAGAAGCTGCCGGCAGAGGCTTTCGCCCATGACGATGTTCTTCTCGCCTTCCACCCAGTGGCTGGCGGTGACCTCCCAGCGACCCTCCTTGACGCGCGCCCGGATCTGTTCGAGCAGGGCGGGGTTGTGCTTTTGCACAATTTCATACATGGCGGCCTGGCTTTGCGAGAAGTGGAAGTCGGGATACTCCTCCATCAGTCGCAGGACTGTTCTGAACATGTCGTTTGTCGCCGCCACCGTCTCGGGCCACGACCACATCCAGTTCATATCGAGGTGCCCGTGTCCCACGCAGTAGACGGTGTAGGTCTTCGCCACGCGCGCGATCGGCGCGAGCAGGGCCTCTGCGTCGCGGATTGCGGACGAGAGCGGCTTGCCGCCCTCTGCGATGGCGGGCCGGACCAGATCAGAGGCCTTCGCGAGGAGCTTCCGCCACGCCGCGGCGCGGTCCGCGTGGAGGTCGCACAGCCCTTCCGAAAACGTGATTTCCGCGAGAAATCGATCCAGCTCGTGGCGGGTTGCCTGCGATGCGGACGTCAGGACGCTGGACAGTTCCTCGGCAAGGGGCTTTGGCATGGCGATCTCCTGGTACTTCGTTAGATCCGCGCCGGGCTTTCTCCGGCCCGCGCAACAAGATGTGGACAATACCTGCGCCCCGGCCCCGGTTCAAGAGGATACACGTAACGCTGCCACCGGATCTGGATCAGGCCGTTGGCCGTTGGCGATTGACATCGCACGGGGGTTGCAGGAGCATGACAACATGCCGGATGAACCCCCTGAGGAGTTTGTGGCCAGACCGGTTGTCGGAGTCGTAGATCTGGATGGTGACGGGGATGACGAGATTGTATTGTGCCTGGACACCCATGAGGGAAGCAGGCTTGTTGTGTTCCAGAGGAAGGGCGCGCGCTAAGACCAGAAGTCTAATTATGATCACGATGGGATCTTTTCGCAGATGAAACGACTTCTTGGATTACTGCTGTTGTTGAGCTTGCATGCCGCTGCGACATGGGCAGCGAGTGGGGGCGATGAGATGCCCGAGGCGAAGCTGTGCATAAAAGTCCTCGGCGAGGACGGTCAACCTATGGTCCGGATGCCGGTCCATGTGTGGCTCAGCGAATCTGTCATACTCGATGGACAGACAGACGCCGAAGGGGCTTTTGTTGCCCAAGGGAAGTGCACGATCAAAGATGTTCCAATCACAATAAGACAAGATGGTTACTATGACTCAAGACTTGTGTACAGATTTCCGAACTACATGAGCGTGAAGGACGGCAGGTGGCAGCCGTGGAACCCAGTAGTTACGGCCATGGTGAGACGCGTTGGCAACCCGATACCCATGTATGCGAAGACGGTTGAAGCGGCGATCCCCGTTCTTGATGAGTTTATTGGATTCGATCTGGTTGCTTGCGACTGGGTTGCTCCTCACGGTTCAGGGGCAGTCGGGGATTTTCAGTTCAAGATGCGCAAGAGATTTGTCAGTCGCAAGGATTTCGACTCTTCGCTTCAATTGCGCATGACAAATGCGGCGGATGGCATACAAGAAGTGAGTCGTTCCTCATTTCAGGGCTCGGCCTATCGTCTTCCGCGGATTGCCCCAGCTGAGGGATACGGAACTAGTTTCGATGTGTCTGAGTCCTCAACCAACTATCTCAGACCGAACGAGGATCAGAGCTTCTTATTTAGAGTGCGCAGCGCGACGAACGCGGATGGAAAGATTGCGCACGCTTTGTACGGGAAGATAGGCAGTTCTCTAAGATTGGATGTGCGCCATTGCAAGACTGGAGTAGTAGCGTTCACATATTGTTTGAATCCTACTCCGAACGATAGAAATCTTGAATCTGATCCCAAACGTAATCTTCTTCTGGGCGTGAAATCCACGGAGGAGGTCGTGGAGCCATGAGGACGGGTCGTTCTCTCCGGCGATGTTTCTAACATGCAGCGGGAATGTGCTATGGAAAACGACGTCATGCTCGTCACCGTCGGCAAGAGCTGGCAAAATGCAGGTTGCCGAGTGACTATATGACGTGTGTGGCGGGCCGGCTATGCTCGGCTCTCAACCGGGACGATTCAGCTGGCAGAGGGACGGCGACGCGGATATACGGGGCGGGTGGCGCCGAGAGAGCCTTTGCCCGCGGGTTCGAGTCGGCCGCCAAGCGGGTCCCAAGGCGTTACGTGCTGTTTGCCAGGTGTGCCCCGGTGGCGCGGAAGAACGACGGGGTGAACGATATGCATGACGTAAGGACGTGTCTTCAACGCCCAGGGTAATTACGGACCATGAGCAGTGCGGAACATTGGATCAGGCAGTTGCGGCTGCAGAAGCACCCGGAAGGGGGGTACTATCGGGAGACGTACCGCTCCGCGGAGTCGATCCCGACGGATGGATTGCCCCCGCGCTTCCCCGGCGCCCGCCCTTTCGCCACGGCGATCTACTTCCTTCTGCAGGCCCCCGAGTTCTCCGCGTTTCACCGGATCAAGTCCGACGAAATCTGGCACTTCTATTACGGCGGCGCTCTCCTCCTTCACATTCTTCAGCCGGAGGGTGACCTCACGACTACGAAGCTTGGCGGTCCAGAGGGCGTCTTCCAGGCCATTGCGCCGGCCGGGTGTTGGTTCGCGGCCGAACTGGCCGCCCCGGATCCCCATGCCCTTGTCGGCTGTACCGTGGCGCCCGGTTTCGACTTCGCCGATTTCGAATTGGCGAAGCGGGACGAACTGTCGCGGCTGTTCCCGCCACATGCCCCGCTCATCGCGCGCCTGACGCGATCGCCCTCTCTCTCCCCTGCGGTCGTCAAGGCGAGAGCTTGCCTTTCAAGGTCTGTTCTGACAACGTAACCCGCTCAATAAATTCATGGAGGAAGACCGTCAATGAGCTACCAAGACCCATCGCTGCCCGTGGACCAGCGCGTTGCCGACCTGTTGGGGCGCATGACGCTTGAGGAGAAGTTTGCGCAAATGTCGCAGCGCGGCTTCGAGAACCTTGAGATGCAGGACGGGCGGGTTACGGCCGAGTCGCTCGAGAAGAGCTTTGCCGGCAAGAGCTGCGGGATGCTGTGGGCCGACTGCGGCGACGAGACTGTGACCAACAGCATCCGGTGGCGAGACTCGCAAGCCTACCTGCGGACGAAAACGCGGCTGGGCATCCCGGCGTTCACGGGCGCGGAGTGCCTGCACGGCGTGATTGCCCTCGGGGCCACGATCTTTCCGCAGTCCATCGCGCTGGGCGCTTCCTGGAATCCCGCGCTGGTCCAGGAGATGGGCCGCATCGTCGCCGAGGAGGCCTCGGCCATAGGCGTGTGCCAGGCGCTGAGCCCCCTGTTCGACCTGGCGCGTGACCCGCGCAGCGGCCGCGTGGAGGAGTGCTACGGGGAGTGCCCCACGCTGGTTGCCCGCCTCGGCGTCGCTTTCGTCAAGGGCATGCAGGGCGATGACGCCGGCGCCGCAATCGCGCCGGACCGGGTGATGTGCATGGCCAAGCATTTCGCGGGCTACAGCGTTCCGAACAACGGGCTCAATATCGGCCCGGCCTCTCTCGGTGAGCGCGAGTTCCGGTCGCTGCATCTGCCCGCCTTCGAGGCCGCCATTAAGGAAGGGCACATCTGTGCCGTGATGCCGGCCTACAACGAGGTGGATGGCACCCCGGCGCATGCCAGCCGCTGGCTCCTTACGCAGGTTCTGCGCAAGGAGTGGGGCTTCGAGGGCTATGTGTACTCGGACTGGGGCGGCGTGGGCCTCAACGTGGACTTTCACAAGGTGGCGGCGGACAAAGCCGCTGCGGCCGCGCTGGCCATCGAGGCGGGCGTAGACCTGGAGGCGCCCGGCCCCGATTGCTATCCGCAACTGGCCGCGCTTGTGAGTTCCGGGCGGGTTCCTGAAACGCTGATCGACCGCGCGGTTGGCCGCATCCTGCGGGCCAAGTTCATGGCGGGCCTGTTCGACGACCGGCGCGTGATCGACCCGGAGTCGATCCAGAAGCGCGTGCGGACGCCGGAGCATGTCGCGCTGAGCCGCCGCATCGGCGAGGAATGCGTCATCCTGCTCAAAAACGAGAACAACCTGCTGCCGCTCGACGCCAAACGGCTCAAGTCGATCGCGGTCATCGGGCCCAACGCGAATCAGGTCCAGTTCGGCAGCTACACGTGGAGCAAGCGCAACCGCGACGGCGTCACCGTGCTGGCTGGCTTGAAGGACCTTCTCGGGGACGGCGTCGAGGTCCGCTACTCGAAGGGGTGCGACCTGGTCGGCCTCTCGACCGCGGGGTTCGCCGAGGCTGTGGCCGCCGCGCAGGGCAGCGAAGTTGCCATCGTCGTGATCGGCGACACCAGCACCATCCTGGGGCGCGAGGGGTGGGATGATCCCACCGTGCCGTGGGGCGGCACGGTCAGCGAGGGATTTGACGTCACGGACCCCGTGCCGCCGGGCGTGCAGCAGGAGCTTGTGCGCGCGATCCACGCCACGGGCACGCCGACGATTGTCGTCATGCTGCACGGCCGGCCCTACAGCGTGCCGTGGATGAAACAGCAGATTCCCGCCATTGTCAGTGCATTCTACCCGGGTGAGCAGCAGGGCCACGTGATCGCCGACATCCTTTTCGGGCGGGTCAACCCGTCCGGCCGGCTGCCGGTGAGCGTTGCGCAAAGCGCGGGCCACATTCCGACGGTGTACGACTACAAGCCCAGCGGGCGCGGGTTCTACCATTGGCCGGGCTCGCCGGAGAAGCCGGGCCGCGATTACGTGTTTGCTTCGCCCGACCCGCTCTGGGCGTTCGGCTTCGGGCTCAGCTACACCACCTTCGGGTACGACGGGCTGTCGATCGAGCCGCCGGCGGCCGGGCTTCGCGGCGATGTGCGCGTTCGCTTCACGGTGACGAACGCGGGCGCGCGCGCCGGCCGGGAGGTGGCGCAGGTATACTTCCGGGACCTGGTCAGCTCGACGACGACGCCTGTGATGCGCCTGGTGCGTTTTGAGAAGGCGGCGCTGGAGGCCGGGGAAACCCGGACGCTGGAGTTCGCGATAGGCACAGGCGAGCTGGCTCTTTGGAACGGGGCCATGGAGCGCGTGGTGGAGCCAGGCGAATTCGAAATCATGGTTGGCGCCTCGGCGGAGGACGTCCGCCTGCGGGGCACTTTTTCTCTCGCATGAACTGGTTCTCGCACATTCCGAAGATGCGCGTGCCGCGCTGGCTGTGGGTCCTTCTGCCGGTGCTGGTCTTTGCCCTGCCTGTCACCTGGAAATTGAGCGTGCCTGCGTGTACGTATCATATGGAGGTGCTCACGCAGCTCTCAAGTCAGGAAGTCTGGCTGCGTTTTCACGACGGCGACCGCGGCGCCTGGCTGACTCCCACGCTCCACGGCAAGGCGCGAATTCGCAAGCCGCCAGGCGCAGCGTGGCTGCATGGCGCCGTATGGCGCGGGCTGACTCCTGCCAACAGTGACGTGCAAGCGCGCGCGGCGCGCGCGCGCCACTTGGCCGCGGCCAGCGTGTTGCTCATGCTGGTCGGCACCGGCCTGCTGGGCCGCGCCGCCGCGGGGCCGCGCGTGGGATGGATGGCGGCCTTGCTGCTTGCCAGCACGATGACTGTTTTGCGGCAGGCACGCCTTGCGTCGTACGACACGTATCTTATGGCGCTGGCCGGCCTGGCTCTGGGCCTGGCCTTCATGGCGCTCAACAAGGCGCGGCAGCAGCGGTGGGCCCTGGCCGTGACGCTTGCAGCGCTGGGCGGCGTCGTGCTCGGCATGAGCGTGTTTGTAAAGAATGCCGTCGCGCTGCTCTTCGTGCTTCTTTCTCTCCTCGGAGCGGCGCTCGTGGACCGCCGCTGCCGCCGTCCGGCTCTGATTGTCGGGCTGCTGCTGACCGTCGTGGCGGCGGGACTGGTCGCGCCGTGGTATCTGCATGCGCTGCGCACGGGTCCGGATGCGCAGTCGCAGCTGCTAAGCGAGACGTTGTCGCCAGGGCGGGCGCAGCCGCCCTGGTACTACATCGTCTTTATCGCGATGCTGGTTCCCTGGAGCGTTTCGTTTGTGGGTGCGCTGGTGGCGCCGCGATCGCGCGGGCTCCGTTTGCGCGGCCTTTGGGTAGGCCTTGTGCTGGTTCTGGTCGTGCTTTCCTGTGCAATCTCGAAGCGCCAGCGCTACGTGCTGCCCGCGCTGCCGCTGGCGGCCGTCCTGATTGCAGACTTCTGGAATCGGCTGGCCCGGGGCGCAATGGTGCGGCGGCTGTCGAAGCGGTTTCTCGCCATCTTTCTCGGGCTGCATGCCTGGCCCCTGGTGCTTGCGAGCGCCGCGCTGGTGCCTGTTGCAGTTGTCGAACGCTTGATGAAATCGGGCGACGGAACAAGGGATATGATGGTCGGCCCGCCGTTAGCTATGCTGCCCGTCGCGGCGCTTTTGCTCCTGCTTGCACTGGGCGTCCTGCGCAGCATGCGCGTCGCGCGCTTCCGGCAGGCATTTGTCATGACAGCACTCTGGATGGCGCTCGCCTTCGCGGCTATCACGAACAGCTACGTCTATACGAGCCATGGGCGAAATCCGTTCTCCGATGCCGGAGCTTTCCTGAAATCCCACTTCACGGGACAGCGCCTCGCGACGCTCTACAGAGAGGGCGATGCCTCTTCGCTTCTTGACGGCAGGATCGAGCTCTATGCAGAGCGGGTGATCTCAAGCCATTCCATGCGAAGCGTCACGAATGACGCCACTTTGCTGCGGGAAGCCGACCTGGTAATCGTGCCGAAAATACCGAAACGGCCTGCACCGGCCGATATGGGCTGCCAGGGGGATGCGCCCATCGCCACGTTCATGCAGGAAGGGACACTGTTTGAAGTGTGGCCGGTGTCACATCCCGACCGATGACGGCTGATGCGGGAGCGGTTGCAGAGCAGGCTTGAAGAAGTGAAGAGAGCGCAGTACGGTTCTGACGACGGATGTTGGGAAACTTGACGGGACGCCTTTATGCGAGGCTTGAATACAATCCGTTCCTGCAAGGCGAACGGCGACAGGTGTTACTGGTGAACATCTTCAACGAGGCTGGGTTGGCGGCGGACTGCGGCGTCTCCCGCTCGCCGCAGCAGGGACGCGAAATGGCACATGAGTAAGCTGAAAGTCAGCGTGACGGTGCCCTTCTATAACTCAGCAGCCACCCTCGGGCGGACGCTGGAGAGCCTCGCTGCGTCATCGTACGGAAATCTCGAAGTTCTCATGGTGGACGACTGCAGCACTGACGGCGGCGGGTCCGCCGCGGAGGCCTTTGCCCGCAGGGACGGGCGGTTCAGGTATTTCAGGAACGATACGAACAGGAAGGTGTCCTTCTGCCGCAACCGGGGGATGGCTGAGGCGACGGGCGATTTTATTCTTTTTGTCGACGGCGATGACTGGATATCCGCCGATTGGATTCAGAACCTTGTGAACGACGCGGCCGGGACGGGCGCTGAGGTTGTCATCGGCAAGTCCCGGCGGGTGCAGGCCGGCCGGGAATCGGATTTCCGGATGAAGGGGCTGCGGCGGCGGGGATGCCTGCGTTTCGAAGACGTCGTGCTGAAGGATAATTCCGTGGTCTGGAACAAACTCTATTCGGCGGCTCTCTTGAAAAGGGAGCACATCCGGTTCGAGGAAAGCCTCTTTATCGGCGAGGATCTTCTGTTTAACTTTCAGGCACTTGGCCGCGCGCGCGGCATCTTCTATGGAGACGCGGGCAGCTACTACTACCGGGCGGACAACGAACATTCGATCATGCGCAGCAGCCCCCCCGCAGTGTACGGGTCCAACATGTCGGGCCTCCTTCGTCGCCTCGTGGATTGCGACATGCTGATGGAGAGGAAGAACCCGTCCGCCCTGCGAAAGGTGGCCAGGGATATCCTGATGAACCACTACCGGTTCATGCAAGGCCCGCTGGACGAATCGACAATGAAGCTGATCCGCGCAATTGACGCTTCCTTGCCATTTCGGGCGAGATTCAGCCTCTTTCGAAAGGCTGCGAGGCGGATCCTATCCCGGCAGCCGCGAGCCTGACTCCGCCGGGCTTCTTGCCGCCGCGGGCTCGAGGAACGGCCGTTCAAGCCGGTCAGCGCCGCTCTACAGGCGTTCAGCCGTCACGGTCTTTGTCGCGCCGTTCACCACCACCGTCACCTGGCGCGGCAGGGCGGACGCGATGCGGTAGCGTGTAACTATTCCGCCCTGCCACTGCATGTCGACGGCAAAGTTCCCGCGGGCGCGCAAGCCGCTGGCAGAGCCGGTCGCCCACGTCTTGGGCAGGGCCGGCAGCAGACGGATAATGGGCTCGCCGTCGGCTGTGAGTTCGTGGCTCTGGATGAGCATCTCGGCGATCGCTGCGCAGCCGCCAAAGTTGCCGTCTATCTGGAACGGCGCGTGCAGGCAGAACAGATTCGGCGCGCCGCGGCCCACGAGCATGGCAAGCAGCCGCTCGGCATGATCGCCATCCTGCATGCGGGCCCAGAAATTGGCCTTCCAGGCCATGGACCAGCCCGTGGAGGCATCCCCCCGGCGTTCGAGGGAAAGCCGGGCGCCTTTGAACAGTTCGGGCGTCTGCGGGTTGATCTCGGTTCCCGGGTAAAGGCCCCAGATGTGCGAAGAGTGGCGGTGGTCAATTTCGACCTCATCGAAGTCTTCCTGCCACTCCATAATGCGGCCCGCCTTGTTCACGCGGGTGGGCATGAGCCGCGCCCTGGTGCTGTCCAGGATCCTCGCGAAAGGCTCGTCGAGGCCCAGGATGCGCGCGGCTTCGGCGGTGCGGGCCAGGAGGTCGCGGATGATCTGGCGGTCGAAGGTGGAGCCGATGCACAGGTACGTGGTTTGCTCGTTCCCGTTCTCGTCTTTGTAACGGTAGGCGTTCTCCGGCGAGTTGGAGGGGACGGTTGCCAGCAGGTGCGTTTTGGGATCTTCCACCAACGCTGCCTGGCAGAACTCGCAAGCCCCGCGCATGACGGGGTAGTACTTCCTCAGGAACTCCTTGTCTAGAGTGAACGCATAATGCGTCGCGATGTGCTGGACCAGCCATGCGCCGCAGGTCGGGCCCACGCACGCCGACAAGTAGCTCGGAGACGTGTCGAACCAGGGGTTTTGCGTGTGGTTGGCCATCCACCCGGGCGCGTTGTAGTAGGCCTTGGCCGTCTTCGCGCCCTCCCTGGCAACGCCCTCAATGAACCGCATGAGCGGGAGATGACAATCCGAAAGGTTGGCGGCCTCGGCGGGCCAGTAGTTCATCTGCAGGTTGATGTTGCTGTGAAAGTCGCCGCGCCACGGCGTGTCGTACTCTTCCGCCCAGATGCCCTGCAGATTTGTGGGGAGCTGCGAGTCCGGCCGCGACCCGGAGACCATAAGATGCCGGCCGAATTGAAAGTAGAGTGCGGCCAGTGCCGGATCAGGCGTAGTCTCGGCCTGCCGGACGCGCTCAGGCGTAGGCAGCCGGGAGTGGGGGCCTTCCGGCAGTGCGATCCGACAGCGGTTCATGAACGACGCGTGGTCCGCCGAAGCATCATTCAGAATGGCATCGAAGGGCCTCGCCAGCGCTCTCTCCAGACGTTCTCGGATTTCTCTCTCGAAGTCCTTGTTGTACATGTTCGTGCCTGCCGACACGATCAGCGTCGCTTCGTCCGCGCCTTCAATGGAAAGGCTCGATTCCGTGACGGTGACTTTGCCGCCGCTGCAGGTCGCGCCCAGAATTGCCAGGTAACGTACGCCCTTTCCGGTTGCATCCCGCGGCGGACGGAAGGGCAGCTGGCCCTCCATCTTCAGGGCCCGGCCCTCCGCGCCCACGGTTGCGCACTCCTTGCGCGAGAGGGTGGCGGCGAAGGAGAGGGATCCGGGCTTATCGACCTTGAGACGCAGAGCAATGACCTCGTCCGGCTTGGAAGCCACAAATTCGCGGGTGAAACGGACCCCGTTCTGCACATACTCGGTGCGGGCCACGCCGCGCATCAGATCCACATCGCGCGTATAGCCGGAGTATTCGGCATTGGCCGGGGACAGCTGGCCCGGCGAGCCAAGTCGGAGGGCGAGGTCGCCCAGGGTCTGGTAGGTTCCGAACTGGTCCCGATCGCCCCAGCCGCTGACACCCTCCGGGTAGCCGAAGTTATGCTCAGCCTCCTTCTGTGCCGCGGCGATATTCCCGCTGAAGAGATGCTTGCGCACATCGGGCAGGCACTTGTGGGCAGCATAGTTATTTCCGTCGTACGGGCCGCCGGTCCAGACGGATGATTCGTTGAGGACGATGCGATCTTCCACGATGCCGCCGAAGTCCATCGCCCCGAGACGCCCGTTGCCGAGGACGCAGGCTTCATGGAAAGTGTCCGCCGGCTTCACAAACCACAGGCTCATCGGCTCGGAGGGGGCGCTCACGGGCTCTGCTGTCTTCTTTGTCACAGGAAACTTCCTTTCAAGTGGGTTATGGATCGCGCAGTCCTTACCGCGTCATCGACATTGAGTCAATGAATAACGCCGCGATTGAATAACGCCGCGATTACCACTGGCGGTCGGGCCAATCGTGCTTGACCGCGGCGAGGGCCCGGCCGTAGGTTCATACAAGTTTCGGTGAGGGCGCCACAGGCTCCATCCCTATGAATATTGTTGGATCAGAACTGGTGCGGGACGAACTTCGTCAACCGGGCTATTTTTTCAAGGCCGTTGTTAATGATTCGTCCGCCGCCTTCTTCTCCGGCAAGACAGAACACCGCACGGTCAAGATGTCCGGCCTTTCGTACGAGGATAATTACGAGGGCAATGCTCTCGCCGCGATTATTACCGAGGGCCGGATTGAGATCCGGAACCATGCAGCCTTCTCGCCTGCTCGGGTCGGGATGATTGTCGGTGAGTTGCTGAAATGCCCGGAGCTTCACTGCCTCAATGACTTTGACGTGACGTATCAAGGCAGGAAGATTCAGCCCCATTCTCCATGAAGTGAGGGGGATCTGAGACACTGGATTCCCCATACCGAACGTTACCTGGAAAGAAGGCGATCCATGCAGGAAGAACTGATGGCGGAAGTATTCAGCCTTGACCCGCCTGTCTTGAAGCCAGGTGGAGGCGAGTTCAAGTTCTGGCGGAATGAGACGGCTTTCAGCAGGACGTACCATGTGGACAGCGGGTCTGCGACGGCGTCTGATGAGAACCCCGGCACGAGCCAGCAGCCTTTCAAGACGATCGGTCGTGCCGCGGAAGTCGTGCGGCCCGGCGAGCGCGTTCTTGTCCAGCCGGGCGTCTATCGCGAATGCGTCCGGCCGACGATGGGAGGCATGTCGCCGTCCATGATGATCGGCTACCACGCCGCGCCGGGCGGGCAGGTGATTGTCAAGGGCTCGGAGCCGGTGGGCAGGAAGTGGATTGCCGATGACGCGGCAAGCGGCGTGTGGGTCCTTGACCTCAAGTCCGTTTCTGCCTCCACGGACAATCCGTTCACATTGGACAACCTTCCGCCGTCGGCTTTCGACATCATGGAATGGGCACAACCGCACCGTGGGAAGTTGCCGTACACGCTGCCCCGCGGGATGGTGTTTCAGGAGGGCCGGCGTCTTGACTGCGTGGCCTCCGTGGAGGAACTCCGCGGGACCGAAGGAGCGCATTGGACGGACCGCGAGGGCGCGCGGCTGTTCATTCATACGCTGGGAGACAAGGATGCCAACGACCTCCTGATGGAAATCACGACGCGGCAGGCGTGTTTCCGGCCGTGCCGCAGGGGCCTTGCGTTCATTCATGTCCGCGGATTCGTATTTGAGCAGGTGGGGAACGGGTTTTCGAGGCCGCAGGAGGGCGCGATTTCGGTTTGCAGCGGGAACCACTGGCTGATCGAGGAGAATACCGTTCGCGAAGTCAACGGCATTGGCATCGACATCGGCAACGGCTGGTACGGCGGCGACGTCAAGCCGCAGGAGCCGGGCGAAGGCGAACCGGAATGGAATATCATCCGCCGCAATACGATTGTGAATACGGGTGTCTGCGGGATTGCGGGGCTGCCGTGCAGGAATGCGCTGATCGAGGAGAACTTCCTGGTCAACAACTCGCGGTTTCCGATCGCGGAGGTGTCCGAATCCGCAGGGATCAAGACGCACGTCAACCAGGGCACGCTGATTCGGCGCAATCTCATCACGGACAACCCCATCAACGGAATCTGGATGGACTGGGACAACCGCGGGTCGCGCTGTACGCAGAACGCAATGCTGAACTGCGGCACGGGGATCTTCCTCGAGGCATCCGTCGTCGAGCCACACTGCCTGCTCGATCGCAACATCCTCTGGGGTGCGAAGCAGTGCATTTACGAGCACGACTGCAAGGACCAGGTCTTTGTGCACAACTTCCTGGGGCGTTCGGACGTAGGTATCGTCCTGAGCGGAAAAGTAACGGACCGGATCATCGCTGATAATCACCCCGCAGCGGGTGGCGGGCATACCGTCGCTAACAATGTCTTCTTTGAAATAGGCGAAGAGGTCAAGGAAACGAAGAACCCGGAGTTTGCGCCGAACACTTTCACGGGAAACGCGTTCGGGGGGCACGGGATCGAGGCGTCGCTGGACTTGCAGCAGAAGTTCCTGACGCTGACAGCCCGCTCGCCGCTCTCCGCATGCTGTGACAAGGTTCTTGTCACGCACGATTTTCTCGACCGGCCCTGGCCGCCGGAGCTTCGTCATCCCGGACCGGCGCCGATTTCGGGCGAGTCGCCGGTGCAACTCCCGCTGGACTCCAAGAAAATCTTGTGATCGTGGAGGCCGTTCCTTCAAATGCCATGGCGCTGGCGATCGTGACCAAGCACGCCATAAGGTATACCCCGCCGGCAGTACGCTCGCCGGATCTGCCCTCGGGGGGGGGGAGCCGCGGGCAAAAAGAAGCGCCCTGATTTCTTCTGTTTCTTCTTGCCATCGCAGGAATCTCTGCTATTCTCCGCGCCTTTAACAGTTCCCACAAAGGCTTTACGGCACGCGGTGCCGACAAAGCGGGAACGGAAGCGAACGCCTTTCTTGCCATAGGAAAGGCTAAGCGGATTCCTGCGCTGGCATGCATCACGCCGCAAGGCGGAGCGACGGCGCGACAAAGGTATAAGGGGGTGTACTGTGGCTGCAGTTCAGGCGGAAGAAGTTCCTACAGCGGTAACCGTTCGCGATCTACTCGATGCCGGTCTCCATTTCGGGCACCAGACCAAGCGCTGGAACCCGAAGATGAAGCGCTACATATTTGACAAGCGCAGCGGCATTCACATTATCGACCTCACCAAGAGCCTCAAATGCCTGCAGGTTGCCGTGGAGTACGTGTGCGGCCTGGCCCAGGCAGGCAAGAGCGTGCTGTTCGTGGGCACGAAGAAGCAGGGCCAGCAGGTGATCAAGGATGCGGCGGCGAGCTGCGGCCAGCCGTACGTCGTGCAGCGCTGGCTGGGAGGCACGCTCACCAACAACGTGACGATCCGCCGAAGCATCAAGCGCATGCGCGAGATCGATGCCCTTGAGCAATCCGGCGAGATGGCTAAGATGCACAAGAAGGAAGCATCGGCCATGCGCCGTGAACAGGAGAAGCTGCGACGCAACCTGCTGGGCATCGCCGACATGGCTGCCACGCCGGGCGCGATTTTTATCGTGGACATCCAGCGTGAAGCCATTGCCGTGCGGGAGGCCAAGAAGCTGGGTGTGCCCGTGGTTGCCATCGTGGATACAAACGGCGACCCGGACGACATTGACTACGTCATTCCCGGCAACGACGATGCCATTCGCGGAATCAAGCTGATTTCAGGCGCCATTGCCGAGGCGATCAAGAAGGGTGCTTCGGAGTACGCGCGCGTTGCGGCCGAAGTCACAAAGAAGCGCGAATCAGACCGGAGCGCCGAGGAGGCCCGCCGGACAGCAGCGCGAGCCGAGGAAAAGAAGAAGGCCGATGCGGAGAAGGTCGCGGAGGGGGAGAAAGCGACCCGCAAGGCGAAAGAGGCGAAAGAAGCCGATAAGCCGGCCGCCAAGCCTCGCGCTGCGCCGAAGAAGCCCGCGGAGGATTCCGCTGCAGTCGCCGCACCGGCGGCGGACAAACCGGCGGAGGCCTGAAAGCGCGCGGCGACAGCAATATTTGCAGGGAGATGACAATGACAGACATTTCAGCGGATCTGGTGAAAAAGCTGCGTGACGCGACCAACGTGAGCATGATGGAATGCAAGCGCGCCTTGGTGGAAGCCGCGGGCGATATGGGAAAAGCGTTGAAGATTTTGCGGGAACGCGGCATGGCCGTGGCCGCCAAGAAATCGGAGCGCACCGCGAATAAGGGATTGATCGCCGCGGGTTCGGCGGAGGGCGGGAAGACCCAGTCGCTGGTCGAGGTGAACAGCGAGACCGATTTCGTGGCTCGAAACGTTCAGTTCCAGGCCTTTGTAAAGGGCGTTGCGGAGACCGCCACGAAGATGGACACCGGCCTTGCGGATTGTGTCAAGGATCAGGTCGTGGCGAGGATCCAGGAGATTGGCGAGAATATCGTGGTGCGTCGTAGCGTCCGGTACACGGTGAGCGGCCCGGGCATGATTGGTTCGTACATCCATCTTGGCGGGAAGGTCGGCGTGCTGGTGGAGCTGGGCGCAGGCAAGGCCGAGACCGCGGCGAACGAGACGTTTAAGGAGCTTGTCAGAGATCTGACCCTTCACGTGGCGGCGTGCAGTCCGCGCTATCTGACATCGGCGGAAATTCCTGCGGCGGAAATCGCCTCCGAGCGCGAAATCTATGCCGCACAGGTCAAGGACAAGCCGGCGCAGATCGTTGAGAAGATTGTGGATGGAAAGCTGAAGAAGTTCTTCGGCGAGATATGTTTTGTGGATCAGGGCTTCGTCAAGGAGCCCAAGCAGTCGATCACGGACCTGCTCAAGGAAAAGGGCAAGAGCTTGGGCGACTCGCTGACCATCCGCAGATTTGTGCGTTATCAGCTTGGTGAATAGCGGAACGCGGGATCGATGGATACCAGGGCAAAACTGAGATTTGTCACTTTTCTGACCCTTCTCCGCTTTCCTCTGGTACTCATCTTTTTCGCAGGTGCGGTGGTCTACACCAAGCCGGCGTATCGGCAGGACTGGCTGTTTGCCTGCACGTTCTTTTGCCTGATTGCCTCTGCGGTAACCGATTTCTTTGACGGTTATTTCGCGCGCAAGTTCAATGTGGTAACGCAACTTGGGGCACATGCCGATCCGCTGCTTGACAAGTTTTTCTATTTGGCATCGCTGCCTCTGCTGGTGTTCGTGGCCACGCTCAAGGCGGATCACCAGTTTCACGCGCGACTGCTCCTGGTGCTGACCCTGCTGTTCCTCGCCCGCGATCAATGGGTTACCTTCCTGCGTTCGATCGGATCGATGTATAACGTCGGCGGGGGCGCCCACTGGTCGGGAAAACTCAGGACGGCATTCAACTTCCCTTTGATTTGCGGCATCTACCTTTTCGAGGAAGGCCCGGTTGCTGTGCAGAAGTTCATTCCCGCCGGACTGGTGTATCTTTGCGAAGGGATTGGCGTCGGGCTGAATCTTCTGACCCTCATCATTTACACTCGCAAGTACTGGCCTTGCCTGAAGGCGGCCGCCGAGCCGCCGGGCGGAAAATGACGCGCTTATGAGAAACGACGTAGAAGGCGGGCGTCAGCCTGCGGTGGCCGCGTCCTCCGCGGCGAAGAAGCAACGGTCCCGCCGTCAGGAGAGCCTGGTTCTGATGGCGCTCGGAGTTGCGCACGATCTCAACAATTCGATGGCCTGTATCCTTGGCAACAACAAGATCCTGCTCAGCAACCTGTCCGACGCGTCGCCGTTGGAAGAGAATGCCCGCGAGGTCGAGACGTCCGCAAACTTGGCCGCGGATCTCGCAAAGCAGCTCACGGCCTTTTCGGGAAAATCGAAAGTCAATTCTGTGGCGCTTGACATTTCTGAAGTGGTGCGCACCATGGCGGAGGAGCTGTCGACTTTGGCAAGGCCGGGGGTCAGCATTCACATCAAGTCGCGGAAAGGCGTGCCGTCTGTCAAGGCTTCTCCAGACCAGATCCGGATTGCGGTTTACAACCTCGTGCAGAACGCAGTGGAGTTCATGGTGGACGGAAAGGGCAGCGTAACGGTTCGCACGGGCTGGATCGAGTCCGGCGAGGAGATTGCCAAAGAGCTGTATTTTGACGATGTTCCCGGAACGGGCCGGTACGCTTATATCGAGGTCGCCGACACCGGGTGCGGCATGGCACCCGACGTGCTGGACAGAATCTTCGAGCCATTCTTCACGACCAAGATTCGGGCGCGCGGGATGGGCCTGTCTGTTGTGGCCGGAATCGTCCGCGCCCACCGCGGGATCATCACGGTGAAGAGCGAGCCGGGCCACGGCAGCGCGTTCCGTCTGCTGCTGCCTTGTCCGGCCTGACCTATCCGCCGGCCGCGTTTTGATCACGCTAACCCGTCAAGGCTCCTCAACGGTCCGTCCGGCTCATTCTTCGGTCTGGGCGGCGCGTGGCGGGGACGCCCCCCAGCCGAGACCCAGCCGCGCGAACTGGCGGTACAGGCTCGCGTACAGCCCGCGCTCCGCGATCAGTTCCTGGTGCGTGCCGCGCTCCGCGATGCGGCCCCGGTCCAGGACAAGCACTGTGTCTGCATGGCGCACGGTGCTGAGGCGGTGCGCGACGACGAAGCTCGTGCGACCCTTCAGCAGTGCTGAGATCGCTTTCTGGATGCGCAGCTCTGTCAGCGTATCGACGGCGCTCGTGGCCTCATCGAGAATCAGGATGCGCGGGTCGGCGATGAGCGCGCGCAGAAAGCAGACCAGCTGCCGCTGGCCGAGCGAGATGCCCACCCCGCGCTCGCCGACGCGCGTGGCAAGCCCCTCCGGAAGCGATTCCAGCAGGTCCAGGCAGTCCAGCCTGCGGGCCGCCTCGGTGATCTCATCATCCGTCGCCGAGGGCTTCCCGACACGGATGTTGTCGAAGATCGACCCGGTAAAGAGAAAGTTCTGCTGCTGGATCAGCGCCATTTGCCGGTGCAGCGAATCGGCCGTGAGCTCCACGGTGGAGCGGCCGTCGATTAGCACATCGCCAGCGGCGGGAAGGTAGAACTTTGCGAGGAGGTTGACGATGGACGATTTGCCGCTGCCCGTGTGGCCCACAAGGGCGACGGTCCGGCCGGGTTCGATATCGAAGGTAATGTCGTGCAAAACAGGGACGGCCGGGTCGTAGCCGAAGGTGACGTTGCGGAACTCCACGCGTCCGACAATCGGCGGCGCCGCGAGGGCGGCCGGCGCATCCGCCCACTCCGGCTTTGCATCCAGCAGGCGGAACACCCGCTCGGCGCCGGCCATGGCCATCATGGCCTGATTGTACTGCGTGCCAAGGTTCTGGATCCCGGAGAAGAAGATGGCGCCCAGAAAGAAGAACTGGATGATTGTGCCGACGGGAATCGGATCGTGTGCGCGCAGCACGAGGTTCCCCCCGACGAATACCAGCAGGGCCGTGACAAGCTGCGCGCTGAGCTCAAGCAGCGGCATAAAGGTGCCGGAGGTGCGCGCCATGTCGAGATTGAACTGCGAATGATCCTCCACAAGGTCACTGAAGATGGCGGCATTCAGGCTTTCCCGTCCGAATCCCTGGGTCACCCTGATCCCGTTGACGGATTCCGCCATCGTGGCCGTGACGCGGCTGAAGCTTTCCTGGGAGGCCCGGATGGCGTCGCTGAGGCGCCGGCGGAAGAGCCGGTTCAGGGACCAGATGATGGGCGCCATCAGCAGCACCACGGCGAAAAGACGCGCGTCCGTGACCAGCATGATCGCCGCCGCCACCAGCGACTGGCCGCCCTGGACGCAACTCGAGAAGAACACCTCCTGGACGCCGCTGCGCACGGCTTCCACGTCGGTTGTCATGCGGCCGATCAGGCGCCCAAGCTTGGTCTTGTTGAAAAAGCTCATCGGCATGCGCAGGATATGGGCGAACAGCTCGTTGCGCAGATCGTGGATCACGCGCTCGCCGAGGAGCGAGGCGAACTTGAGCCGCGCGTAGAAAGTGAGCTGCGTGGTGACGGCGAGGAGAATGAATCCCGCGGCTCCCAGCCACGTGGCCTGCACGTCACCCCGGCTTACCGGCCCGTTGATGACTGCCCCCATGGCCCATGCGAGGACAGGAAGCTGGACGCCGCGCACGATAACCAGCGCGGTCAGCCAGTTGCGCAATGTGGAATAGGCACGCGTGTAGGTGAAGAGCCGCCGGAGCAGCCCGAAGTCGAGCGGCCGGCGCGACGCGTCTTGCTGCTCGCCGGCCGCAACGTGGGTAATGAGACGGGGCCTGCCCGGAGGAGTGTTCACGGCAGTGGCCCTCCCTGTGGCGCGGTGGCCGGAAGGGCCGGTCCGTCGCCCTCGTCATCGCCGCCCTGGAGCATCACGAGCCGCTGATACGGCCCCCGCGCGGCCATCAGCGCGGCATGGGTGCCGGCCTGGACGATCCGGCCGCGCTCCAGCACGAGGATCCGGTCGGCACGCCTCAGCGCGCTGATGCGGTGGGTTACGAGGAACGTGGTGCGGCCGCGCATGGCGGCCTCCATCGCCGCGAGAATCTCGTGCTCCGTCTGGGAGTCCACGGCGGCGGTCGGGTCGTCAAGGATGAGGATCGAGGGGTCCAGCAAAAGGGCCCGGGCAATGGCCAGGCGCTGCCGCTGGCCGCCGGAGAGATTCGCGCCGCCCTCGGTGAGAACGGAATCGTAGCCGTCCGGCATGGCCATGATGAAATCATGCGCCGCGGCGACGCGAGCGGCCTGCTCGACCTGGCCGCGCGTGGCCCCGGGATCTCCGAAGGCGATATTGGCGGCGATCGAATTGCTGAAAAGGAAGCTCTCCTGAAACACCACGCCGATCCGGCGCCGCAGGTCTCGCAAATCGAGCGTTCTAAGGTCGTGCCCGTCGAGGCAGAGACTGCCCTGAGTCGGATCGTAGAAGCGCGGGATCAGGCTGAGGAGCGTGCTCTTGCCCGAGGCGGTGGGCCCCGTGATGGCCACGCACGTTCCCGCCTGAATATCGAAGGACACGTCGCGCAGCACGGGCGCGGCCTCGTAGGCGAACGAGACGTGACGGAAGCTGAGGGCGCCGCGCATTGAGGCAAGCGGCGCGGCATCCGGCCTCGACTGGATTTCCACGGGCGCGTCGAGGACCTCAAACACGCGCCGGGCTGCGGTAAGGCTCTCTTGCAGGCTGTTTGCGATGGCGGCGATGTTAGCCACTTGCCCGGAGAACTGCTGCAGAAGGCCGGCGAACACCACGAGCCCCGAGCCAAGGGGGATCTGGCCGCGGATGACAAGGTATCCGCCGTAGCCCAGCGCAATCAGGATGTTGAGCTGCGTCATGAAGCTGATCGAGGGCGTGAACCGGCTGACGCTCTCGATGATGCGGTAGCGGTGGTCCCGCACGGCGCGGCTCGCGGCGTCGAACCGGGCGGCCGTTTCCGGCTCCCGCGCGAACCCCTTCAGCACCTGGATGCCCTGGATCGTTTCCGAGAACGAGAGGATCATGTCGTCGGCGAGTTCGCGGTTGCGCTGGTAGGAGGGTCTGATCTTCCGGGCGAAGAGCGTCGAAAGAAGCCAGAGAAGGGGCGTGGTGGACAGGCAGGCGAGGGTGAGTGGAACGTGAATGCGGAGCATGTAGACGAGGTAGAAGGCGAGGGAGAGCGTCAAGGTGAGGCTCTGCATGACGACGCCGTCGATGAAGAGCCGGGTGGACTGGACATCGCCGGTCACACGGTTGATGAGCGACCCGCTGGCATTGGCGTCGAAGAAGCGGAAGCTCAGGCTCTGCATCTTCGCATAGACGGCGCTGCGCAGGTGCACGACGACCTTGCCCTGGAGAAGGCGCGCGATCTCGAGGGAGTAGGCGTACATGAGGAATGCGTGCAGGAGCGCCAGGGCCAGAATGGCCCCGGCGTTCGCACCGAGCACCTGGACCGTCGTCCAGTGCGCAGGGGGGACAAGGCCGAGGGGCCAGTGGGGGGGCGGCGCAGCGGGCTGCGCCGTGTGGCGCATGTAGTCGATTGCCACGCCGGTCAGGCCGAGGCCGCTCAGGGCCAGCCCGAGCATGCACAGCTGCAGCGTGATCACCAGCAGGCAGCCGCGCCTGTAGCGCCAGGCCATTGCCAGCAGCCGCCGGGTCAGTGTCCAGTTGGAGAGATCGGACTTCGCGTATCCTGAGTCATGTTGCACGTGGGCTCGCCTGGATGGGTCACGCTTTGCCAGCCCGGACTGCGGCTCCGAGGCATAAGCGAGACGTGATGGTATGCGAATCAACGTGACGCGTCAACTTTGTGAACGGCTTCCCAGAGTCTCACCTTGTAGTTGCCTCCCAACCCGATTACGATTCTAGGGCTATGCACACATTCACCATTCTCGGGGCGCGGGGAAGCCTGTTTTCAGGGGCAGGAGCGGACAGCCGCTACGGCCAGCGCACAACCTGCATGGCGCTGAAGACCCCGCAGGGCGTGCTGGTTATTGACGCCGGAACAGGCCTCCCGGCCGCGCTTGGACCGGCATCCAGCCCCGGTCTCCCGCCGCCGCCCGTAACGATTCTGTTCACGCATTACCACATTGATCATTTGGCCGGGCTGTCGCTCTTCCCCGCCCTGTACGACTCGGGCGCGACGATCTGCCTGAGGGGTGCCCCGCAGGTCGCCTGGCGAGCCGCTTTGCAAAGGCTCGTCGCTCCTCCCTACTGGCCGGTGGAGCTTCTTGCATGTGGCGCCAGCATAGAGCTGCGGGACCTGCCTTTGGGCCCGGCCGCCGTTGAGGTCTGCGGCGTGAAAGTCACATGGTGTCCCGTCTTTCACCCTCAGGAGTGCCTGGCCTATCGGCTTGAAATGGACGGCAGGTCTTATGTTGTGGCGACGGATCGCGAGCAGGGGCATCCCGCGCACGATTCGAACTTCTTGCGCTTCTGCAAGGGCGCCGACTTCCTGATTCATGATGCCCAGTATCTCCCGGAAGAGTATCCCCGCCGAATTGGCTGGGGGCACAGCACTTTTTCGGAAGCTGCCGCCGTAGCCAGGGCGGCGGGCGTTGGGCGCCTGATACTAACCCATCACGAGGCGCGGCGAACGGACGCCCAGATCGATCAGATTCTGGAACGCGCGCGCTCGATTTTCAAGGACACAGAGGCCGCGATGGAGGGCATGTGCCTGCAGGATGTGTAGAAGACACCGGTATTCGCTTCAGGCGGATGCGCAAGGATGATCCGCGGGCACAAGAGAAGAGCATCGAACTTGAATGCGGCCGACCCGTTGGATGCGAAAGCTTTCTTGACGATGCGTGCGCGCTGAGAGTATCCTGAACGAATCAGTTATCGCG
Organism: uncultured Victivallales bacterium; assembly: GCA_964424705.1. GTDB lineage: Bacteria > Verrucomicrobiota > Kiritimatiellia > UBA8416 > CAYRKB01 > CAYRKB01. The sequence goes on from CAYRKB010000025.1 coordinate 21,455, forward strand.
GGCGCGCGCGCAGCGCGTGCTATATGCTCGTTGGCAGCGCTTGTGAAGGGCCTCGGCCGTTGCGGGCGTGATCGGCATCATCAGGAGAGTATGATGAACGTTGGAATTATCGTGGCGGCGGGGAAGAGCGAGCGCATGGGGCCGGTAGCGGACAAGGTGTTCCTGTCCCTTGGAGCAAAGCCAGTGCTCGCGTATTGCCTGATCGCTTTTGAAAAGTGCACGGACATCGACCGTATCGTGCTGGTGGTTCGCAAGGACCACGTCGAAGCGGCGACGGCCTTGGCGCAGATGTTCGGGTGTTCCAAGCTGAGAAAAGTGGTTGCCGGCGGGGCAAGCCGCCAAACGTCTGTGCAGATCGGCCTGGAGCACGCTGGGGATGAAGTGAAGATCGTGGTTGTGCATGATGGTGCGCGGCCGCTTGTCACCTCCGAGTTGATAAGCGAAACAGTGGTGTCGGCGCAGAAATTCGGGTCCGGCGTAGCCGCCTCGAAGGTTACGGACACACTCAAATGGGTCGACTCCGGGAACAAGGTGGCGCATACGGTGGACCGCTCCAAGCTGTGGGCAGTGCAGACGCCACAGGCCTTCAAGGTTGCTCTGCTGCTCAAGGCTTTTGCCGCGGTGAACAAGAAGGGCGCCACGGTTACCGACGAGGCTTCCGCGGTCGAACTGCTCGGGGAGGATGTGAGGCTCGTGCCCACGTCGCTGCCGAATATCAAGATTACCACGCCGGATGACCTGCAGATGGCGACAGCGTTGCTGCGAGTATAGACCCCTGTGAGCAAGAAGAAGTACGCCGTTCTCGGCGACATTCATAGCAATCTTGAAGCGCTGGACGTCGTGCTTGAAGATGCGCACGCCCAAGGCGTTACCGGTTTCATTTGCGTTGGCGACCTGGTTGGATACAACGCCAATCCCTCCGAATGTCTTGAGAAGATCCGGCATCTGGGTTGCGCAATTGTGCGGGGCAATCACGATCACTACTGCTCCAATACGGACCGGCTGGACGACTTTCAGCCTCTGGCGGCCAACGTTGTGGACTGGACGCGCAGACAGCTTTCTGCGGAGCAGGCGACGTATTTGCGCGATTTGCCGCTGGTTATGAAGACGGAGGGAGTCACGGTGGTGCACAGCACGCTCGACATGCCCGATCGATGGGGCTACGTCTTCGATACGCTGGACGCCGAGGCCCATTTCAACTACCAGCATACGGCGCTCTGTTTCTACGGGCACACGCACCTGCCGGTGGTGTTCGAGAGGGATAGCCGCGTGACCCGGGCGACCTACGAGAAAATCCACATTACACTCGGCAGGCGCTATTTCATCAACGTCGGCAGCGTGGGTCAGCCGCGCGACGGCGATTCCCGCACCGCGTACGTGATCTACGATCCTACGGCACATACGGTGGAACTGCGGCGATTGCCTTACGACATCAAGACCACCCAGGAAAAGATTCACAAAGCCGGTTTGCCCGAACGTCTTGCGCAGCGCCTCGAGTTTGGCCGCTGAGCCGGCGCAGCCCGGTCTTCGTCCGCTTCGTGCCCTGGGACGGATGGCTCTCTCTTTCGAGTAGTTTGCCGGGGCCGGAAGGAATGGCGCGTGACGAAGGAGCGGAGCGACAGGCTGCGGGTGCTGGACCTCGGGCGGGTTGCCTATGAGCCCGCGTTTGCCCTGCAGGAGCAGATGGTGCAGCAGCGTCTGTCCGGCGGGATTCTCGACACGCTGGTTCTGGTGGAGCACGATCCCGTCTACACGATGGGCCGCAACGCAAAGGAATCCAATCTGCTGGCCTCGGGGGAGATGCTGGCGGCGTTGGGTGCGCGGGTTGTCCGCACCACGCGCGGCGGGGATGTCACCTATCACGGCCCCGGCCAAGTGGTCGCCTACCCCATCCGCGATCTTGGCGCCCGCGGCCGTGGCGTGGGGGGGTATATCGACAGGCTTGAGCAGGCGCTGATGCAGACGCTGGAGGACTTCGGCGTGCGGAGCGGCCCCGACCCGCGCAATCGCGGCGTGTGGGTGGGAAACTGCAAGATTGCCGCGATTGGGGTGCGCATCACACGCGGCATCACGCTGCACGGTTTCGCGCTCAATGTGTGCACGGATCTCGGTTTCTATGATGCAATCGTGCCTTGCGGAATTCGCGATGCGGGAGTAACGTCCCTTCACCTGTTGCGGCCCGGGATCGCCCCCGCCGAGGTGCGGGCGGGGCTCGTGCGGCACTTCGCGGAGGTGTTCGAATATCGGGGCGTGGAGGCGGGAGTATCTGCATCGGGCCCGGGGTGATGACGCGCCATCGGATCCGGTGCGGGCTGGCAGGAAGGGCAGGGGACCATGAATGAGAGCCTTCACATTGTGGAGCCGGCGGCGTTCGTCGCGCATGTGCAGACGCGGCGCCGCCCGTTCCATGAAAACTATTACGCGATGTATTCCTCCGTCTGGGACGCCATCGTCACGGACCCGGTGCTGATGCTGATTCCCCTCGACGATCACGTCGTCCACCGCGGCGACGGGGTCTTCGAGGCGTTCAAGTGCATCGGGGGCGGCATCTACAACATGGAGGCCCACCTGCAACGCCTGGCGCATTCGTGCAGCGCGCTCGCGCTGGCCCTGCCGTGGCCGCTCCCGCGGATCGCACAGATCGTGGTGGAAACCCTCCGCGCCGGCGGACGGCGCGACTGCTACGTGCGCATATTTCTTTCGCGCGGATCAGGCAGCTTCGGGGTGAATCCGTATGACTGCCCCGTGCCGCACCTGCATGTCGTGGTCACGCGCCTCGACCCACCGTTCATGGACAAGCACCCCTCCGGCGCACGGGTGAAGACGAGCGCCATCGCAGTGAAGCCGGGGTTTCTCGCGTCGGTAAAGACGTGCAACTACCTGCCGAACGTACTCATGAAGAAAGAGGCGGTGGATGCCGGCGTGGACTTCGTGGCGGGCTACGACGAGCGGGGATTCCTGGCGGAAGGCGCGACGGAGAATTTCGGCATCGTGACGGCGGATGGCGCCCTGCTGTTTCCGCGGCTGGATCGCATTCTGCCGGGCACGACGATGCTGCGCGTGGTCGAACTTGCGGGTGCGCTTGTGGCAGGCGGCAGTCTTTCGCGCGTGGGCTTCGAGGATATCGCGCCGGAGTCGTTGCGCGCGGCGAGCGAGGTTCTTGTCGTCGGGACCACGCCCAACGTTTCGGCCGTGTGCGAGTACGACGGCCAGCGGGTGGCGGACGGCCGGCCCGGGCCGATTTGCCGGAAGCTGGGCGACCTTCTGCTGGCGGACATGCATGGCAATTCCGCGCGGCTGACGCCCGTGGGACTGTAGAGACTTTTTTTCTGGCAATCGCGGGCCGTTGTGATACACCAACAAGCTTTCTTGAGCGGGGTGCTTGGGAAGACGGAGCTGACTCGATGGATTTCAAGACGGCAGTCCGTAATGGTTGTTTCTCTCTCCATCTGCAGAGCGATTCCAAGCTGGGCATCCTCGAGGAGATGGTCGACATGCTTGTGCGTGCGGGCAAGCTCACGGAGGAGCAGCACGGCGACGCGCTGAAGGCTGTCCTGGAGCGCGAGGAGAAGATGTCGACCGGCGTTCAGCAGGGGATTGCCATCCCTCACGGGCGGCTCGCAACGCTCGCCGGCCTCGTGACGGCCATCGCGTTGAAGCCGGAGGGGATTGATTTTGGTGCGCTCGACAACCAGCCTTCGTGCATCTTCGTGATGACCATCTCCACCGCGCTTAAGACCGGGCCGCACCTTCAGTTCCTCTCTGCCATCTGCAAGCGCCTGGAGTCCGCAGACGTGCGCGCGCGCTTGCTGGCGGCCGGAACCGAGCAGGACATGATCGACGTGCTGACGGCGTGAGCCGGCACTGCGGCACATCGTGGAAGGACGGCGATGATTCAGGTCAAGGTTGAGCAGATCTTCCTTTCCAACGCGGGGTTCGTGGTCATCCTCAAGGGCCTGAATGAGGAGCGCTCGCTCCCGATCTTCATCGGGGCTGCCGAGGCGCAGGCGATCGCCTTTCAGGTGAACAATGTCAAAGTGCCGCGCCCGCTCACGCACGATCTGCTCAAGAACATGCTGGATTTTCTCGAATGCCGGGTGCTGCGGATCGAGGTGTGCGAGGTGCGCGAGGGCACTTTCTTCGCACGCGTCGTGATTGAGAAGGACGGCTGCAGCTGGCCCATGGACAGCCGCCCGAGCGACGCGATTGCGCTGGCCCTGCGCTGCGCCGCCCCGATCTTCGTGGCTGCTGCGGTCATGGAGGAGGCGGGGCGCGTCATCGAGCTCGGAGACGAGGAGAAGGCGCAGGGCGAGCTGCACGGCAGCGTGGCGCCGGGCGAGCCGCCGCACCAGAAGAAGCCGCTCACGCCGCTCGCCGCCTTGAACAGGAAGCTGGAGCGCGCCGTACAGGATGAGCGCTACGAGGACGCCGCGCGGCTGCGCGACGAAATCCAGAAGCTGAAGCCGACGCATACAGAAAACTAACGGCAGGAAGACGAGTATGAATGCCAGGCGAACAGCCCCACTGATGCTGCGCGGTCACGATGCCCTGTCCGAGTTTCGCATGACCGCCCTCCTGGAGCGGCTCCGGTCGGCCCAGCCGGAGCCGGCCATTGTCCGCGCGGAGGCCGTTTTTGTCTACCTGCTGCGCGCGCAGGCGCCGCTTGCCGCCACCGCGTGGGCGCACACGCTGGCGCTGCTGGGCGCCACGGGCGAGTACGCGCCGGTCGACGGCTGCTATGTGACGCCGCGCCAGGGCACCCTTTCGCCGTGGTCTTCGAAGGCAACGGACATCTTTCACAACTGCGGGCTCGCGTGCGTTGAGCGGGTGGAGCGAGGCATTCACTACCGGCTGCTGGACGGCGCGGGCCGGGCGCTCTCCCTCGGGGAGGCAGGCGGCGCGCTTCCTTTGCTGCACGACCGGATGACGGAAGGCGTGTACGCCACGCTGGACGGGTTCTTTGCGGAGGTGCAGCCCGCGCCGCTCAGCACGGTGCCGCTGCTGCGGGAGGGCGCGCAGGCGCTGCGCTCGGCGAACGTGCGGATGGGGCTTGCCCTGAGCGAGGACGAGATCGAATACCTTCACAAGGCGTACGCCGCGATCCGCCGCGATCCCACGGACGTGGAGCTAGTGATGTTCGGCCAGGCCAATTCCGAGCACTGCCGGCACAAGATTTTCAACGCCGACTGGATTCTTGATGGCGTGCGGCAGGAGCGTTCTCTGTTCGCGATGATACGCAACACGCACGCCGCGCATCCCGCGGGCACGCTTGTGGCCTACAAGGACAACGCGGGCGTCGTGGAAGGCTTCGCGTCGGACTGGTATGAGGTGCAGCCCGGCGGCGGCAATTTCTACCGGTACACGCGCGGGCAGGTGGACCTCGTGATCAAGGTGGAAACGCACAACCACCCGACGGCGATCTGCCCGTATCCCGGGGCTGCAACCGGGGTGGGCGGGGAGATCCGGGATGAGGCGGCCACCGGAACGGGCGGCCGCAGCAAGGCGGGGCTTTCCGCGTTCATGGTGTCAAACCTGCGCGTGCCGGGCTATGGCATGCCGTGGGAGCGCGACTATGCGGAATTTCCGGCGCGCCTTGCGACGCCGCTTTCGATCATGCTGGAAGGCCCCATCGGCGGGGCGGGGTTCGGCAACGAGTACGGCCGCCCGCAGCTCTGCGGCCTTTTCCGCACGTATGAAGAGATGTACAACGGCCGCTACCGCGGCTACCACAAGCCGATCATGGTCGCCGGCGGCATGGGCAATATCAAGCGCGGCGACGTGCACAAGCGCGCAATTGCCCCCGGCGCGCTGATCGTCCAGCTGGGCGGCCCGGCGCTGCGCATCGGGCTGGGCGGCGGCGCCGCCTCCTCGATGGCCACGGGAAGCAACGCAGCCGACCTCGACTTTGACTCGGTGCAGCGCGGCAACGCCGAGATGCAGCGGCGCTGCCATGAGGTGATCATGGCGTGCATCGCGCTGGGCGCCGACAATCCCATCCTCAGCATCCACGACATCGGGGCCGGCGGCCTTTCCAACGGCTGCCCCGAGCTGGTGAGCGAAACCGGCGGGCGTTTTCATCTGCGCCGCATCCACAACGAGGATGTTTCCATGAGCCCCATGGAAATCTGGTGCTGCGAAGCCCAGGAGCGCTACGTGCTGGCGATCGACCCGGGCCGGCGCGAGAGCTTCCTGGTGCTTTGTGAGCGGGAGCGCTGCCCGGCGGCCGTGATCGGGGAAGCGACGGGAGACCGGCACCTGACTCTCGAAGATGACCATTTCGGGAACAAACCGATCGACATCGACCTAGGGGTAATCCTTGGCAAGCCGCCGAAGATGCTGCGCGACGGCGCGCACCGCGCGGAGGCCCACGCTCCGCTGCGCCTGGACGGCATCGCGATTGAGGAGGCCGTCGAGCGCGTTCTGCGGCTGCCCGCGGTGGCGAACAAGTCCTTTCTCATCACGATCACCGACCGCAGCGTCACGGGCCAGGTGGCCCGGGACCAGATGGTGGGCCCGTGGCAGACCCCGGTCAGCGACGTGGCGGTGACGCTCACGTCCCACAATGCCTGCCACGGTGAGGCGATGGCCATGGGCGAGCGGACGCCTGTGGCGCTGGTGTCGGGGCCCGCGTCGGGCCGCCTCGCGGTGGGCGAGGCGCTGACAAATATCGCGGCGGCGGATGTGGGCGCGATCGGAAACGTCAAACTCTCGGCCAACTGGATGTGCGCCTGCGGCGAGGAGTCCGAGGACCCGGCGCTTTACGACACCGTGCGCGCGGTCGGGATGGAGCTGTGCCCTGCGCTCGGGGTCTCAATCCCCGTGGGCAAGGATTCGCTCTCCATGCGCACGGTGTGGACTACCGGCGCGGGGCAGAGCCGGAAGATGACGGCGCCGCTGAGCCTGATTGTGAGCGCGTTTGCGCCGGTGCGGGACGCGCGCAAGACCGTGACGCCGGATCTCAAGCGACTGGACTCGACGCTGCTGCTGCTCGACCTGGGGCAGCGCAGGAACCGCCTCGGTGCTTCCGCGCTGGCGCAGGTCTACAACCAGGTGGGCGGCGAAGTGCCCGACCTTGACGACCCGCAACTCTTTGTGCGCTTTTTTGCGGCCCTGCAGGAGATGATCGAGAAGCAGCTGGTGCTGGCCTACCACGACCGTTCGGACGGCGGGCTGCTTGTCACGCTGGCCGAGATGGCCTTCGCGGGCCGCGTGGGCGTGGCGGCAGAGATCGGCGCGCTCGGAGAGGATCCGCTGGCGGCTCTTTTTGCCGAAGAGCTGGGCGCGGTGGTGCAGATTGCCCGGGAGCACCTGACTGAGGCGCAGGCTGTGCTGCGCAAGCACGGCATCGACGCGATCGCGCATGAGATTGGCGCGGTCGTGGATACCGGCGCGCTGACGATAAGCTGCCAAGGTGCTGAGATCTACTCCGGACGGGTTTCCGTCCTGCAGCGCGCCTGGTCCGAGCTCACCTGGCGCATGCAGGCGCTGCGCGACAATCCGGACTGCGCCCGCGAGGAGTATGACAACCTGCTCGACGAGCGCGATCCGGGACTGAGCTTGCATGTGGGCTATCATCCGTCGCGGGCGCCCTCCGTGACGGGCGCGTTGCGCCCGCGCATGGCGATCCTGCGCGAGCAGGGCGTTAATGGACAGGTTGAGATGGCCGCGGCGTTTGATCGCGCGGGCTTTGATTGTGTGGACGTGCACATGACCGACCTGCTCGGCGGGCGCGTTGCGCTCGACAGTTTTGCAGGCCTTGTGGCCTGCGGCGGATTCTCGTACGGTGACGTGCTGGGCGCGGGTTCGGGCTGGGCCAAGTCCGTGCTCTACAACCCGGCGCTTAAGGAATCCTTTGCCCGGTTCTTCGCGCGGCCCGAAACGTTTGCGCTGGGCATCTGTAACGGGTGCCAGATGGTGTCGCAGCTCAAGGATATTGTTCCGGGCGCCGAGCACTGGCCCGCCTTCGTGCGAAACCGCTCCGAACAGTTTGAGGCGCGCTATGTCACGGTGGAAATTGCCCCGTCGCCCTCGATCTTCTTCAAGGGGATGGAGGGCTCACGAATCCCGATCGCCGTTGCGCACGGGGAGGGATTTGCTGACTTTGCGCAGACCGGCTCGCTCGCGGCGGCGAAGGCCAAGGGCCTGCTTTCCGCGCGTTTCGTGGATAACTACGGGCGGCCCACCGAGCGGTACCCGTTCAACCCGAACGGTTCGCCGGAAGGCATCACGGGCCTGACGACGACGGACGGGCGGGTCACGATCCTCATGCCGCACCCTGAGCGCGGCTTCCGCGCCGTGCAGATGTCGCACCGGCCGCCCGGGCTCTTCACCGGCGAGGACGGGCCGTGGATGTGCATGTTCCGTAACGCGCGCGCCTTTGCCGGCTGAGGACCCCGCCGGGAGCCGCAGGGGCCCAGATCGGAGCCAACGCATGAAGAAGAACATCGTTCTGATGGGGTTCATGGGGACGGGGAAGAGCAGCGTGGGCAGGCTTCTTGCCGCGCAGCTGAAGATGGAATTCCTCGACATGGACACCGTGATCGAGGGGCGCGCGGGCAAGCCGATCACACGAATCTTTGCGGAAGAAGGCGAGCCGGTCTTTCGCGCGCTCGAGCGCAGCCTGGCGCAGGAACTGGCTGCGCAGGAGGGACGGGTGATTGCCACGGGCGGCGGGATTGTGTTGAACCCTGACAACGTGAGCGACTTCTCTGCCACGGGCTTGGTGGTGTGCCTTATGGCCTCCGCGGCGACGATCCTATCGCGCGTGGGGCGCGGGACCCAGCGGCCGCTGCTCGATGTGCCCGACAAGCTGGGGCGTATCCGTGATCTCCTCGCAAAGCGCGTGTCTTTCTACGAGTCCGTGCCCAACCCGGTTGCCACGGACGGGCTGACCGCGGAGGAGGTCGCCCGCCGCGTGCTCCTGCTTTACAGGCCGGCATAGGCTGGCGCAATCTCTTCCGAAGTTGCCAAGGTGGACGGATGGGCGCTCTTACAGACCAGGTTATGGCGCGGGCGCGGGAGCAGGGCTTCGTTGCTGCTGGCGTGGCTTCCGCTGCGGCGAGCGAAACGATGCCGCGGTACCGGCGCTGGCTGGAGCAGGGCTGTGCTGCAGGGATGGAATATATGGCGCGCCACGCAGACCTGCGCGAAGATCCCCGTTTTCTGGCGCCCGGCACGGTCTCGGTCCTCGTTGTCGCGGCCCGCTATCCTGCAAACCGCGCGCGCTGCGGGGGATTTTCCGCGTTCGCCTGCGGCCTGGACTATCACGATGTAATTCGTGGGAAGCTGCGGCAGCTGGCGGAATTCATCGGCGCCAGGGCGCCGCTCAAGGTCGCGCGGATCTGCGTTGACTCCGCGCCGCTGCTCGAGCGCGAATGGGCGGTGCGCGCCGGCGTGGGCTGGCGCGGGAGGCAGGGGCAGATTGTGAACCCGGACGCAGGGTGCTGCATTCTTCTGGGCGCGCTGCTGGTGGATGCGCCCCTGGATCCTTCCGTGCGCTGCGCGGACCAATGCGGCACATGCCGCCGTTGCCTTGACGCCTGCCCCACCGGCGCGCTGTGCGAGGATGGCAGCGTGGATGCGCGCAAGTGCATCTCGTACCTGACGGTCGAGCACAAAGGGGAATTTCAGATGCCCGTGCCTGGCGCGATGAGGGGGCGTCTTTTCGGATGCGACGAATGCACCGGGGTGTGCCCGTGGAACGAGCGGGGCGAAGACCGTGTCATGCCGGAGTTCTCTCCCGCGCCCATGCCGGGCGCAGCGGAGATTCTTGAGATGTCGGAGGAGGAGTTCGTGAGGCGATTCAGCGGCACGGCGGTGTTTCGCACGGGGCTGGGGCGCCTGCAGCGTAATGCGCGGGCGTGGGCCGGCCAGGCTCTGCAGGTGCAGTCGAGGGAATCGGAATGAACAAGCCTGCGGAGAAACTGGAGAGCGGTCAGGTCGTGTGCAGCTGGCGCGTGCGGCCCGCCTTCATGGCGCTGGGCCTGCTTGTGTTTATCCTTCTTTTCCAGGGCAGCCGTCACCTATGGGAGCCGGACGAGGGGCGGTATACGGAGGGTGCGCTGCAGATGGTGCGCACGGGCGAGTACATCGACGTGCGTCTGCAGCCCGAGAACGAGCATTTTACAAAGCCGCCTCTAACCTACTGGGCGCTTGCGCTGAGCTACCGCGTCTTTGGCCTCAACGAGTCGCGGGTAGGCTTCCTAACGCGCTCGTCTGGTGGGGCACATGCCTGCTCCTGTGGCGCGTGGGCAGGAGGCTTGTCCCGGGCAGCCCGTGGCTGCCTGCGGTCGTCTACGCAACGGCCCTGCTCCCGTTTGCGGCGGCCAACGTGGTCACCACCGATACGCTGCTGAGTTTCTTTGAAACGCTGGCGGTCTCGCAGTTCGTGCTTGCCGGCTTTGAGTCCGAGCCTGCCCGGCAGCGTGCACGATACGTTGTGATGTAGTTTGGGTTCGGCCTGGCCTTCATGACCAAAGGTCCGCCGGGGCTCCTCGCGCTGATCCCGGTCGTGGTCTTCACCCTCCTGCGCATCGATCGCAGGCGGATCGGTCAGGTGTTTACTCCGGTGGGGATGCTTGCATTCGCGGTTGTGAGCCTGGCCCGGTATGTCGCGGCGATTGCCCGCCATCCTGACCTGCTCCGCTACTGGCTGTATCACGAGGTGGCCGGGCGCGTGGGATCGAACGAATATCGCAACTCCGAATGGTACTACGCCTTCATTGTGTATCTGCCGACGCTGCTGGTCGGCACGGCGCCCTGGTTCAAGCCGGCCTGGCGAATCCTGGCAGGCGCGCGACAGATAGGCTCGCGCCATGGGTGGGCGGACTTCAAAGCCCGGGATGGGCAGGGGGTGTTTCTCCTTCTATGGTTTGCGATCCCGCTAGCCTGCTTCATGGTCGTCCGGGCGCGGCTTCCGCTCTATGTCGTCCCGCTCTGGGCGCCCCGGCCACTCGCAATTGCCCGCGCCATGGCGGGCGCGCGCACGCCGGCCGGATGCGGACGTTTTCACGGCCTGCTGGCGGCGTGGTGCGTGGCGCTGCTGGGCCTGAATCTGGGGGCCGCCTATGTTCCGAGCGCGCAGGATACCGGCGCGCTGGCCGCGAGCATTCAGCGCAGCGGGGCCCGCTTTGACGAGATCGTCGACGTCGGCGGCACGCCCCATTATGCGCTGTCCCTGTATCTCGGCGTCAACGTGGAGCGCGTGCACCTGGACCCGTCCGGAAGCCTGAATGGCTCTTCCACCGTCGAGTCTCTGGGACGAGAGCTTGAATCCGACCGGTCATCTTAATGGCTGTTGATTGTGCGGGCGCGCGACATGGATTCGTTCACAAGGATATGTGAAAGTCATGGCTTCACGGTCGGCGTGAAAGGTGAGCAGGGACGATACAGGTTTGTGCAATTACGGCGCGGCCCCTTGTCCCGCACCATGGTTCCGGCCGGCCCTTGTCGCCCGAGCCCTGAGCCCCCCCCCGTTCAGCCCTGGCCTTTCTGCGTTGCGGCCGCGGCGTTGCGCTCGTTGGTCGTTTTGAGGCGCTGCGCCATCTCACGGAGAAGCGATAGCAGCAAGTCCGGATTCTCGAGCAGAATGACGTCCAGATTTGCCGTGGAGATGGCTGCGACCTCGGCGCCTCGGGCCCCGGCGCGCATCGTGGCCGTGCGCGGCGATCCCAGCAGAAGCGCCATCTCCCCGAAGTAATCGCCTTCCCCGAAGACCTTGGCGGCACGCTCCTCGAGGACCATCTCGACCGATCCGGCCAGCACATAAAACATCTCGCTGCCGGCATCGTTCTGCCGGAACAGTTCTGTGCCAGGGGGGAGCGTGCGCGTCAGGCGCTGAAGAAGCGAAGGGGCGAGGCGGCCCGCGCGGCCGTGCCGAAAGAGGCGCGCCAGCAGGTTGGCCTCGCGCCGGCCGATGTTCGCCATGACCTCCGCGCCAAACAGCAGGGCGGCGAAAGAGTAATAGACCCACACAATCAGCAAGAAGACGGCCTTAAGCGAGCCGAACGTGAAGCCGTAGTCCGGGTTCAATCGCAGGATGGCCGTCAGCGCGGGGCCGATGGCCATCAAGAGCGCCGCGGTGATGAACGCGCCGATGAAAAGCTCCCGGGCGCGAATCCGGATGGGAACGGTGATTCGAAAGACCAGCGCCAGCAGGAGCGTGCTGACCGCGAGCGGGAGAAGGAGCTGGGCAAGGAGCGCGAGAAGAGAAACGTGCCCGGCGAAGAGCCCCAGAAGCACAGATCGCAGGGTTTCAACGACGGTCAAGGTCAGCAGGATGATCAGGATCAGCAGCACCGCCAGCGCGTCTCCGCCCTTGTTGACGAAGTAGGAACGCCGCGGGGCGGCGCGAAAGATGTCGGTCATGCTCTGGCGGACGGCGGCGGCGAGGGGGGTAATGGACCAGAATAGGACCAGCATGGCGACAAGGCTCCATGCGCGCGAGCGTGCGAGCGCGCGAACCTCGACGAGAATGGTTTGGGCTACGAAAGGAAGATTCCTGTTCAGAAAGCGAATGAAGTGATCTTCAACTCCGGGGGCCGAAGTGAAGAAGCTGCTGAGCAGGACCGTGATCAGCAGGAGCAGCGGGGGCAGGGCAAGAAAACAGTAAAGCGCCAGGGAGGAAGCGCGAATGAGACCCCGGTTCTTTTGAAAAGAACGCGCAGCAGACCCAAGGACCAAGGCGGTCTGTGCAAGCATAAGCTTCATGGGACCAGAATGCCCCCAATTCGCTTCCTGTGCAAGAACAGCGAAAAGGACGAAAAAAGGAATAAATAATCGGAAAGGTGTGAGTCCAATCTCTTCTTCTATATAGAGCCCTGGGGTGTCTGCGCCGGACGGCGTCGAACGAAAGGGCCGGAAACAAGAAGGAGGCAGAAGATGGGATCTCTAAACCGGGTGTTTTTGATGGGGAATCTGACGCGTAAGCCGGAACTGCGGCATACACCTGCCGGCCTTGCGGTAGCCGATCTGGGGGTAGCCGTGTCGGACAGCTACAAGAACAAGGCGGGGGAACCGGTCGAAGCGACATGTTTCGTCGACGTAGTGGCGTGGGGTCGGCAGGCCGAGGCCTGCGAGCAGTTCCTGTCCAAAGGCGCGGCGGTGGTCGTTGAGGGACGGCTCCAGTTCGACCAGTGGCAGACGGATAGCGGTGAGAAACGGAGCCGCCTGCGGGTGCGTGCCGATCGTGTTCAATTTGTCGGGCGCGGGCGCGGCGGGGAAGGCGGAGCCAAGGAGTCGCCTGAGCCGCAGGAACAGACGGCAGACGAAGGGGCGGCGAGGGAGGCGGTTCCGTTCTGAGCTTGCGGAGTCAGCAAAAAGTGGTCAGTGACCAGTAATCAGTGAAGACAATGGAGGGCAAGATCATGAACGTGAACGGTGAGACAACGAAGAGCGGGCAGGGGGCGAGGACGGGTAACAAGGCGTTGGTGCTGTATCATCCCAACGGGAAAGGGACCGGTTCAGCGTTGCAGCTGGAGTTACGGCTCAACCGGACGGGCGAGGATCGCTACGACTGCTTCTTTCTCGAGATGGCGTTGCAGAAGACGGCGGCAGCGAACGGCACCGACGGGCGGAAGCCGGCGACGTTCGACTGGGCGGCCAAGGCGACGGTAAAAATGGATTTTACCGACATCTGCGAGGTGCTAACCGTGCTGGAGGGGCGCGCTGAGCAGGCGGGCGGTCAGCGCAACGGCATCTATCACGAATCCGGGAATACCAACACCGTGATCGGGCTCAAGAAGAACGCGGAAGGCGGCTACTTCCTGGGCGTGTCGCGTAAGGATAAGCAGGGGGCCCAGGTGTTCAAGGGGCACATGCTCCTCAGCGAGGCAGAGGCGATCGGGCTGCGCTGCGTCATGCAGAGCGGATTGTTCTTTATGACGTTCCATAGCAACCTGCGGGCCGCCGCGTGGGAGTGACGGGGGGGGGGAAGGCTTTCCGCGACGATCGCCGCTTGAATAGGCAGCTGGCAGCGTGTAGAAACATGCCATTGCAGCGGCATGGTTTGAAGGAACACGATGACGGAGCAGCGGCGGATCAACGTGGCGGTTGCGTGCGGAGGGACGGGCGGGCACATCTTTCCCGGGCTCGCCACGGCGCAAGAGCTTACGCGGCGGGGGCACAGGGTGACGCTTTGGCTGTCCGGCCGGGACGTGGAATCCAGCTCGGTCTCGGGCTGGGGTGGCCTCGTCGAGCACATCCGTGCCGCGGGATTCCCGTCCGGCGTCTCGATCCAGTCGGCGTTTTCTGCCTTTCGGCTGTGCGGCGCGGTGGTTTCCGCCACGGTGCGGATGGCGCGCCGCCGACCCGATGTGCTGCTGGCCATGGGGAGCTATGCGTCCGTGGGGCCAGCGCTTGCGGCGCGAATTCTCGGCGTACCGGTGGTGCTGCACGAAGCCAACGCCATTCCCGGCCGGGCGATCGCGCTGCTGGCCCGCTTTGCCAAGGCGGTCGGCATCACGTTCGCGGAGGCTGAAAAGCTGCTGCGCTGCCGGCGGATTGTGTGTACGGGCCTGCCGGTTCGATCGGACTTCGACCGGGGCTGTGTGTCAGGAGAGAGGTTGCCGGATCTCTTTACCGTGCTTGTCATGGGCGGCAGCCAGGGCGCACACAGGTTGAACGAAGTGGCCGCCGAGGCGATGCGCCTGCTCGCGCAGTCGGGCGATCCGGTGCAGGTGATTCATCTCAGCGGGGCTGCGGACGAGGGTTGGCTGCGGGAGGGATATGAGCGTGCGGGCGTGCCGCATCGCGTCCATGCCTTCCTGAAGGAGATGGGCATGGCCTACCACGCCTGCCAGCTCGCCGTGTGCCGGTCTGGAGCGGCGTCCTGCATGGAGCTCGCGCTCTGCGGTGTGCCGTCGTTGCTGGTTCCGTTGCCGTCGTCGATGCGCGGGCACCAGATTGCGAACGCCCGGGCCATGGAGAGGGCGGGCGGGGCGGACGTCATTCTGCAAGAGGACTTGACGGCGGCAGGGCTAGCCGACTACATACGAAACGTGCGCCGGAGCCCTGCGGCGCTCGAATCGAAACGGAAAACGCTGCGCAGCGTCGCTGTGCCGGATGCGGCTGAAAGATTGGCCGATGTGGTGGTGCAAGCCGCCGGATAACGAACCTGACCAAGGAGAGTTTGTATGCCGATCTATGAGTTCTTCTGCAAAGACTGCAACACCATCTTCAATTTCTTTGCGCGGACGATCAACACGGAGAAGAGGCCTCTCTGCCCGAAGTGCAAGAAGCACAAGCTGGAGCGGCAGGTCTCCATGTTCGCGGCGGTCGGTAAAGCAAAAGACTCGGGCGGCGAGGGCGGCGAGGGCGGGGAGGGTGGGGATCTGCCCATCGATGAATCGAAAATGGAGCGTGCCGTGACTGAGCTGGCGGGCGAGGCGGAGGGCATCAACGAGAATGACCCACGGTCTGCCGCGCGGCTGATGCGTAAGTTCTCTAAAATGACGGGCATGGAGTTCGGTGGCGGCATGGAGCAGGCCCTGCAGCGGCTCGAGGCCGGCGAGGACCCTGACAAGATTGAGAGCGAAATGGGCGATGTGCTGGATGGCGAAGAGCCCTTTGTGATGGACGGAAGGAAGGGCAGTCGCGGGCTCAGGAAAGGCCCCCCTCCGGCGCGGCGCGATAAGACTTTGTACGAACTGTGAAGTCAGCCGGAGTTGACACCGTGCGCGGATATACGTATAGTCCGGCCACTTTTCTTGCGGGCGATTAGCTCAGTTGGTTAGAGCACTACCTTGACATGGTAGGGGTCGGCAGTTCAACTCTGCCATCGCCCACCAGTTTAACTGGGGCAGGTTCAAACGTTTGTGTGGTATTCCGAGCCGGGCCTGCCTCGACCTGATCTCCTCCGTGGCAACTCCGGTGGCAACTTTCAGCCGGATCTTGCTTCCGTCCCGCCGCCATCTGCGGCCTCATCCCACTGTTTTTTTCGGGGCTGTTCAGCATCGCCATGAGCCTTTCTTCGTTCCTGTCCATCGCTTCCTTGTGTTCCTTGGCGGTGTTAGTGACATACCGCTGCAGCGTCCTGACCGAGCTATGCCCCATTAGTTGAGCCAAGCGTACTCGCATCTCCTTGTTCTGTGAAAAGGGCCAAAAGGAACTCATGTTGCTGGTGGACTCCGGCTTCAGCCAAATGCAGCTTAACAACGCGCGGGGCAGCTCGGAGGTGTTGCTCTGCGCAGCGTGGGATAGCGCGGGCCTGTACATGCGTAGCAATGACGGCGCTGCGGTCGTGGACGTGGGCAAGGACGGCGCGGCGGTCGAACTGAAAGACGCACAGTTCAAGCCCGTGTGGCACACACCCGTACCTACGCCGAAAAAGGTAGTCAAGAAGCGGTCCAGCCGACGCCGAGCCTAGGCTGAGCCGACCGTATGCGGATGCAATGCCACCGCAATGCCAGTGCAATGCCACCGCATCGTCCCGGCCACAAAGCAGCCCCGCAGCGCAAGGCAGGCAGCGCCCACGTTGATCATCCCGGCCCTGTTTGCCCACCACGAGCGCTGACAACCCCGGAACGTTGCCCCACGAGCCGCCAAACCGGCCCCGGTGGGGTGTTTGCCCGTCCGCCGCCGCTTCGGGGCGACGTCGGGCCAACCGGGCGGAAACGGCGGGCGCGGGTGGTGCGGGCGTGGCGACCGGCCAGCCAGACGAGCGTGGACAGCACCAGTGCGCGCCGGTGATTTGTACTTCATTTGTGGCGCGCGACAAGGGGTGTGACGACCGGATTCGGACGTAGGTAACATGCGGGATGGATAGCAGTACGTTGGTGTAGCTTAGTATGGTGTCGGCAGAAGGACGAAATCCACCAAGGGGAGGCTGTCCCGCTCAAATTACTACGCAGCGGGCAGAGACAAGCGGGGATCGCGGCGCGCTTCCACCCCGAGTTACGTGCGCGGGCACAGCGATACACAACGGTGCTTCACCATGTTGTCGGCACTAGTGCGGATTCTAGCAAATGGTGCTCCATCCCCCGCAACGTACTACGCAACCGGCAGTCACAGCGGACAGGAGCAAGGCGAACGCGCGGCCAGTACCACCCAGCGCCAGCCTTGCCTTGACGCGCCTGCACAGACGTAGCTTCATGTTGCGCCATGCACAAGCAACCCGCCCAAGAGGCTGCCTTCACGATGGAGCAGGGCGACCGGTTCCACGCGATCCTTTGCTCCCACCCCGTGCGCTTTGACGACAGGGACAAAGCCGAGATCGTACTCACGTTTTATGTGATCCGCCGGGAGCGCGGCGCGTACACGATCGTCAACGTGAACCATACTTACGACTCGAAGGGCAACTGCGTCACACGGGCGGCGCAGACCAAGGACCACATCCCCGCCGACGCGATCGAGCAAAACATACTGGACCTACGCCGCAAGTTCACAGCCGCCGTGGAAGCC
>CAYRKB010000026.1:0-17863 GCA_964424705.1 uncultured Victivallales bacterium
GGCCCCACCAGATCTGGCGCGAAATGCACCAGTCGCGGATATTCTCCATCCAGTCCAGATACACCTTGGTCCAGCGGGCGGGCACGAACTGTACCCGGCCGCTCCGTACGGCCTCGATGGCCGGCCCGGCGAGCGGCTTCATTTTCACAAACCACTGCGGGGAGAGGCGCGGCTCGACGATCGTATGGCAGCGGTAGCAGTGTCCCACGGCGTTTTGGTGCGGCTCGATCTTTTCGATGAGCCCGGCGGCTTCGAGGTCAGCCAGGATGCGCTTGCGGCAGTCGAAGCGGTCCATGCCGGCGTAGGAGCCGGCTTCCGCATTCATCGTGCCGTCGTCGTTCATCACGTCGATCTGCGGCAGGTTGTGGCGCAGGCCCATCTGGAAGTCGTTGGGATCATGGGCCGGCGTGACCTTTACCAGGCCGGTGCCGAACTTCGGGTCCACGAAGTCATCCGCGATGATCGGGATCTCTCGCTGCAGCACCGGGAGCAGCAGCGTGCGGCCGATCAGTGCCTTGTACCGCTCATCCGCGGGATTCACGGCGACCGCCGTATCGCCCAGCAGCGTCTCCGGGCGGGTCGTGGCCACCACGATATACGGCTGGGGCGCTGCGGAGCCCGGGGCGAATGGATAGCGGATGTGGTACAGCTGGCCGTTCATGTCCTGATGCTCGCTCTCCTCGTCCGAAAGCGCGGTCCGGCAGCGCGGGCACCAGTTGATGATGTATTTGGCCTTGTAGATCAGCCCCTTATTGTAGAGGCGCACGAACACTTCCGCCACCGCGTCGCTGAGCGCCTCGTCCATGGTAAACCGCTCGCGTTCCCAGTCGCAGGACGCGCCGAGGCGCTTGAGCTGATTGATGATCGTGCTGCCGTACAGGGATCGCCATTCCCAGACCCGCTGCACGAAGGCCTCGCGGCCCAGGTCTTCGCGGTGCTTGCCTTCCTTGCGCAGGGCTCGCTCGACGACATTCTGGGTGGCGATGCCTGCGTGATCGGTGCCGGGCATCCATACGACGTTGCGGCCCTGCATGCGGCGCCAGCGGGCAAGAATGTCCTGGATCGTGTTGTTCAACGCGTGGCCCATATGCAGGATCCCGGTAACATTGGGCGGCGGGATCACGATGCAATAGGGCGTGCCGCCGCGCGTGGAGTCGCTATGGAACGCGTTGCGCTCCAGCCATGTGGCGAGCCACTTCTCTTCGACGCGCTTCGTGTCGTATGTCTTGTCCAAAGGTTGCATGGCCGGGATTTCCTAGGACCGTCTGCGCCGGGACGGTGAACTCTTTTTGCGTAAGGCGGCGGGGTGCTCACGCTTGCGGAACAGGAGATACTCGACGCTGTCCACCAGGGCTTCCCACGAGGCTTCAATGATGTTGTTCGAGACCCCCACCGTGCTCCACGTGTCCGTTCCGTCGCTGGATTCGATGGTTACGCGCGTCTTCGCGGCGGTGGCCTCCTGGGGATCGAGTATGCGGACCCGATAATCCGTCAGGTGCACCTGGGCGATCTCAGGGTAGAAACGCGTAAGCGCCTTGCGCAGGGCCTTGTCCAGCGCGTCCACAGGGCCGTCGCCTTCGGCGACCGTCTGCTCGAACTCGCCCTGCACGCGCACTTTCACGGTCGCCTCCGAAAGGCAGAGCGAGTCCGGGCCACGCGATTCCACGATGACGCGATACCCATCGAGGACAAAGAAAGGCCGGTGCTTTTTCAAAACCTTCTCGATCAGGAGCCGGAAGGATGCGTCGGCGCCTTCAAAGGCGTACCCTTTGCCTTCCATGTCCTTGAGCGTCTTGAGGATCTGGACGGTTTGCGCTTTCGATCGCGTGTGGCCGGCGCCCAGCTCCCGGGCCTTGAGCAGGATGTTGGTGCTTCCGGAAAGTTCCGAGACGAGGATGCGGCGCGAGTTTCCCACGGTTTCGGGAGGAACGTGTTCGAAGGTCTTCGGGTTCTTCTTTACGGCGTTTACGTGGGGCCCGGCCTTGTGCCCGAACGCGCTTGTGCCGACGAAGGGTGCCTTCGGGTTTGGGCGCAGGTTGACCAGGTCGTCCACAAAGACCGACAGGTCGCGCAGATGCACAAGGTTGCGGGGTGGCAGACAGCGGATGCCAAGCTTCAACTGCAGAGCGGGAATCACCGTACAAAGGTCCGCGTTGCCGCAGCGTTCGCCATAGCCGTTGATCGTGCCTTGGGCTTGTACTGCGCCCGCCCGCACGGCGGCAAGGGTGTTGGCCACGGCGAGCCCGGTGTCGTTGTGGACGTGGATCCCGACCGGGATGGGGGAGGCGCGCACCACGCGCGACGCGATTTCCTCGACCTCGTGGGTCAGGGCTCCGCCGTTGGTGTCGCAGAGCACCAGCATGTCCGCGCCGGCATTGCCGGCCGTATAGAGCGCGTCGAGCGCGAACTCGGCACTGTCCTTGTACCCGTCAAAGAAATGCTCGGCGTCGAAAAACACCGTCTTGCCGTTGTCTTTCAGATATCGAATCGTGTCGGCGATCATGGCGAAGTTCTCCTTCGCCGAGGTGCGCAGGCAATCGTGCACATGCAGCAGCCAGGACTTGCCGTAGATGGTCACGAAGTCCGTGCCCGCCTCCACGAGCGCCCGGGCCATGGGATCATCTTTGGCGCTGCGCCCGGCACGACGCGTGCTGCCGAAAGCAACAATCTTGGAGTGGCGCAGGGGATGGCGGCGTATTTCCTCGAAGAACTCCATGTCCTTGCGGTTGGATCCCGCGTATCCGCCCTCGATATAGTCCACGCCCATGGCGTCCAGGCGTAGGGCCAGCTGAATCTTGCCCGCGCCGGAGAAGTTGATGCCTTCCGCCTGCGCCCCGTCGCGCAGCGTGGTGTCATAGATCTGGACTCGTCTCATCGAAGTATCCCCATCAGGCTTGCACTTTCTCGTCGTATCGAGCAGAAAAGTCTCACAGAACGAATGCCCTTGGTCAACTCCGAATCTCAAGCGCGAAGGACCTCTTTGCGATTGGCGGCTCGGGGTGATAAGCTGATCGCCAGTAGTTCAGGGCCCTGATCGTAGCGAAAGGAGTGCATGAAAGTCCTCAAAGTGGTTGCTTTCAACGGAAGTCCCCGCAAGGACGGGAACACGGTTCACCTTATCAATCATGTCTTTGCAGCCCTCCAGAAGGAGGGAATTGAAACGGAGCTGGTCCAGGTAGGCGGCAATCTCATTCATGGCTGTTCGGCTTGTTATCAATGCTTTAAGAATAGAGATGGGCGTTGCGTCCAGAACGGTGACGTCATCAATGGCTGCATTGCGAAGATGCGGGCAGCGGACGGGATTCTCCTGGCCTCGCCCACCTACTTCGCGGATATCACTCCTGAGCTGAAGGCGCTGATTGACCGCTCCGGCCTTGTAGCCGGGGCGAACGACAACTTCCTGAAGCGGAAAGTGGGCGCGGCCGTCGTGGCGGTTCGAAGGGCGGGCGCCACCCACGCCTTCGACACCATCAACCATTTCTTTATGATCCGGCAGATGATCGTTCCCGGCTCCTGTTACTGGAACCTTGGCATAGGGCGGGAAAAGGGGGAAGTGGAGAAGGACGAGGAAGGAATCCGGACGATGACGGTGCTGGGCGAGAACATGGCGTGGGTGATGAAAGCGGCTTGCCGGCAGTCCGAAGGTTGCGGTGAATAGACAGCGCCGCCTTTCGTCGTGAGCTTTGGCGCGAACTTCGTCGGCCGTCTTCCTGCTTCGCGCTTCCGGCGAAGCGTGTGCCCTTTCAGGGGCGCTCTCCGACCGGAGTGGCGAGCGGCCGCGTGGAAAGCAGCCCGCAGGCGGCGGCGATGTCGAGCCCGCGCGAGCGGCGGACGGTGGTGATGATGCCTTTCTCCTCAAGGCCCTGCTGAAAGGCGGCGATCGTCGCTTCGTCGGAGCCCCTCAGCGGCGTCCCGGGAACGGGGTGGAACCGCATCAGGTTGATGCGGCAGAAGAGCCCGTTCAGAATCCGCGCCAGCTCCTTTACGTGGCGTGTCGTGTCGTTGATACCCTTGAACAGGATATACTCGAACGACACGCGCCGCTGGTTCTCGAATTCGTGCGCGCGAATCGCGGCCAGGACGTCGGCGATGGGGTGCACCTTCTGGATCGGCATCAACTTCTGCCGCTCCTCGTCGAAGGGCGAGTGGAGGCTGACTGCCAGGTGGCAGTGGCTCTTTGCGAGGAATTCCTTCAGCGCCGGGACGATGCCGATCGTCGAGACCGTGATGCGCCGTGGGCTCATGGCGAACCCCCATTCGGAGGTGAGAATCTCCAGGCTGTCGAACAGCGCGGGCAGGTTGTCGAGCGGCTCGCCCATTCCCATGAAAACCATGTTGCGCACGAGGCCTCGCTCGGGCAGGCTGCGCAGCTGGTTCACGATCTCTCCCGCGCTGAGATGGCCCTGGAACCCCTGTTTTGCGGTCATGCAGAACAGGCAGCCCATCTTGCACCCCACCTGCGTCGAGACGCAGAGCGTCCCGCGCTCCTCGTCGTCCGGAATCCATGCCGTTTCGATGGACCTGTCGTGGAGAGTGGGGTAAAGGTATTTCTTCGTTCCGTCGGTTGAGACCTGCACCTTCGTGGGCGGCACGAGGCCCATTTCGTAGTGTTCGGCGAGCTCGGCGCGCGCCTTGGCGGACAGGTTGGTCATGGCCTCAATGGACGCAACGTCCTTCTTGTAGAGCCAATCTGCGAGCTGCTTGGCGGCGAAACGCGGCAAGCCGCACTGGCCCGCCACTTCGCCCAATCCGGCGAGGGTGAGGCCGAAGAGGACCGGCTTGGCGGGGGCGGGTACAGGGCTCAGGGCTCGGGGTTCAGGAGGGAGAGCCGGGCTTGTTGACGCGTCTGTCATTTGTGTTCCGTGCCTCTGCGATGGTGATAACGGGGAGCGATTCCGATCCCGATTCCGACTTCCTGAACCCCGAGCCTGAATCATCCCTTCAGGCATTCTTGGGTGGCACGGATGAACTGGTCGATGTCGTTGTCGGTGTGGGCGGCGGACACGAAGCCGACCTCGAACTGCGAGGGCGGGATGTAGAACCCGCGGTCCAGCATGCCGTGGAAGAATGTCGCGTGCGCCTTGGTGTTGGAACGCTTGGCCGTGGCCAGATCCGTGACAGGCAGTCGCGTGAAGTAAGGAGTGAACAGTCCCCCGAGGTGCGCGCAGTGCATGTCGCAGCCCGCCTTGTGCGCGGCGGCGTTGACGCCGTCGGCCAGCCGCTTGCCGCGTGCGGCGAGGGCGGGGTAGGGGTTTTCTGCGGCGAGCAGCTTTAGCGTCGTCATGCCGGCGGCAATCGCCACGGGATTGCCGCTGAGCGTCCCGGCCTGGTACACGGGGCCCAGCGGGGCCAGCGCGCGCATGAACTCCGCTTTGCCGCCTACGGCGCCGATCGGCATGCCGCCTCCGACGATCTTGCCGAGGCAGGTGATGTCGGGCACGATCCCGCACAGCGCACCGTAGGTGGTTGGCCCGAGCCGGAAGCCTGTAATCACCTCATCGAAGATCAGCATCGCGCCGCATGTGCGCGTCACTTCGCGTAGCCCTTCCAGGAATCCCGGCGCGGGGGGCACGAGCCCCATGTTGCCCGCCACAGGCTCGACAATGATTGCGGCGAGGTCCGCCCCCTCCTTCTCCACGATCGCTTTCACGGCCGCAAGGTCGTTGTACGCCGGCACCAGCATTTCCGCCGCCGCGGCGGGAGAGATCCCCGCCGACGAGCTGATCCCGCCCGTGAGCAGGCCGCTGCCTGCGGCGACGAGCAGGCAGTCGGAGTGCCCGTGGTAACAGCCGTCGAACTTGATGACCTTGCGGCGGCCGGTGACGCCGCGTGCGAGCCGCAAGGCCGTCATGACGGCTTCCGTGCCTGAGCTGACCAGGCGCACCATGTCCATGGAAGGAACCAGCTGGCAGAGGTATTCGGCGAACTCGACTTCGTGCCGCGTGTTAATCCCGAACGTCGTGCCGGCTTCCGCGGCGCGGCAGATGGCCTCGATTACCTCAGGGCGCGCGTGCCCCAGAATCAGGGGCCCCCAGGAGCCGCAGAAGTCCGTCAATTCACGGCCCTCGACGGTCCACATGCGCGAGCCCTTGCCGCGCTCCACGTAGATCGGATCGCCGCCCACGGAGTTGAACGCCCGCACCGGGCTGTTCACGCCGCCGGGGATCACGCGGCACGCGCGCTTGAAAAGAGCTGTGGAGGGTGGGAGGAGGGAGGCGCCGGAGGAAAGGGGGGAGGTGTTAGGTGTTAGGTTGTCCATTTGAATTCCTTGTCGTTGTCCACTGTGATTTCGGCAGCCTGTTTGCGGTCGAGTGAAGTGGGGTCGTAATGAGAAGGGTCCTCTCGTACAACATTTCCAGTCCTGGTTGAGCCATGCCATCCGCTGAGGGCCTGGTGCAGTCCTTCGAGCATTCGACCGCATTCGTCGTAGCGAGCATCGAGGTTGTCAAAGCGCAGTTTGTCCAAGTAGCCCTTCTCTTTGGCGACGTCGATGTGGTGCTGCGTTTCCCGGACCTCTCCCATGGCCCGATTTATGGACTCAATGTAGATGTTGGTGTGGCGGCTTCCCCATCCTTCCGCGAGCTGCGCTGGCGCTGAGTTGGAAGACCTTCTCATCTGGGAGCCGAGCTCATACAACTCGAACTTCGGGAAGCCAAGACTCTCTTTGTGGATCTCAATGTGGAGCGTTCTCAACTTCTGATAGACGTTAAGTTCGCGAAATGAGTTCAGTTTACCCATCACTCATCTCCTCCCACCTAACACCTCCCACCTAACACCTCCCACCTAACACCTCCCACCTAACAACTCTTCATACCGGTTTGCCCAATACGAAATGAGCAGGTCTGCGCCGGCGCGCGCGAGCGCGGCGGTGGATTCGCGCACCATGCCGCTGAGGTCGCCCCAGCCGCGTTCGGCGGCGGCGATGAGCATGGAGTATTCCCCGCTCACGTTGTAGGCCGCGAGGGGAAGGTCGGTGCGGTCCCGCAGCCGCGCGAGGATGTCGAGGTAGAACAGGGAGGGCTTGACCATGAGGATGTCGGCGCCCTCCGCCTCGTCGAGCGCGGATTCGCGCAGCGCCTGGCGCAGGTCCTGGTAGCTTGCCTGGTAGCCGCGGCGGTCCCCGCTCTGCGGGGCGGACTGCTCGGCCTCGCGGAACGGCCCGTACATCGCAGAGGCGAACTTGGAGGAGTAGCTCATGAGGAGGGTCTGCTGCAGGCACGCCGCGTCGAGCGCCTGCCGGATGGCCTGCACCTGCCCGTCCATCATGGCGCTGGGCGCCACGCAGTCCGCGCCTGCGGCGGCGTGCGACACGGCCACCTTCGCCAGCATCGCGTTGGCGGCGTCATTGTCCACGTCCCCTGCCTTCGAGAGCGGGCCGCAGTGCCCGTGCGTGGTGTAGGCGCAGAGGCAGACGTCCGTGAAGATCACGAGGCCGGGGTATTCCTTGCGGACGGCGCGAACGGCCTGGTGCACCGCGCCGCGCTCGTCATGCGCCGCGGTCCCGGAGGCGTCTTTCTCGGCGTTTTCCACCAGGCCGAAGATGAGGATGCCGCCGACCCCGGACTTCGCGACCGGGCCGAGATCCTTCAGCAGCGTATCGACGCTGTAGCGGCACTGGCCGGGCATCGCGTCGATGGGCTGGCGCTGCTTCGTTCCGCCCACCACGAAGACGGGCCAGAGGAACTTGGCGGGGCCCGGCAGGGGCGTGTCGAACATGCGGCGCAGCGAGGACGTGCGCCGCATCCGGCGCAAACGGACTTCGGGAAACGTATTCATGTCTTCTTCTCCAGGATGCGGGCCAGTGCCTGGCCCGTGTACATGCCCGCCAGCGCGGCGAGGCAGGACTCGACCGTCGCCTCAGGGCCCACAAGATCCGCCTTCGCGCCGCGCCGCTTGAGCGCGGCCAGCGTGGGGTTGCCGATCGCGGCAACGACCTTTGAGGCGAGGCTGGCGACGCCCCACTGCTGGTCGAAGACTTCCACCGCCGACGCGCTGGCAAAGAAGACGGCGTCGAATTCCGGCCTGTGGTCGTACGCGATCGGCTCGTTGCGATAGAGGATGCAGTCTTCCACCGCTGCGCCCAGCCGGCGCAGCGCGTCAGCCACGGCCGGCTCCGCCTTTTCCGAGCGCAGGCGCAGGACGCGCAGGCCGGGCCTGACTTTCGATTCGACGACCTGCAACAGCCCCTCGGCCCCGAAATTGGAGGCGGGCTCGATATCCGCCTGCAGCCCGAGGGTGCGAAGTTCCTGGGAGGTCCCGCCGCCGCACGTCACGAGCTTGGGCAGCGAACGCAGATCGATCGCCGATTCGCGAACCAGCTCCGCAAAGCAGCGCACCGCGGAGGGGGAGGTGAGCACCACCCAGTCGTAGGAAGCGATCTTGCGGACGTGCTCCAGCCCCGCGGGCGTGGTCGCCAGGCGGATGAGCGGGCGGCACACGGGCACGCCGCCGAAGTCTGTGACGAGGGCGATGGATTTGTCCTGGAGAGCCTGACTGGCGGTGAGCAAGATCCTGCGCCCCTCAAGGGCGCCCCATTCGGGGTGATAGCCGTAGCGGGCCGCCTCGCCAATGATCAGCGTGCCGGGCATCTCGGTCTGGACTTTGGCGATCTCCTCGCCGATGGTCGCCACGGTGCCGCGGACCACGAACGACTGGTCGCCGCCCGCGCCGTGGACCATCGCGGCGGGCGTATCCGGCGGCATGCCTTCGCCTATCAGCTCCTTCGCGATCTGCCCGGTGACCGAAACGGCCATGTAAAACACCATCGGCTGGCTGGCGCGCGCGGCGTTGCCCACGGATCCCACGCCGCCGCCCTGGGTGCGCGGCGTCATGACGACGAATCCGCGCGAGACGCCGCGGCGGGTGAGAAGCATGCCCGTGCCGGTCGTGGCCGCCACGAGGCTGCTCACGCCGGGCAGCACGGTGTAGGGCATGCGCAGCGCGTCAAGAATGTCGACCTCCTCGGCGAGCCGTCCGAAGATGCCGGGGTCGCCGCCCTTTAGCCGCACCACGCGGCGCCCGCGCCGGGCGTGCTTCGCGATGAGGTCCGTGATCTCCGGCTGCGGCAGGCTGTGGCGCCCGGCCCGCTTGCCGACGTGGATGCACTCCACGCGAACCGGCACGTGGCCGAGCAGGTCCGGTCCCATCAGGTCATCGTGCAGGCAGACGTCGCAGCGGCGCAGTGCGGCGAGCACGTCGAGCGTGCAGTTCCCCGCGGAGCCCACGCCGCCCGCGGCGAACGTGACGGCCTTGATAAAAAGAGTGCGCAGGCGGGTGAACCGCTCGTCGCCGGCCCGGAACGTCATGCACAGGTGGCCCTGGCCTTCCGGCGGGGGGAGCTGCTCTGCGGGGATCCATTCCGAGATCCGGTCCTGCAGGCCGAGGCGCGCGAGCGCGGCGGCGGCCATGACGAGGATGTCGTAGTCGCCGCGGTCCAGCTGCTGGAGGCGGTCCTCGATGTTGCCGCGGATGCCGCATAGGCGCGCGCCCGGGAAGCGGGAGCGGCAGAACGCCTCGCGGCGGTCGCTGCTGACGCCGGCTTTTGGAGCCGCCGGCAGGGCGGCCATGGACTTGCCGGCGGGCAGGATGATGGCGTCGCGTGCGTCCTCAACCCAGGGCAGCCAGAACCAGTCGAGCCCTTCGGCGACCGGGTCAGGGACGTCCTTGGCGCTATGGACGGCGCAGTCGAGCTCGCCGCTGCGCACCTTGTCGTCCAGGTCGCGGGTGAAGAAATCCGGCGGGGTCTCCCGCAGGTCGGTCGACCGGTCGCGGTCGCCGGGGGAGGAAAGTGCCACGTCTTCGAACGCCGACCCGGGGAAGCAGGACTCAAGCCGGTTCAAGGCGTCGCGGGTTTGGACTCTTGCGAGGCGGCTGGACCGCGTTCCCGCTTTAAAGTGCATTGTCGTCGTCATGCGTCGTATCCCCGCCCGGTTCCTTGGTTATCGTCGCAAGCATTTCCTTGATCCGATCCTTCACGATCTTTGCCTCGCTGCAGGATCGGCCGCCGGTCGAGACGGTGACCACGAGCCCGCCCGACCTGCAGATCGCGGGGGTCACGAAGTCGCCCTCCGTCCAGTTGCTGTCGGCGGCGCTGCACAGGATGCCCCGCGCGTGGCAGGCGAGGAGAACGTCCTTGTTCACTTCCGTGCTGTCGGTGGCGGCGATTACCAGGTATTTCCCATCCGCGTCCGCGTCCTTGAAGGGCCGCGCCTGGTGCTGGATCTTGCCTGCCCGGGCCAGCGTGTCGACCTCGGGGCAGGCGGCCGGGCTTACCACGATCACCTTTGCGTTGGCGTCCAGCAGGTGACCCGCCTTGCGGGCTGCGATCTCGCCGCCACCCACTACGAGGCAGGGCCGCCCCTCCACGAGCAGGGAGACCGGCAGCATGGGCTTTGGTTCCGTTACCTTACGCATGGTCCTCTTCCTTCGCCATTTCCGCAATCAATCGCCCGATGTCATCGAGCCAGATGTCCACGACTCCGTCCTCGTCCGCCAGGCCCTTAAGCCGGGGCCTGCACCGGATGCCGTGGCTTTCCAGCACGGACTTCCAAGAGTCCGGGGCGTCGCCTGCAAGTTCCGTGCGGGCGGACATCCCCGCTGCCACCATCAGCGGCAGCAGCTGCACGGCCCGCACCTCCGCGAACTTGCACGCCTGCACGGTCGCGGCAAGCCCTGGCTCTGCCAGCGTTACGCCGAAAAGGGCCCGCCGGTCCATCGCTTTGCACAACGCGAAAACGGCGGCGTACGCGGGCTGCGCCTCGCGGCTGCGGCTGCCGTGTGCCACGAGCAGCGGCGCTTCGTCCGGCGCGGCTGTGGCCGCCGCCGCATTCAGCAGGCAGCGCACCGTGCGTGTGAGATCCGCCTCCTCCTCGAGCAGAGGCGTGGAAAGAGCGATCCGCTCGAAGCCTTGGCGCGCATGGTTGATCTCCTCGCGCAGCTCTGTGTACTCCATTCCGGTGGCCAGGTGAAGCGCTTTTACGGCGACGCGGGTGACGCCCTCCCGTTGCATCTGCGCGAGGGCCTCATCCGGCGACGGGACGGGGGTCCCCCGCAGCGCCAATTTCTTGCGCACGCCCGACGAGGTGTAAGCCCAGAAGCGGGCCACGCCGGGAAACCGTCGCGCGACCTGATCCTCGAAGCGTCGCAGCGTCTGCAAGGCGTCGGGGGAGCTTGTTCCGGGCAGGGCGAGCAGGATGGCCTGGGTCATGCAGCGCCCTCTCCCCGTGCGCCGCGCCCTTCGCAGAAGAAGACCGGGCTGGATTTCTTGAATTCGCGCGTCGACATCAGCATGCGGCCCTCGCCGAGGCCGGCGTACGCGGTCAGGCGGCGGAAGATGGCCTCCGCGGCCTGTTTTTCACGCGCGTGGACCATGGCGAAGAGATTATACGGGAACTCGGAGGAGACCGGCGGGCGCTCATAGCAATGAGTGACTTCCGGGCACTCGGCGAGGCGGCGGCCGTCCGCCTCGACTTCGCCGGGCCCCACCTTCCAGATGCACATGCCGTTGGCGGAGAATCCGGCGGCCCGGTGCCGCAGGATGATCGCGACGCGGCGCAGGATGCCGAGCTGCTTCCAGGAAGAGAGAAGGTCCAGCAGCCTGGCGCTGTCCCATCCCAGCTTCTGCGCCACGGCGGAGAAGGGCTCTTCGGAGAGGGGCATGTTCCCCTGCATTGTGCGCACGACCTCCTTTTCGCTTTCCGTGAGCGCCGGGGCGGGCTCGTCGCCTCCCGTGTGGCGCGGCGCGCCGGGCGGGGCCTCTGCGTCGAACGGCGTGGCATCGAGCACGACTTCCACCTTGAATCGTTTCAGGGCGGGCAGGTTGTGAATCGGGTAGGCCGGCATGCCGGCCTGGATGCGGCGCAGTTCAGTTTCCAGTCCGGCGGCCGGCGCGGTGAGCGTAAACCACAGGTTCGGACGGCCCTGGCGTTCGTAACAGTGCGTCACGCCCGGGTGGGGGTGGAGCAGCGCGGCGACGCGCTCAAGGTCCTGCTCCGGCACGTCCACGGCGCACAGCGTGCTGCCGTATCCGAGCCGGCGGGAGTCGAAGACCGCGCCAAACCTGCGCGCGATGCCCTTGTCGAAGAGATCCCGGGCGGCGCGCAGCACGTCGGCCTCGGTCGAGGCGAGGGTGTCCGCGATCGCCGCGAAGGGGCGGCGCGTGAGCTGCACGCCGCGCTGCAGGGCGATCAGCAGATTCTGGTCTTTGTCCGTCGCCTGCGTCATTTCGCGGCCTCCATTTTGCGGGGTTTGTGACGGATCTTCTCGAGGACGTGTTTGGCGGCGAGGATCGGATGCTTCGTGATCATGCGCGGCCCGGCGTACTGCATGACCTCCCGGATGCGCGCGCGCATGGCGGGCTTGTAGCAATGCACCGTGCACTGGGAGCAGACGGGCTTGTTCTCGCCGAAAGGGCATTTGGCCAGGCGGGCCTGCGCGTAGTCGAGCAGTTCCCGGCATTCCGGACACAGCTCGCCCGCGCTGCGGTGGTTGCCGCGGCAGTAGATGCCGAGCATGGCCTGCAGCGTCTCGGTTCCGTCCTCAAAGCGCGCGGAAGCAGGCTTCACGATTACCCTCCTGCCGGGGCCGGCCGCGCGCCGTCCGGCACGTAGGCGCAATCGGGATCTTCGTTGAGGAAATCTGTGGTGTCCGCGTAGGCCCTGGCGCGGCAGCCGGCGCAGACCTTGCGGTACCCGCAGGCGTTGCACTTGCCCTTGAGCTTGCCGGGGTCGCGCAGCGCCTGGAACTCCTCGGAGCTCCGCCATATCTCGCCGAACTTCTGTTCGCGCACGTTGCCGACGCGCAAGGGCAGGTAGCCGCAGGGCTGCACGTCGCCCGTGCGTGAGATAAAGCACACGGCGGAGCCCGCGAGGCAGCCGCGCGTCGTGGCCTGCATGCCGTGCCCCGAAGCTTCCATCTTGAGCCCGCGCTCGCGGGACACTTCGCGCATGATGCGGTAGTACTGCGGCGCGCAGGTGGCCTTGACGTGCACGCGCCCGCGCAGCTCGAGCGACTTGTCAAAGAGCCAGCGCAGCACGTTCTCCATCTCGGGAGGGGTGAGCCGGACGTCGTCGCTGATTTCCGCGCCGCAGCCGACGGGCACGAGCACAAAGACGTGAAATGCATCCGCGCCGTGTGCGAGGGAGAGGGCGAGGATGTCGCCGAGCTCCGTCACGTTGAGGCGCGAAACGGTGACGTTTACCTGCACGGACACCCCGGCGCGGCGCAGCGCGTCGAACCCGCGCAGCGCCGCGTCGAAGCTGCCGGGCAGGCCGCGGAAGGAGTCGTGCGTGGCGGCGCAGGAGCCGTCGAGGCTGATGCTGACCCGCTGAATTCCGCTGCCCGCTATCTTCGCGGCCACGGCGTCATCGACCAGCGTGCCGTTGGTGGCGAGGGCCACGCGCGTGAAGATGCCGGAGCAGTAGCGCGCGATGTCGAAGATGTCGGCGCGCACCAGCGGCTCGCCGCCGGTGAGGATCATGATGGGGTCGCCGCACTCGCGGATGTCGCGGGCGACCTGCAGGACCTCCTCCGTCTTCAGCTCGCCGGCGGTGAAGTGGTCCTGGGCCTCGGCGCGGCAATGCCTGCAGGTCAGGTTGCAGCGCGCGGTCAGCTCCCAGAAGACGAGGCGCAGGTCGTCCGTCATAGCCCGATCTCCTTATCGGTGAGGTAACAGTCCGGCTCGGACGCCCAGACGTCGCCCTCGACGGCCTCGGCGCGCACGCGGAAGTTGCCGTTGCAGATCGACAGGAACTTGCAGGCCGCGCAGCGCCCCTTCAGGTGCTTCTTGCGCTCGCGCAGCTTGACCATCAGGTCATCCGACGTGCCGCTCCAGATCTTGCTGAACGGCTGCGTGCGCACGTTGCCGAAGGAGTAGTGCCGCCAGAACTGGTCGGGATGCACGGAGCCGTCCCAGCTCACGCAGCCGATGCCGGTGCCGCTGCTGTTGCCTCCGTTCATTTCCAGAAGCGACATGACGTCCGCGGCGCGCTCCGGCTGCTCGCGGCTCAGGCGCAGGTAGAGGTAGGGGCCGTCGGTGTGGTTGTCCACGGTGAGCACCTCGACCGGCTTGCCCTCCGCGTGGAATGCCTTGGTGCGGTCCATGATGAGATCCACCGTGGCGCGCGTTTCCTCGTGCGACATGCGGCTGGTGGTGACGAGCCGGCTGCCGCGCCCGGCGTAGACGAGGTGGTAGAAGCACACGCGCGGGATGCCTTCCGTCCCGACCAGGTCGAGGATGCCGCCGACGTCCTTGTAGTTGTGCTTGGTCATGGTGAAGCGCAGGCCCACCTTGACGCCCACGGCAAGGCAGTTCCGGACGCCCGCCAGCGCGTTCTGGAATGCGCCCTGCACGCCGCGGAACATGTCGTTGATCTCCTCGAGCCCGTCGAGGCTGATCCCCACGTAGGAGAGGCCGGCGTCCTTGAGTTTCTTCGCCATGTCGGTCGTGATGAGGGTGCCGTTGGTCGAGACGACGGCGCGCATCTTGCGGGACGCCGCGTGGCCGATGAGCTCGAAGATATCCGGCCGCATCAGCGGCTCGCCGCCGGAGAAGAGCATGACCGGCGCGCCGAAGTCCGCCAGGTCATCGATCAGGCGCACGCCCTCCTCATGGGAGAGCTCGCCCGAGTAGTCGATGTCGCGCGACTGGGAGTAGCAGTGCATGCAGCGCAGGTTGCAGCGCCGGCCGACGTTCCAGACAACCACCGGCTTCTTGTCCGCCGAGAACTGGAGCAGGTGCGAGGGCAGGTCCTTCGAGCGCCGCCCGTAGCGCAGCGGGTCGGACTGTTCCACGGTGCCGCAGTAGAGCTTCGATATCCCGATCATGGCGTACCTTTCTCCGGCGCGCCGGTTTCATCCTTGGCGCCTTGCTGTGTGTTGAAGGCGAACAGGTCGTTCACCACGTTAGCGTACTGATCCCACTGCCCGTTTCTGGCCACGCGCTTGAGCGTCTCGCGCGGGTTCGCCAGCATCTTGGCGACGACCTTCTGCGCGATCACGCGGATTTCCTCCCGTGTTTCCTCCGGCAGCGTGGCCAGCTTCTCCTTGCCCATGAATCGCTGCAGGATCGTCTCCGAGGCCTCGCGGCCGAAGACGTCCAGGCGGCGCATCATCTCGCGCAGGTCGGCGCCCTCGATTGTCGCCGCGATCTCCGCGGCCCCGGTGCGGATGATCTTCCATGCGCCGTCGACGGCCTGGCGGCGCTTGGACAGGTTGGCCTCTGCGATGCGCTGCAGGTCATCGATGTGGTAGAGATAAACATTCTCCAGGCCGCCGGCCGCCGGGTCGATGTCGCGGGGCATGGCGATATCGATCAGGAGCAGGGGGAGCCCCCGGCGCACGGCCATGGCCTGGCGCACGCCGTCCGCGTGAATCACGAAGTGGGGGGCGCTGGTGGAACTGATGACGATGTCCGCCTTCGGGAGGTAATCGGCGAGAAGCTCGAACTGGAGCGCGCGGCCGCCGTGGCGCTCTGCGAGCGCCTGGGCGCGTTCCAGCGAGCGGTTGAGCACCAGCACGTCCCGGGCTCCGCGTTCGACGAGGCTCTTGAGTGCGAGTTCTGCCGTTTCGCCGGCGCCCACGATCATCACCGTCTTGGCGCCCAGGTCCTCGAATACCTTCTCGGCGAACTCCACCGCGATCGATGCGACCGAGACGCGGCCGCGGCACAGGTCGGTCTCCGTGTGCACGCGCTTGGCGATGCGGAACGCCGTCTGGAACAGCGGCCCGAGCCCCTTGCGGCACATCTCGGTCTGGTCGGCGAGCAGGTGCGCCGCCTTGATCTGTCCCAGGATCTCCGTCTCACCGACGACCATGGAGTCCAGGCCGGCGGTCACGGCCAGCAGGTGCTCGGCCATGGTCAGGTGGCTCTTCAGGTAGAAGTGCGATTCCGCCGCCGCGGCCTGCTCGGGCGTTGACTCCTTGAGGAGAATCGCGGTCAGCGCCTGCTTCTCCGCCTCCGCCTCGATTCCCGCCGTGTACAGCTCGGTGCGGTTGCAGGTGGACACGAGGACGGCCTCTGAGGCGGGGAACCGCGCAGCGATCCGTCGGAGGGCAGACTGGGCGTCCGCGGGCAGGAAGGTGGCCTTTTCCCGCACCTCAATGGGCGCCGAGCGGAAGTTGATGCCGAGGACTGCAAGGTTCATGGCGTTAACCGGGTAGCTTGCCCATCTGGATGAAGCCGTGGACGCTGTCGCTTACGAAATGAACGCCGATCAGGGTGAACAGAACCAGGCACAGCCCGAGGGCCGTGACCATCGCCACGCGCGTGCCGTGCTGGCCGGCGCTGGCGCGCATGTGGACGAGGACGGCATACAGCGCCCAGGTGATGAGCGTGGCGGCCACCTTGGGGTCCGTGATCCATTCCGGCCCGCTGCCGCTCAGGTGCACGAGAAAGAACCCGAGCACGATGGAGAGGGTGAGGAGCACGAACGCGAAGCCGACCTGCCGGAACATCAGGAGATCCAGCGTCTCGAGCGCCGGAAGGCGTTCGAAGACGACGCCGAAGCGGCCTTTCTTCAAGTTGCGAACCTGCACGAGGTATACGACCGCGAGGATGCTCGCGAGGCTGAACAGCGAGTAGCTGGCGAACGCAGTGCAAAGGTGCAACATCAGCCAGATGCCCGGCACGCCGGGCGGCGGGCCGGCTTTCACATGGACCGTCGCGGCGCCCGCGACCAGAATCAGCGTCACGTAGGGCGCCAGGAAAGCGGAGACGCCCTGCTTCCGACGGGCGCTCATCAGCAGGTAAGCGGCCGTGATGCACAGCCCGTACACGGTCAGCGCGTCGAAGCGGTTGAAGAGGGGCACGCCGCCGGCGCGCACGCCATGCCACACGATCAAGGCCAGCAGCGGCGCAAACCCGAGGGCGAGCAGCCGCGAGACCCAGGGCTCGGCTTCTTCCGGAGGATGCTGCCGCAGCAGCCCCGCGAGGGCAAGCAGCGATGCGGCACAGAAGCAGGCGATCCCGGCAGCCGTCAGCAGTGTTTCCAGAGTTGTGATGTCCATGCGCCTGTTCCCTTAGTATGACGGGGAAGAATGATACATAAGATATGACGCTAATTCAAGCGGAAGTCGGGGCGGAGAAAATGCAAGGAGAATTGTAATGTGAACTCCCGTCGACATTATTGATCAAGGCTTTGCGCGAAGATCATCGCGCATTCGGCGGGTGTATTGATATTCCGCCAGGCGCCGGTCAGGTCGGAGGGAATGGGCGGATTGACCGCCTTTTCGTGGCGGGCGCAGTCGGAGGGGCCGCGGGCTGTTTCCAGCAGCGGGGCCATGCGGAAATCGTAATAGCCGGGCAGGGGCTCGGGGGCGGATGAGCCGGGCAGGGCGGGCAGTACGGCCCAGACGCCGGGGCGCCTGTGCCCGAGCAGCCACTGCACGGCTTCCGGGGACACCATCGGCACATCGCACGGCAGGAAGAGCCAGGAAGCCAAAGGCGCCCACCGCATCGCCGACAGCATTCCGCGCAGGGGGCCCTCCGCATCCTCGGCGTCGGGCAGGACCGGCAGCGCCCGCAGATCTGCGGGCAGTTCGCGGCTGCCCAGGATGACAACCTTGTCCACGTGGCTTCGCACGGCCGACACGGCCTTGTGCAGCCATGTTTCGCCGTGGTCCTCGATCAGATGCTTGGGCCGGCCCATGCGCGTGCTCCCGCCGCCGATCAGGATTCCGGCGTAGACTGGGGTGGCAAGCCAGGCGGTGGGCAGCCAGGCGTCAAGCAACTCGAGGGCAATGCGCGCGCGATCGTCGTCCCAGCGCAGCGCCTGCCGGACTCCGACCGCCTCGGGCGGAGGCGTGTCCTCGCCCGCCTTGCACAGCCATATCTTAAGGGGCAGGGGCGTGGAATTGTGGCCCTCCA
>CAYRKB010000026.1:17873-24265 GCA_964424705.1 uncultured Victivallales bacterium
GAAGGTCGTAGCGTGGGCCGATCGGCCGGATCAGTGCGGGCAGGGGCACATCGTCCTGCCGGTGGCGGCGCGCGAAGGCTTGCTCCGCGTCGCGGATGAAGACATCGGCGCCCGCCTTGAAAAGCCGGTCTGTGTCCTTGCCCTCTCGGTCGATCTGCAGGCCATGCGCATCCTGCTTGATGACGCCGACCCGCAGGCCGCGCTCGCGCAGGCGCGGGAGAAGCGCCTCGATCAGCGTGGTCTTGCCCGACCCGCTGTAACCGCATATGCCGAAAGCAGGATATTGAATCATAGATGTAGGATGTTAACCGCGAATGAACGCGAAGTGACGCGAAGAGGGGAAACATTGGCGTTCATTAGCGTTTATTAGCGGTTTTCCGAAATTCTGTTCTACCGCGAATGGACGCGAATGTACGCGAAGGGAATGTCTTGCTGGAAACATGGGTATTTGTCAGCGGTTTTTCTTAAGCACAACACGCTTCCATCGCGTTCATTCGCGTCCATTCGCGGTTTCCTCTTTCTTTGCTGGCCGGCCGCAGTCGGCCGGGTCGCCGCGCAGTTTCGCGAGTCCGTGGCCGAGCGCGGGCAGCAGGGCGTCGAGGTTCTCGACCGCCGCCCGTTCGGAGCCGGGCAGGCTGATGATCAGCGTGCTGCCCCGGATTCCCGACACGGCGCGCGAGAGCATCGCCTGAGGCGTGATGGCGGCGGACGCACGGCGCATGGCCTCGTCCAGCCCCGGCGTGAGCCGCTCGACGACGGCGGCCACCGCCTCCGGCGTCACATCGCGCGGGGCAAAGCCTGTCCCGCCCACGGCCAGCACGAGATCAATCGAGTGGCCGTCAGAGAAATGGCGCAAGGCGGCTTCAATTTCGGATTTCTCATCGGGCAGGATGCGGGTTCTATAGATGTGGGCCTTGAGGACCTCCCTCAAACGCCGCGCCGTCGCCGGGCCGGCGGTGTCCGTCGCCTCTCCGCGCGAACAGCGGTCGCTGATGGTCAGGACGACGGCTTGGACCGTCTCGCGGGCGACCACTTCCACCACCTCCACGGGGTCGCCGGCGGAGGCCGTGCCGCCTACGCTGACCCTCGCAAAAATCCCAAGCCGCGGCATGATGCAGTCCCCGGCCTGTTCATAGATGGCGCAGCGCGCGTGGCAGACCTTTCCGAGCTGCGTCACGGTAAGCTCGGCCTCCTTGCCGATCCGGATGCGACTGCCCAGGCCGAGTGGGGTGAGGTCGATGCCGGACACGAGCAGGTTCTCCGCAAAGTCGCCGGCCTTCAGGTCCGGCAGCCCCTTGCGGCGCATTGCTGCCACGTCGTCCGCGGCGAGGAGGCTGACCTGGCGGTGCCAGGGCCCGGCATGCGCATCGCCCTCGAGGCCGTGATTCTCCAGCAATCGGACGGACGGCGCTGGTGACTTCCTTTCGCCCTTAAGGTGGCTGACGCAGATTGCCTCAATAGTTCCCATGGACAGGGAAGGTAGCGTTTTGGTCCGACGCCTTCAAACTATCTTCGCATCTGTCGTTGTCCCGGGCGCATGTGAGTTCCGGGGATCGCCGCCCGGGGGAGATGCGGCGAAGCTCGGAGCGAACGCGGCGGGGGCACCGCGACTCCAGCGGAACGTCTGATTTCGCTCGTTTCCGTACTCCTGGAGAAGCGACACCCTCGTCGCGGGGGGGGCAAGAGGAGGAGCGAGGGAACGTGGCGAGGTCACCACGTCTCCAGTCGGAGTTGCCCGTTCTCGCTCTGCCGTTTCATTTCGTAGAAGCATCCCATAGTTCACACATTTGTCTCATTGCCCATTTCCCGGGGAGGTGAGACACTAAATCTGTCTTAAGGTGACGGAAAGACACAGCGACGGATCTATTAGATCAGGGTCGACAAGGGTTCCTGAAACGAGGAGATGGGAATGCAAATGACAGCGAAGCGGTTCTTGATGGCGTCGGTGCTGGCGGTCTGTCTTTCGGGAGTGGCGCTAGCTCAGCCGTACACACCTGTGGCGCCCTACGAGGGAGGCATCAATCCGAGACCGGAGATCTCTTCGACCTCCATCGCAAATAATCGGGTTCGTGTA
Organism: uncultured Victivallales bacterium; assembly: GCA_964424705.1. GTDB lineage: Bacteria > Verrucomicrobiota > Kiritimatiellia > UBA8416 > CAYRKB01 > CAYRKB01. Next base: position 19,948 of record CAYRKB010000026.1, read on the forward strand.
AACTGGAACGGCTTTCTGGGGCCTTACAAGCTGTGGCGTTCAAGCAACAGCTGGGCAACTTCGAATCTGGTCACGTCCGTAAGTTCCACCGCGCGCCAGATGACGTACCTTTGCCCGAGCAGTGTCCCGACGAACAGCGAGTTCAAGGTTACCGGGCCAACCCCCAAATACGCCAGCGCCTACGGGCGGTGTTCAACGTGTCATAGCCAGATCGCCCGCGACTGGGTCAAGACGCCGCATGCGGAAGCTTTTGACAGCCTTATTGCATACGGCGAGGATGAGAACACGAACTGTCTGGCCTGCCATACGGTTGGATACGGACTGAGCACCGGCTACACGGATGCCAAGCCCTATATGGCCGATGTGCAGTGCGAGAATTGTCATGGCCCGGTCGGCGGGCATGCCGGCAAGTTCAGCACCCCGGCGGTAACGCTGGACGCCACGATGTGCGGCGGGTGTCACGAGAGCAGCGACCCACAGAACCATTCAACCTTCACGGAGTGGGAGGAAGCTGGGCACGCCGAGGTGAATGCGGACTTTACGGGCGCCACCAGCGGATTCAATAGCAACAGCATTGCATATGCCCAGGGGCGTATGTCCACTTGCGGTTTCTGCCATTCCGGATCGGTCAGGCTGGCCCTGCTCAATAAGATGGGCGCCCTGCCCAGCGGAGCGGAAGCATCTGCGATCGGGCAGACTTGCGTGGTGTGCCACGACCCGCACAATGAGCACCCGGAGAACGGTGGGTTTCACCTGCGGAACCCGATGACGTCCACGAACGCCTATAACTTCTTCACCCTCACGCCGATTATGGCGACGAACTATTCGGTCTGGCCGGCAATGGGAGTCAACAAGGCTTACAACTACGCATACGCATCCAACAACTTCTGGCTGCAGTACGACCCTAGCGTGATGATCTGCGCGCAGTGTCACAATGCGCGCGGTGCGGCTGTGATGACTCCGACGAATTCGGCCGTGGCGCAGGGCCGCCCCCCGCACCATTCCGGGCAGTACAATATGCTGATGGGCAATCTGGGTGTGTGGACGGACGCAGTGCCGCCTGTGGCCACGAACACGACGGCGTTCCAGTCCCCGCACGGCGCGAAGGTGGCGACGCAGTGCATTCAGTGCCACATGGAGAAGGAATTGTCCGGGCAGCATGCGGAGCACAACTTCGAGCCGAGCATGACAACCAATACGTGCGGCACATCCGCCTGCCACGGCACGAACGACCCTGTGGCAATTGTGACGGCGACCCAACTGGACATCTCGAACCGCATCAGCACGGTGGTATCGGTGCTGCAGAACTGGGCGTATACGAAGGCGTCAACCAACCTTATCTGGCCGAGAAGCACGAACGGTTGGGAATACGGGACACCTGGCAGTCTGTCTAGCACCAATAACGGCGCTGTGCCCAAGAGCACAAAGCAGACGTTGGCGAACCTGCCTCTGGCAGTGCAGGAGGCGCGGTTCAACCTGTACCTGGTAGCCTACGATTCGAGCTACGGAGTGCATAATGCCAACTACGCGCGTTACCTGCTCAATGTGGCGAGCAATAAGGTTCTGGCCTTGCCGTAACGAGTCGGGCTGGAGTCAAAACATAAACACGTAGGGACTTGAATAGCAGCGCAGCAGAGGCGATTACGATCAGAAAGGGATGGTCTATGAGAGCGAGCAGGTTGATGGTTGCGGCGGCGGCAGGTGCAGCGGTTCTCTCGGTGGGCAGCGTGGTCCGGGCGCAAGGAATTCTTGACTCGGCACACGATTTCTCGCTGGAATCGTGGAACTTGACGGGAACGGCCTGCGGGGCCTGCCACACGGCGCATAACGCTGTGAACTCCCAGCTTGTTCCTCTGTGGACTCACGAGACAGCGGACCCGACCAGCTTCACGATGTATGATAGCACCGTTAGCGGGTCGATGGACGCGACAGTGACGACAGGCGAGCCGCAGGGCGCATCGCTGGCTTGTCTTAGCTGTCATGACGGCGTGACCGCCGTGGATAGCTACGGGGGCGCCACAGGATCTACAATTATGAGCGGCAGGGGAGCGATTGGAGCGGGGGGCGATCTAACGGATGACCATCCCATCTCAATCACGTATGACACTGCGTTGTTGGATTTAGATCCATATCTCCGGGATCCGTCGACTGCTACGATTGACCCTTCGGTCCCAGGGCTGGGAGACGGACCTGGTGGTCCCATGACCGTTCAGGATGCGCTGCTGAAGGGCGTGGGTAGGGATCAGGTGGAGTGTACGTCGTGTCACGACCCGCACGCGCAGAAGGGGACGCAGAGCCTGTTCCCCGGCGCGCAGTATATGTTCCTCGTCATCGACAGCCCGAAGGGCGAGGGATACGACCGCAGTATGCTGTGCCTGCAGTGCCACATCAAGTGATGATTGCTGTTTGACTGGGCCGTCAGGTAAGTGCTAGTTATCAAAGGCATCTTACGACTCCGGTCGGAAGGTGCCTTTGTCTTCGTGCAGGCAGCAATTCCTTGCTGCTTGACTCTGGGTAGCGGGAGACAGCTATGAAATGCGACGGTCGAGCGCGTTCGGCGGCACGGGGTTTCGTGGCGGCGGGAATACTGGCTCTGGCTGCAGGCTGCGCGACCAGGACGGGCGCGCCCGCCCCGTTGTACTACCCGCCTCCTCCCGAGGAGCCGCGGCTGCAATTCCTGACCAGCTATTCGGAGGCGAGCGACGTGGCTCCGCAGAGTCGCTTCGCGCGATTCATTGTCGGTAAGGCGCCCAGGCGGGCCATCGGAAAACCCTATGGCGTTGGCGTGGCTCGCGATCGGATCTTCGTCTGCGACACCGGTGCCCACGCGATCGAGATCCTGGATTTGCGCAAGCCCAAGATGACATATTTTGCTCCCGAGGGAGCTGGGCAGTTTCGTGTGCCCGTCAACATCGCCGTGGACACTAACGGAACCCGCTATGTTGCGGACACGGGGCGCGGCCAGGTCCTCATCTATTCGGCAGACGGGACTTACCTTGCAGCTATTGGAAGACGGGCAACCGGAGCTGGCACAAACGATCCGGGAATGGAGATTAAGCCGGCGGGCGTATTGGTCACGACGAATCGGCTTTACGTGACGGACATGAAGGGCCGCTCCGTGCGCGTGTACGACAAGGCCTCGCACGAACTTCAGTTCACCATCCCCCGGGGCGAGAAGAATGACGCGAGTAAGCTGTTTCAGCCTACGAACATCGCGGGCGATCCGCAGGGCCGGATCTACGTGTGCGACACGGGCGGCTTCCGTGTGCAGCAGTATGATGCGGAAGGTGTGTACCTGCGTACCTTTGGCCTCTATGGCGACAGCCCGGGACAGTTTGCAAGGCCCAAGGGCGTGGCCGTGGATCACGAGGGAAGGGTCTATGTGGTGGACGCGAAATCCTCTGTGATCCAGATCTTTGATTCCGAGGGGAAACTGCTTTTGTTTTTCGGCGAGCCCGGAGGGAGTAAGGCACCGTTGTACTTGCCAGCTTCCGTTGCCGTGGATTACGAGAACGTGGATCTATTCCAGAAGTACGCTGCGCCCGGTTTCAAGCTGGAGTACCTGGTCATCGTCAGCAACCAGTACGGGAAGCGCAAGATCAGCGTGTACGGGTTCGGCCACAAGCGGTAGAGCGGCGGCAGGGGGTCAGGAGTTCCGCGGGTTGGGTCGGTAACGCGCACGATTGCGAGAGCCTGGAAGACGCCGCACGGAGGCGGGGCCTTCTGGTAGGGACGCCTCTCCGAGGCGTCCGCGGACGGCCCGGAGGGCCGTCCCTACCGAAAGAGACGTCATGCCTCTGTACCGGCATGGTAATCGACAGCATCAAGAGGGTGAGTGAAGAAGCGCGCGGCATGGCTGTTGAGAATGAGCGGTGTCATCTGCGGGATGTGGCTCCTTGCGGGCTGCGCCACCCGCACGAAACACGAATGGCTTACGCTCTTCTTTGATGGCGTTCCTCCCCTGGCCACGGACACCAATGCCGTGGCGCTGACGCCCCGGCCCCGGCCCGCAGGGCAAGGTGCCAACCGTGCTCCGGTGCGCGCGGTTGTGAAGAGGACTCCGCTCGTCGTTCATCCTCCCTACAAAGAGCAGAGGTGCGACGCGTGTCATGAGTCGAAGTTCTCCCAGAAGATGAAGGGCACGGCCGCAGAGGTCTGTTTTTCGTGTCACGACAACTTCCTGGAGAAAGCGAAGGTCAAGCATGCCCCTGTGGAAGCCGGTGAATGCGTCAAGTGCCACAGCCCGCACCAGTCGCCGGAAAAGTTCTTGCTGCTGAAGAAGCCGACCGTGCTGTGCTTCACATGTCACGACGACTTC
>CAYRKB010000026.1:24275-38102 GCA_964424705.1 uncultured Victivallales bacterium
CCGCCAAGCGCATCATCGTCGACGCCAAGCTGTACGACGACTTCCTGGAGAAGTCGACGGTGAAGCATTCCCCCGCGGAAGCAGGGGAATGCCTGTCATGCCACGATCCGCATCAATCCAACGAGAAGTCTCTGCTGAAGAAGAAGGGGAAGGCGCTCTGTTACCCGTGTCACGATGACATGGCGACGGAGAAAGTGAAGCACTCGCCTGTGGAAGAGGGCGAGTGCCTGGCGTGCCACGACCCGCATCAGTCGAAAGAGAAGTCGCTCCTGAAGAAGAAGGGGAAGGCGCTCTGTATCGAGTGTCACGACGATGTTGCGGCGAAGAAGGTGAAGCATTCGCCTGCTGAAGAAGGCGCCTGCCTTGATTGTCATAGGCCGCACGATTCCACGGAGCCGTCTCTTCTGAAGAAGAGCGGCCAGACGCTGTGCTACGACTGTCACGACCAGAAAGAGATCATCGCGCAGGCGGCCCATCTCCAGATTGCCGACGCCGCATGCACGGGCTGCCACGATCCCCACAGCTCGGATAGCGAGAAGCTTCTGAAATCCGCCGTGGCCAAGCCTGCGCCATCCACACCATGACGAATCCCCAACGCGACAAACGGTTTTACGCATGGCTCGCGCTGTTCACATTTGTGGTTGCCGGGTGGGTCTGGGCACAGCCCGGGCTGATGGCGGAAGAGCCGGAGCTTTTTAAGTTGCGCTTCACTGACGTCAGCCTTCTTCTAGACGCTGAAGACCGGATGGAGACACGCACGGCAGCGGGGGAAGGCCGGCCTTTCAGGCGGGATACGCGCGAATTGAGCCCCTCGTTGCGCGTGGGCGCGGATGGGTCCGTCTATCACCCGAATTTTCTCAGCTATAACTTGTTCGTCCGGGAAGGGCTGTATTGGGAGGACGTGCGGATAGAAAGCGTTTCCGTGACCAACCGGCACGGCCGGAGTGTTTTGCAGGACTACGACGCCAGGATCACGATGCTGCGCAAGGAGCCATATGCCGTGAGACTGTTTGCGGCCCGGCATGATGTGTATCGTGACTATGATTTCTTCACGCGAGTCAAGGTGGACGACCAGACCTTCGGCGGCAGCGCGGGATATCAGGCTGGCCCGGTGCCGTTCCTTGTGACTGCAACTCACAGCAGGCAGAACGTCGACGATTCGACGCGGCCTTCTTCCCTGACCGACGATTCGGTCTTGTTCACCGCCCGGAACAGGCGTGCGACTTCTGACTACACGGACTTCAGGTATTCGTTTAACCGTTTCAGGCGTGATGAAGAAGACCTCGCAACGCAAGATGGGCAGCGGCATCAGGCGCGACTCTCTGACGCTGAGAGATTTGGAAAGGACAACCGGTCATCGCTTTCCTCCTCTCTTTCGTACAACAGCTATGAATCATCGTCTGCCCCGCTGAGCTACTATAGCGCCCAGGAGGGGCTCACGCTCCGGCATTCCGAGACGTTGCGGAGCATTTACGATTATTCCTACGACGGCAACCGCAGCGACGCGGCTTCGGGGGACAACCATCAAGGCCGTGCCTCGCTTAACCATCAGCTCTATGAAAGCCTCTTCTCGTCGGTTGACGTCCACGGCGGGTCGGAGCAGTCCGATGGCGAGGATAGTTCCCGGGAGTCCACGACGTATGGGGCAGGAATCGACGAAAGATACGTCAAGCGCCTGAGCACGTGGGGCCGGCTGAACCTCGGGTATCATGGCCAGCTGGATCGGCGGACGCAAGGTGGATCAGGGGACTCCACCGCGGTGGTCGGCGAGACCCACGTCATGCGTGATGGAACGATGGCCTTCCTGAATCAGCTTTATGCGGACACTTCTACCATCGTCGTAAAGGATATGTCGGGTGCTGTCATATACCGGGAATTACTTGACTATCGAGTGATCCCGCGCGGGACGCGCGTGGAGCTTCAGCGAGTTGTCGGCGGGACCATTCCGAACGGTGCAACGGTGCGGGTTGACTACATCGCCGCCGGCCAGCCGTCAGCGAAGTACGACACCCGCAGCGACGCCTTTGACGCCCGGATGGAGCTGTTCCACGGCGTGTTGGGCGTTTACGGGCGGGTCCGTCTCATGCGCAACCACGGAGATCTGTCCACAACCTACGAAGACCTGGACGACAAGACGGTCGGCATGGACCTTTCGTGGCGATGGCTGCGGGCGGGCGCGGAGTACGAGGACTACGATTCCAGCCTGACGCCCTACAGCGCAGTTCGCCTGTTTCAGAGCTTAACGTGTCCTGTTACGGACTGGTCGAGCCTGGGCGTTAACGCCCGTGAAACAAGCTACAGCTATCGGGATCCGGATCGGGAGCGGGACACGTATGAGTTCGTCGGCCGGTATCGCGTGCGGTGCACATTCCGGCTTGGGTTCGGCCTGGAGGGCGGCGTACACATAGATCGCGGCGAGGGCATTGACCGGCGCCTGAATACGACTCGGGCCAACATCGACTACGCGCTGGGCCAGATGACGATGCGGTTGAATTATGAACTCCAGGACGAGACGTACAGCGGCGATGATCGTGAGCGCCGCACCATCACGCTGAGCGCGCGGCGGTCCTTTTGAGCCAGTACATGCAATCGGCCAATAGAAGAACAGGGCCTCCAGCAGGAACGGCTGCCGCCATATCTGTGGCCTTACTTCTTGCTGCCGTGCCGTCCCTTTGGGCCGCGGCCGCCGCCCGTTCTCCGGAGAGCCAGGCAGCGCTCGTCTGGCCCACGCCTCCCGACGAACCCCGCATTGCCTACGTCCGGAGCTTTCAAGGGTCAGCCGACTGGGGGCGAAAGGTCCGGGTCTGGACCCGGGTCATCAACTTTGTCACCGGCAGGAAGCTAGCCGAGGAGAACTTTGTGAAGCCCTTCGGCATTGCACTGGATGAAGACGGCAATGTCTGCATCGCCGATAGCGGCGCCGCCTCCATCCGCTATTTCGAGCGTGCCACGAAGAAATGCCGCCGGTGGGAAAAGATCGGACGGACTTGGTTCGCGCTGCCGGTGGCGATCGTGAAGACCAACGGCACGTTCTTCGTGGCCGACTCCGGCTTGGGGAAGATTCTCGCATTCACCGTCAAGGGAAAGCCGCTGTTTGAAATCAGCGAAAACATCACGCGTCCGTCGGGGCTGGCAATTCTCAACGGCAAACTGTATGTGGCGGATGCTCCGGCCCATTGCATCGAAGTGTTCGATCTGAAGGGACAATACCTGTCAAGGTTCGGCACGCGCGGCGCGGCGCCCGGCGAACTGAACTTTCCGACCCACCTTGCGGCGGGCCCGGACGGGTGTCTTCTTGTGACGGACTCTGCGAATGCCCGGGTCCAGATATTCGACAAGGATGGTCATTTCGAGGCTGTGCTGGGTGGCGCGGGCGACGCCCCGGGGCGGCTCGGGCGGCCGAAGGGGGTCGCGGTGGACAGCTTCGGCCACGTGTATGTCGTGGATGCGGTCCTTGACTGCGTTGAGGTCTTTGACATGGGTGGGCGATCCCTCATGCGGTGGGGGTCAGCGGGCTCGAGGCCCGGAGAATTCTGGCTGCCGGCCGGGATTGCCATCGGTCGTGACAACGAGATCCTGGTCGCGGATGTGTACAACCGCCGCGTCCAGGTCTTCAAATACATAGGTAAACCATGAGTTCTATCCCTGGCATCGTAACTGCGCGCAGGCGCCCTGCAGCTGGATTCGGGAGGCCTGTGCAGGTTCTTTTGGCTGCGCTTGGCCTGGTGCTGGCGAGCCAACCCGTGCAGGTGCTCGCGGGCCTGTTCACGAATAGCGTTGTCGGGTCCAAGCACGATCTCTCGGCGGCAGCTCCCGGCCCGATCAGGTCCGCAGGCGAGGGCGATGTCTGCATCTTCTGCCACACGCCGCACGGGGGGTCCAGCCAGGCCCCGCTTTGGAACCGGTTTGATTCAAGCGCACCGTATACACCTTACAGCAGCACTACGATGAAGGCTTCGCCGGTTCCTGACCAACCCACCGGGGCCTCCAAGCTCTGCCTAAGCTGCCACGACGGCACCGTTGCGCTGGGCATGGTGCGGAGCCGGGCCGCTGAGATCCCGTTCGTCGGCGGAATCGATAGGATGCCGGCGGGTCGATCCAACCTCGGCACAGATCTCTCAAATGACCACCCAGTTTCATTTGTCTACGATAGCACAGCCAACGGTGAGTTACAGTTGGATCCGTCCTTGATTGAAGAGCACGTGCATCTCGACCGCAAAGGGGAGGTGCAGTGCACTTCCTGCCACGATCCGCACCACAACGACAACGGGAAGTTTCTGGTCGTTGAGAATACGGAGTCGGCGCTCTGCATCGCGTGCCACAAGAAGAACTACTGGAGCGACACCAATTCCGTTTCCATCCATCGTACGTCCACCTGGGACGGAAACGGCACGGATCCGTGGCCGCATACGGAAGGAACCACCGTCAAGGCCAACGGCTGCGAAAGCTGTCACACTCCGCACGCAGCCGGCAAGGGGGAGCGCTTGCTGAATTTCGAACTCGCGGAGGATAACTGCTACTCCTGTCACAATAGCCACATGGGGGCGGCGAAGGATATCCAGGGCGTCTTTGGCAAGACGTACAAGCACCCGATCGCTTCAACCGGAGGGCATGATCCCCTGGAAGATCTAGTCGAGCCACCGACCCGGCACGTCACATGCGTGGACTGCCACAATCCGCATGCCTCCGCCGCGGCGGGGGCCACGGCGCCGAACGCATCGGGTGCACTCGCGGGCGTCGCGGGCGTGGACGCCACGGGCTCGACGATCGACCCCGTGAAATACGAGTATGAGCTATGTTTTCGTTGTCATGGGGCCAGCAGCAAGAAGGGAGAAGCGTATGACCCGGCGTATTCCCCGCCCACGCGGGACCATCCCGAGCTGAACACGATCGTTGAGTTCGATACTGGAAACAAGTCGTTTCATCCGATCGAAGCCATAGGCAAGAATACGGACGTTCCCAGCTTGAAAGGCCCGACATGGACGGAGAACAGCCGAGTGTATTGCACGGATTGCCACAACAACAACGATGGTCCCGGCGCGGGTGGCGGCGGGCCGAACGGCCCGCACGGTTCGATCTACGAGCCACTTCTGGAGCTGAATCTGAACACTTCGGACGGCCCCTACGGCACGGCGGAATACGCACTGTGTTACAAGTGCCACAGCGAGAACAGTATCCAGAATAATGAGAGTTTCTCCGAGCACTACAGGCATGTCTGGACCGCGGGCACGGCGTGCAGCACCTGTCACGATCCGCATGGCGTGCAGGACAATGAACATCTGATCAACTTCAGAACCGGCGGCGCGGATCCGGTGTCGGGGGTTGCGACGAATGGCAACAGGCTGGAGTATAGTTTGGACGCCACGGAGGGGACCTGCTATCTGGACTGTCATGGAGTCAGTCACAATCCAAAGAAGTACACTCGTCCGTAGGTATAGGGTGGGAGGCGTCCCGGCTGTAGAGGGACGGAACGCTCAACCCGCAATGTTCAATGCGCAGGCCGGGATCGGCCGGAACTGCAAGGTGCTTGTTGCGCGCTGATTTCTCTTTTTGTGCGCATCTGTGCCCGGCTGGCGGAGGCCTTGACAACCCTCGGCCCTGGCCGCTGCGCCCCCTGGACTGTTCTACGGAACAGTGCGAACAACAGTGCGAACAATCTTGCTATTCGTAGCGTTGTGCTATTGCGAGTAAGGTAAGGTCGTGATAGATTAAACCCGCGTGTACAATAGCGCGGCGAAGCGGACCGGTGGCGGGCGCGTGCATGTCCTAGCGTGGCCCGTGGATGCGCAAACATAAACAATGCAGGAGGGTTATCACGTGAGGAATCGCAGGATCGTCGGTTGGGTGGTAGCGGCGTTGGTGGCGAGCGGGTTTATGGTGGCGTCGTCGGCTGACTTCGTGGGCGTCAAGTCCTGCAAGATGTGTCACAAGAAGGCCGAAACAGGCAACCAGTTCGGCATCTGGGAGGCCGGGTCGCATGCCAAGGCGTACGCTGCGCTGGCCACCGAGGAGGCGAAGGCGGCGGCAAAGAAGGCCGGCGTGGACGATCCTCAGAAGAGCGGCAAGTGCCTGAAGTGTCACAGCACAGCCTACAACGGGACTGAAACGGTGCAGAGCGACAAGGTCACGGTGGAAGAGGGCGTAAGCTGCGAATCCTGCCACGGCGCCGGTTCGGGCTACAAGAGCAAGGAAACCATGGAAAGCCGCGAGAAGTGCATCGCCGGCGGCATGGTCCATCCTGCCACCAAGAGCTGCGAGAAGTGCCACAATGCGGAGAGCCCGACATGGAACCCCGAGCGCTACACGACAAAGGACGGGAAGAAAGTCGGATTCGACGTGGAGCAGGCATTTGAGAAGATCAAGCACCCGAATCCCAACGCCAAGAAGTAACGTCTGACCCGTATGACGAACGACGAACAGAACGCGCCGGCGACTCCCCCGCGGGAATCTCCCTCGGGGGGGCTTGGCGATGGCCTCATAGCACTCGTGGGGTCGTTGCGGTTTGCGCTGGTGATCGTCGTCCTGATCGTGGCGGCGTGCCTCACGGGCACGCTGCTGCCTCAGGGCTCGCAGGTCTCTGCTTACGTGGCGAAGTACCCGGCCCACGCGGCGCTCATGGAGCGGCTCACGGCGATGGGGCTGACCCGCGTTTTTAACTGCTGGTGGTTCGCTCTTCTACTGGGACTTCTTGCCGCGAGCCTTTTTGTGTGCACCTGGCGCAGGGCGATTACCGCCACGCGGGTGGCGAAGCATCTCAGGGGCCGGGTGATCGGCTCAGTCGTCACGCACGTGAGCATGCTGCTGATCCTGTGCGGGGGAGTCATTAGCACGCTATGGGGTGTGCACGGCGGCATGGACCTGAGAGTCGGGCACACCTATGGCTCGTTCTCAGCAGGCGGGGGAGAAGAGGCCCTCCCATTCAAGGTTCACCTCGTGGATTTCAAGATTGAGCTTTATGGCGAGGACGGCAAGGAGGAGCAGTCGAATCCCAGGCAGCCGTTGGGAAAAATTGATGTCCGCTGGCCGGCGAAGAAGCTTGCGTGCGAGCTGCCGGCTGAACTGGGGGTCCCGCACACGCTGCACACGGAAGGCGGATCCTCCGGCCATTTCGTGGTGACGGTGAAGAAGTTCTTGTCGGATTTCGTGATCGACCCTGTAACCCAGGAGAAGCGGTCACGGTCCAGCCGCGATGACAACCCCGCCGTTCTCGTGTCGGTCGTGAGCGAGACAGCGACCAACGAGACGTGGCTCTTTGCGAAGTACCCGGACTTCAACAAGCATGTCGGACCGGCGGACGGCCCCGACGCGAATCCCCTTGAGCTGGCTTTCAAGTATGAACGGGACTCGCGAAGCCGCGGGGGCAGCATCAAGGATTACAAGAGCCAGGTGCAGATTCTTGAGAATGGCACCGTGGTTCTGGAGAAGACGATTGAGGTCAACTCCCCTCTGGCATGGAAGGGGTATCGGTTCTACCAGAGCGGATACAATCCTGAGGACCCGTCGTGGACAAGTTTTCAGGTGGTGCGCGACCCGGGCGTGAGTGTGGTGTTCGTAGGATTCGCGTTAATGATTGCAGGGATGACGGCCGTATTCTACATCAACCCGTGGCTGGCTTCCCGCGCAAAGAAGGCGGAACGAAAGACATGATCATACTCTTCAACATCAGCTTTGGCGCCTATCTCGCGGCCGCCGCATTCTTTGTGGCCTCTCTGTTCCTCGCGCGGCGCTTTGTCGCGCTCAGTGCGACAACCTTCATGGCGGGCGGCATTGCGGTGCAGACCGTATACATGGCAATGCGCTGGGTGCAGGCGGGTCGGGCGCCGTTCAGCAACATGTTCGAGTCTCTGTTTCTTTTTGCGTGGGCCATTGCGTTGGTGTGCCTGACGCTGCGGGCCCGGACCCGGATCCCGGCGTTCGCCGCCGCGGGGGCCTTGCTGGCGGCCCTGATCCTGGCATGGGCGAGTACTTTCGAGAAGGAAATTCAGCCGCTGGTGCCTGCGCTGCAAAGCAACTGGCTTTCGGTGCACGTGTTCACTTGTTTCCTCGGGTACGGCGGGTTTGCGGTGTCGTTCCTCTCGGCCATCTCGTACCTGATCGGATCGCGCGCCGTGGCCGTCTCGGCCACCGGGGAGGTGCTGAACGGGGCCGTGCCGGTGTCAGGCGGGGCAAGCGCCGAAACGCTCGACCTCCTCGAAGCCTCAACCGCGAAGACGATTTCCTTTGGGTTTCTCTTCCTCACCGTGGGCATCATCACGGGCGCGGTATGGGCGAACTCCGCCTGGGGTACATATTGGTCGTGGGACCCGAAGGAGACCTGGTCTCTGATGACGTGGCTGATCTACGCGGCGTACTTGCACTGCCGGTACATGCGGGGCTGGCGAGGCAAGCGGGAGGCGTGGATTGCTGTTGTGGGTTTTTTTGCCGTGCTCATCACCTATGTCGGCGTGAATTTCTGGTGGAAGGGGCTGCATAGCTACGCCTCCTGAGAATGGGGGCAGGGCGAGAAGGAAGGGCATGATGAAGAAATCCTCGATTGTCGCTGTGGTTTTGGTCGGTGCTGTTGCCGGCAGTCTTGTGTGGGCAGCTAAGCCGAAGGACCAGCCTGAAGCGGAGCAGCCTGCGGGCGCCGTGGAGATCAAGGGGAAGGTCGTCGAGACATTCCCTTCGGGCGGCTACACCTATGTTCAGGTGGACACCGGGTCGGAAAAGGCATGGGCGGCTGCGAGCTCGAGCGAGGCAAAAGTGGGCGACGCCGTGAGCTTCTCGGGCCAGATGCCTATGGAGAATTTTGAAAGCAAGTCGCTCAAGCGCAATTTCGAAAAGATCTATTTTGTCGACGAGATTGCGGTTGAGGGATCCAAGCCGAAAGGACAGAAGGGTGCGGATGCCCTTCCGCCGGGCCACCCCCAATTGGAGCCGAAGGCGGGAGCGGCGGCGGAAGGTGCTCTGCCTTCGGGGCATCCGCCGGTGAAGCCGAAGGCTGGTGCGGCCGCCGCAGCGTTGGACGCTTCGAAGGTTGAGAAAGCGCCGGGCGGCAGCACGGTCGTCGACATTTTCGCCGGGAAAGATGCCCTGGCGGGCAAGAAGGTGACGGTGCGCGGATTGGTTGTGCGCTATAACGCCTCGATTCTTGACCGCAACTGGCTCCGCCTGCGGGACGCGAGCTGCAAGGACGGAAGCCCGGACCTGTCGGTTACGACCAAGGCCGAGACCGAGGTTGGCCGCATTGTGACGGTGAGCGGCGTGCTGGCCACGAACAAGGACTTCGGCTCAGGCTATCGCTACGAGGTTCTTGTCGAGGACGCCACGATCGACGGCAAGTAGCCGCGCCCGGGGCTGTTCAGCCTGCCTTACAGCCCGGGGATCCGGTGGGTGAGGGCGGGGATGCGCGCCCTGGTTCGCACAATCTCCTGCGGGTCAAGGCGGCATTGCAGCACTGCCGGCTCATCGCCTCCCTGCGCCAGCACTTCGCCCCATGGCCCCACGACCATGCTGTGTCCGTGGCTTGTCACTCCGGTCACAGGGTTGGCGCCGCACTGGTCAGGCGCAACGACAAAGCACTGGTTCTCAATCGCGCGGGCGCGAACGAGAGTGGACCAATGATCTCTCCCGGTCCGCTGCGTAAAGTTGGATGGTGCAAAGAGCACGTGCGCGCCGCGACTTGAGTACCACCGGTAAAGCTCCGGAAACCGGATATCGTAGCAGACGCTCAGGCCTGCGCTCCAGCCCTCGATCGAAACGAGAGCAGGCTTGTCGCCCCGCTCATAGGCGTCCTGTTCCCTGATGCGCTCGCCGGTGTCGAGCGTCGCTTCAAAGAGGTGCATCTTGCGGTAGGTTGCGGCGATGCGGCCCGCGCGGTCGAACAGAACGCAGGTGTTGTAGACCCGATTTCCCTCGCGCTCAAACAGGGATCCCGCGAGCAGCCAGCTGCCGCGCCGCGCGGCCATGCGCCCGAGCTGCTGCGCTGCAGGACCGGTCAGCGGCTCTGCGAGACGGCGATAGTCGTCGGTGTCGCCCCGCAGGAGCAGCGCCTCGGGCAGCGCAATCAGGTCGGCGGGCGGCACGCCGTCCAGCAGGGCCTCGATGTCGGTCAGATTCCGGGCGGGATCGATCCCCGCATTGGACTGTACCATCGCGATGCGTAACGCGTTCATGGGGGAAGTTGTACGCCATCGTCGGTTCGAACACAATTGTGTTGTCAGAATTTGCATTTTGGATTTAGCTTACCCGTCCCACTCACGGCCCGCGTAGAGCTGCTCTATGCGGACGGTATTGGATCTGCTGCCATGCGCTCGCGAGGTCAGAATGTGCCGAAAGATGCGTATATAAGTCCGCTAAACAATAGATTGGTGCAATTGAGTTAGTACGGGACAATGCTACGCTGTTCGCTGTCTTTGTCGGATTGAACGAGCCGCTTCGCGGCCAGATTGTTTTTCGCAAACGCCGGTGCGCCGCAGGGGTTTTCCCGCGCTGAGGATGCCGTATGAAGCTTGCTACAAGGCTGGTTCTGCTCGCCGGAGCTATTCCGCTCTGGGCGGCGATGTCGTCAGGGGCCGTGATTGAGAACTCAGATTGTTTCGAGTGCCACGCAGACAAGAGCTTCGTCAAGAGTAACGCAACCGGGCAGGCGGTGTCGCTGTTTGTGGATCAGGGCTCGTACGGCGCTTCCGTTCACGGATCCAACCGCTGCGTCATGTGTCATGCCGACATTACCGACCTGCCGCACGAGGAGAAGCTCAAGCCGGTCGGCTGCCGCACCTGCCACGCGGGCCCTACCGATCGCTATCTCAAGTCCGACCACGGGGCAGCCCTCGCGCGTGGCGTCACGGAAGCTCCCGCCTGCGCGGACTGCCACGGCTCCCCTCACACGATTGCCGCAGTCGGTGGTTCCAATTCGCCCGTCTCCAGGGTGAACATTCCGGAGACCTGCGCCCGCTGTCACCGCAAGACGGAAAAGATGGAGAAGTTCAACTTCAGCCAGCAGGGCCCGACGATCTCCTATGAGAAGAGCGTGCATGGCATCGCGTTTCTGCGGAAGCGTATGGACCGGGCGGCAGTATGCACGGACTGCCACGGTTCGCACGACCTGCTCAAGGCGACGAATCCCGAGTCGAAGCTGCACTGGCAGAAGATTACCTCCACCTGCGGCGCGTGCCATACGAACATTCTGGGTCAGTACTCGCGCAGCGTGCATGGCAAGGCCATGCTGGCAGGCAAGCGTCATACCCCGGTCTGCACCGACTGCCACGGCGAGCACGCGCTGGCTGCGGTCGCGAGCGATGCATCGCCGGTGAACGCGACGCATGTTTCCGAGACGTGCAGCCAGTGTCACGCCTCGAAGGCCATTGTCACCAAGTACCGGCTCCCGCAGCAGGCCGTGAACAGCTATATGGAGAGCTACCATGGCCTTTCCATGCAGCTGGGTGGCGTCAAAGCTGCCAACTGCGCCTCGTGCCACAGCGCCCATGAGATCCTGCCATCGAGCGACCCGGCGTCCAGCATTAACCCGGGCCACCTGGTGAAGACCTGCGGACGGTGCCACCCGCGGCTGGGGAAGGATCTGAAGGGCGCGAAAATTCACACGGGCGTCACCGGCACGACGGAGCACGTCGCGATCACGTACGTACGCTGGGCTTACATCTTCCTGATTGCGGGCGTCCTGGGGGGGATGTTTGTGCACAACCTGCTCGACTACGCAAAGAAGATCCGGACGCACATGCAGCGCCAGCGCGCCCAGCCCGGCAAGGAGCGCATGTCTTTGGGCGAGCGCGTGCAGCACGGCGTGCTCATCGTCACTTTCGTCGCGCTGGTCTACACAGGCTTTGCGCTCAAGTTCCCGCACGCCTGGTGGGCGCGGCTGTTTACCAGCGCGGTGGACTGGCGCGGCATGCTGCACCACGTTGCGGCGTTGCTGTTCTGCCTCCTGTCGGTCTACCACACGGCGTATGTGATGTTCACGGCGCGGGGCAGGCATCACCTGCGTGCGCTGCTGCCCGCGCTGACGGACGTCGAGGAGTGCTGGGGCACGTTCCTCTACTACGTCGGGCTGCGGCCCGACAAGCCGACCTACGGCTTCTACAGCTATATCGAAAAGGCGGAATACTGGGCTCTGGTGTGGGGCTCGGTTATCATGGCAGCCACGGGCGCCCTCATGACATGGTCGGATTGGACTCTCACGCTGTTTCCGAAATGGGTGTACGATCTCGCAACCACCGTGCATTATTACGAGGCTATTCTTGCCACATTCGCGATTATCCTGTGGCACTTCTACTTCGTCACCTTCGATCCGGACGAGTACCCGATGAAGCTGACTTTCCTCACCGGCCGCGAATCGGAGCAGGACCGCCGCCGCCGCCCGCACTGAAAAGGCAGGGGCCTCTGGTTGACAGGTGCGCGGCAAATGCGATACAGTCGTGCGCATCGTGAAGTGTTTTTGGGTTGTGTTGCAGGGGCGGGTTCTGCGCGCCGGACACGGAAGGCGCCGGGCAGGTGCCGCTGGAGGCTAGAACTTTGGACATTCTGACAATGCGCCACAGTGCGGCGCATGTGATGGCTGCGGCCGTATGCCGGCTTTTCCCGGACGTCAAACTCGATATCGGGCCGGCGACGGATGACGGCTTCTACTACGATTTCGATCTCCCCAAGCGGCTGGCGCCGGAGGATTTCCTGCAGATCGAGCAGGAGATGCAGCGCCTGGTCGCGGCTAATCTTCCTTTCGAGCGCGTCGAGGTGTCGCGCCAGGACGCGGCGGACCTGTTCCGGAAATCAAGCCAGACCTACAAGGTCGAGCGCCTCGCCGATATTCCCGAAGACAGCGTGATCACGCTCTACCGCTGCGGCGAGTTTGTCGACCTGTGTCGCGGCCCGCATCTGGAGCGGACCGGGCAGATCGCGGCCTTCAAGCTGACCTCCGTGGCCGGATCCTACTTCCGCGGCATCGAGACGAACCCCATGCTGCAGCGCCTGTACGGCGTCGTGGCGGGGACGACCGCGGAGCTGAAGGCCGTCCTTGACCGGCTCGAGGAGGCCAAGAAGCGTGACCACCGCAAACTGGGCAAGGAGCTCGACCTGTTCAGCGTGCAGGAGGATGTCGGCCCCGGCCTGATCCTGTGGCATCCCAAAGGTGCGCGCATCCGCCTGGCGATCGAAGACTTTTGGCGACAGGAGCATCTGGCCAGCGGCTACGAGCTTCTCTACAGCCCTCACATCGGGCGCGCGGTGCTGTGGCAGACTTCGGGGCATCTCGATTTCTACAAAGAGAACATGTACTCCCCGATGGACATCGAGGGCGGCGACTACTACGCCAAGCCGATGAATTGCCCGTTCCACATCCAGGTGTACCGCGCGCACATGCGCTCGTACCGCGACCTGCCGCTGCGCTGGGCCGAGCTCGGCACGGTTTACCGCTATGAAAAGAGCGGCGTGCTGCACGGGCTCCTGCGCGTGCGCGGGTTCACGCAGGACGACGCCCACATCTTCTGCACGCCCGACCAGATCGAGTCGGAAATTGTTCGCACGGTCAGCTTCGCCCTGCGCATTCTTCGCACCTTTGGCTTTACCGAGTTCTCCGCATACCTCGCCACGCGGCCCGAGAAGGCCGTCGGCGACCCGGCGCGCTGGGAGCAGGCGACCCGCTCGCTGGAGCAGGCTTTGCGAGAGGCGGGCGTCGCGTACCAGGTGGACGAAGGCGGCGGCGCGTTCTACGGGCCCAAGATCGATATCAAGATCAAGGATGCGATCGGTCGCGAATGGCAGCTCAGTACAATCCAGTTCGACTTCAACCTGCCGGAGCGCTTCAACCTCGTCTACACGGGGGAGGACGGCAAG
>CAYRKB010000027.1:0-4089 GCA_964424705.1 uncultured Victivallales bacterium
GGATGAGGGCGTCGATCAGGCCGTCGCAGTCGAGCGAGCAGATGTCGATCCCGTAGCGGCGGACAAGGTCGGTGATGCGTTTGTAGTGGGGACCGACTTTCGCGCGGAAGACATCGGGCGCGATGCACGGCCCGTTCTTGAAACAGATATCCTCCCAGAAGTGCGCGAAATCGAACTGGCCGCCCGCCGCGAGGATCGCCTCCACGTTCCGGAAGCACAGCTCGCCCACCGTATCGATAATCTCGGTGAAGAGCGCCTCGTCGTCGGCGAGCAGGTAGCAGGATCCCTCGAACGTCAGCATGTTGCGGATGTTCCCGTACAGGCTTCCGCAGTGCAGCCCGAGCGGAGTCTCGCGCCCGGCGGATTTTTGCGCAGCGGACGCGGCCTTGTTGACCCGGTCCTCCGACCACTGCAGGCGCCACTTGAAATGTTCCTCCCACGCCGCGCGATCCTTGAGAAGGTAGTCCACATGGGCCGCGATGGAGCCCGCGCCTGGCTTCTGGACGTAGATCACGCCGTCGCCGCCCATCACGTGCTTCGTCCCGTCGGGAAACTCCGCGACGACCTTGCCTTCAAGGCCGGGCCGCAGCCAGACATCTCCGCTGTGCATGGTCTGCCAGTTGAAATCGAAGCCGAGCCGGGCCGAGATGATGTTTTCCTTCGGGCTGCTGTCGCCTACGCCGTCGAGGTCCTCGCGCGTCAGGTGGCCCTCCTGCATCCATTTCTCAAGGGTCTCACCCCAGTACCCGAAGTGGATGAGTGGCAGGCGGTCGTACGGCTGATACCTCAGTAGGGCCAAGGTGCGTTCGCGGTTTGTCATGTTGGGCCGGCTCCTCTTTCTTACAAGTGAAGAATCCGCTCAATAATCCTTAAGCGGGGGATGGTTGCAAGCAGAATCAGCGGAACAACAGTCTTTTAACCCGGTGCGGTCTTGTGGTATCGTCCCTCTCCGCCTTCGGAGAGGCCGGATGAGGGCGGCAGGAATGATAACGCAACGGGGGATGACACACATGCGGACAGGCACCAGAAAGGCGACGAAACGGGCAGCAAAAGTGTTTGCTGGCGCGGATGAGCGCACTCCTTCAAAGGCACAGTATTTCTCCTGGATCGACAACACCTGGGAAGGGTCCTCCGGGGAGCAGACGCTGACCAACCTCGCGTTCTTCGGGTGGCTGCGGAGCGAGTACGGGATGCAGCTCGACATCTATGCCTGGGATGCGGGCAACCTCGACACCCAGGGGCCGGACGGCGGGTACTGGCGCATGGACAAGCGCTGGCAGCAGAGATTCCCCGGCGGGCTCAAGCCGAGCGTCGACGCCGCGCGTGCGATCGGCTGCCGCATGGGCATGTGGCTCGGGCCGGACGGGTTTGGCGACACGGCGGCGGAGGCGAAGGCCCGCACGGAACTGCTCGTGAGCCTTTGCCGTGACCACAACATGGCTCTTTTCAAACTGGACCAGTGCTGCGGCGGACTGCGGCCGGAGAAGCAGGACGCCTTTGTCGAAGCCCTGCAAGCGTGCCGGGCGCACAGCCCCGACCTGATCGTGCTCAACCACCGGATCGACCTCGGGAAGGGAACGCCCCACGCGACGACGTACCTGTGGGAGGGCGCCGAGACCTACGTCGACATCCACATCGTCAACCATTGCACCGCCAAGCACCACCGGGCCGGCGCGCTCCGCCGCGGCCTGCCGCCGAACCTCGGCCGTCTCACGGAAGATCACGGGGTGTGCCTGTCGTCCTGCCAGGACGGGTGGGACGACGACCTGGTGCTCCAGGCGTTCAACCGCTGCCTGATCCTGGCGCCCGAGATTTACGGCAGCCCCTGGTTCCTGCGGGATGACGAGTTTCCGAAGCTGGCGCGGATCTACAACCTGCACCGCCGCTATCGTGATATTCTCGTGGACGGCATGGTGCTGCCGGAGAAGCAGTACGGGCTCAACGCCGTGGCGCGCGGCGACGGATCGACGCGGTTCATCACGCTGCGCAACCTGACGTGGGAGACGCAGACGTTTCAGGTGAAGCTGGAAAAGAGCATCGGGCTGACCGCGCGCGGCAAAGTGGACGTGCGGCGGTTCCATCCGCACGAGCGTATTCTCGGGCGCCACGCGTACGGGGCCGCCCTTCCGGTTTCGGTGGAGCCGTTCCACTCCTGCCTGATCATGGCCACGGTGACGCCTTGCGGCGAAGTCGGCGTGGAGGGATGCGAGGCGGACGTCGTGAGGGACGTGGAAGGAAAGCCCGTGAAGATGACGCTGCGCGGGCTGCCCGGCACGACGGCTGCCGTAAGGCTTGAGCCCGGCCGGTTCACGTTCCAAAGCGCAACCCTCGACGGCGTGCCGCTGAAGGGCATGACGGACGGACAAGCTGTGAAGGTCACATTTCCGGGCACAAGACTCGCGCAGCCGTGGCATCGCAAGGTGGCGGACCTGACGTGGCAGCCCGACGTGCCTGCGGACGCCGAGGCTCTCTACGAAGCGACGTGCTTTGCGGCGGATAACGACGCGCTCGAAGTGCGGTCGCTGCGGAGGGCGGGCCCCACGAAGATTCCGGCGGTGCAGGCGGCGCGCGATGCTTTCTTCAACCAGCAGCTCTTCCGCGACAAGGGGGGCTGGGACCGGTACCTGTTCGATGGAGACCCGAAGACGGCGTTTGGCGCAACGCGGCTGGGCGGCATCCTGAAGAACTACGGGCCAAGCACGCTCAGGATTGATTTTGCGAAGCCGACGCGGATGGACCGGTTTGTAATCAGGCTGCGGTCTGGAACGACGGCGGCGACGGCTGAATGGTCTGCGGACCTGGAGTCGTGGCATCGTGCCCCGACGGTGTGCAAGACGGGAAAGGAAGTCGTTGTCACGATGCCCGCCGGGAAGGCTGTGCGCTACCTGCGGATCGAGGAGGATACCATCATCCCGACGGAGGCGGAGGGTTTCCGGAGGGGCAGGGCGCTGCCGCGCGGAGGGTGGCGGGCTTCGAATCTGTTCCCCCCTTACCATAGCCGTCCGGCCGAGGCATGGTGGAAAGGAACTGTGACCCTCGACGAAGCGACGCCGGGAAGCTACCTCTGCATCGCGCTCAACGGGGAACACGGTCGTGATGGTGGGTGGGTGGCGGCGCGGCTGAACGGAAAACTCGTGGGCTGCCCCGATCGTGCCGAGTCCTTCGACTGCACCGCTTGGGAATCGGAATACGGCCTGAGAACGGTGGGATCCAACTACACCTACTATCTCCCTGTGACCCAGGATATGATCGGCGGGAAGCTGGAAATCTTCGCGCTGACGCTGTGGCTTGGCAAGCAGAGCTACCACCCCGCTGTGTGGCTCACGCACATGGACCCGCTGGTTGGGCGCGATCTTGTGCTGAAATAGACTGCCGCTCAATAACCGCCGTATTCGAGGCAGGTCTCGTAGACGGCCCGGAGATTCTCCATCGGACAGCAGGGGGGGAGGTTGTTCCCCTCCTGCAGGGAGAATTGGCCGCCTTCCTTGATGCCACTCAATAGGATCTCCTTGGTGCGCTTTGCGCACCCGGCGGGCGTGCCGTGGCTCAGGAGCGCCACGTGCGGGCCGCCGGAGATTTCGACGTCCGGTCCGAGTTCACGCCGGACCCGTCCGAAGTCGATAGGGAACCCCGTGTCGAAGTTCACCACTCCCAGCTTCTTGTGGAGAATCGGCAGGTGTCGCATTACGTCGCCGCACAGGTGGATGGAACGGCGCAGGCTGGCGGGGCTGGTGTCGGACGTGGCGCTGTACCACCATTCATGCAGGGGGACGATCAGCTCTTCATACATGCTGGCGCTGAGGAGTTGGATCGAGTCGTCGGCGATCCAGCCATGGTGGGCCTTCTGCCATGTCCCATTCAGGTTGGCAAGCGCCTGGTTTCGCAGCGCGGCGGCTTCCATGATCCTTTGCATGAATGCGACGGCTCTTTCGGGCTCGCATCCGAGAAGAGCGAACAGGTCGGTGCCCATTAGCACGGCGCCAATGGTCACCGGGCCATCGAATCCCAACCCGAACGGCAGCACGTCGACTTTGCGCCCGTGATAGGTGAAGTCCTTGGAGGCCTTGACCATCTCCTCGCGAAGCTTGA
>CAYRKB010000027.1:4099-34163 GCA_964424705.1 uncultured Victivallales bacterium
TCTCGCGTACCCAGGGGTTGTCGAGCGGCTTGGAGAAATCGCGAGCGAGAAACACGTCTACGTCCGCCTCTGTCATACACGGTGTGTTGCTTGGGCACTGGCCTGCATCGTACACCACCGGGGCCCCGAAATAGGCGCCATCATACGTGTTTAAGCTGTCCACGCCGCAGGACCACACGTCCGGCAGCTTGGTCGACCAGTCGCTCACCTGGCTTAGGACCGTCGCGCGATACTCCTGGTGTCGCGCCTGGATGGTCATGGCGATGACCGGGTCCTTGAAAAACTCCTCAAACGTGTGGCCTTCGGGGTTGAGGGAAGGGTCGAGCAGAATAACCCGGACATTCGTATTCCAGCGCAGGGGCACGCGGGTCGGTTTGCGCTCCCAATAGGCTTTCCAGACGGCTTCCTTCTCTGCATCAGATGGAACGTTCATGGCGTTGCTCCTGCGGGCCGTGACACTGAAACGCGCGGCGTGCAATCTGTCACGCGCCGTCTTCCTCTGCAAGGCGGGATTTTACGGAGACAGGAGGCCTGTAAATTGGCTTTTCCTTTCGGACGGTTTGGAATATGGTAAGCAGCAAGGCGGAGCGTAGAAGGGAACCATGCAAGATCCACGGGTGAAGCGAATTGGCATCCTTGGCGGGACATTCAACCCTGTCCACATGGGGCACATGATTCTAGCGCAATCGGCCGTGGAGGCCCTTGACCTGAGCAAGATCATGTTCATTCCTTGCGGCGTGCCGCCCCACAAGGATCCAGGTTTGCTCATCGGGGCGGAGCATCGCCTGGCGATGGTGCAGGCTGCGATCGCCGGCGATCCGCGATTCGAGGCGCTGGATATTGAAATCCGGCGGCCCGGCATTTCCTATGCCGTGGATACGGTGGCACAGCTGCGCGAGCAGCATCCGGGCACAGAATTGGTCTTTGTCCTGGGATCCGACACGTTGAGCGAACTGCATCTCTGGAAGAACGTCTATTCGCTCATGACGCTCTGCAGGTTCGCTGTGTTTTGCAGGCAGGGCTTCGACGTAAGCACCATGCAGCCCGCAAGCCTGCGTATCGAATCGCCATGGGCCGAGCGGCTGGCGGAGGGAGTCATCGTGGGCCGGCAGATTGATATTTCGTCCTCAGACATCAGATACCGTGTTGCTGAAGGCATGAGTATCAGGTATCTTATCCCGCCGGCAGTGGAGCGGTATATCGAAGAACATGCTTTGTATGGCTGAGGCGGAAGCTTATCCGCAGGGGAGGGTGTGATTACAGCATTGGAACTAGCGCGGTTGGCGAGCCAGGCGGCGACGGAGAAGAAAGCCATCAATCTGCGGCTTCTGGACCTCAGCGGCGTTTCGGATCTTGCGGACTACGTTATTGTGATGTCGGGATCCACGCCGCCGCATCTTAAGGCCATTTTCCGTGAGATCGACTCGCAGCTCAAGGCGGCGGGTGTGACTTGCCCCCACAAGTGCGGCGATCCGGAGTATGGCTGGATTGTGATGGACTACCTTTCGGTGGTCATCCATATATTCCAGCCGCGGACGCGGCAGTACTACGCGATCGAAGAGCTGTGGGCGGGGGCTTCAGCCATTCAGTAACCTCGTCGACCATCTCTCCGTCCGCGACGGTGTCTTCTTCGGTGAATCCTTCCCATTCAAGTAGTTTTGCTCCCAGCGTGCGCAGCGCCTCTTCGGGATCTCCGCCTTGCGCGATCGCGTCGCCTGGCTGCGCGTCGCTTCTGTCGCCAACCAGCGTGACCAGGGCGTTCGCTTCAAGAATGCCTTTGTTATAGATGGCGTGGCCACTGTAGTGGAACCACAGTCCGGCGATGACTATGAGGGATGCCGCGATTCCGATCGCGCTGGAGAGCAGCGGGCGCCAGAAAATCGTGGCCGGCGACGGTTTTTCCGTGTCGCGTGCCTGTGCAAGAATCGTCCTGACAACGGTCTGGGACGGCTGTCTAAACGCAGCGCAGGTCCGGGTCGCCCTTTCGATCCTTTCTCCCATGTCATGATACGTCTTGCACTCGGCACAACTCGAGACATGTGCCGCAAGGCGCGCCACATCCCGTCGCCCTGCTTCGCCCGACGCCGACAGCAGAATCAGATCTCTCGCTCGTTCACAGTTCATGTTCATTGTCCTCCGGAAATGGGGTGCAGTCCTTCTGCATCGGCTCCGTCCAGCCCCGTCACTTGCCTGTAGTCGTCTTCTAGCAGGCTGCGCAACTTACCTAAAGCGTAATGCATGCGTGCCAGCGCAGTATTGATGGATGTTCTTTGAAGCTTTGCTATCTCCTTGAACGGCATCCCAGTCTGCGTTCGCATCAGAAAGACCTCTTTCTGGTCCGGTGGAAGACCTGCAACAGCCGTTGATATTCTTTCCCCGAGCTCTCGTTCGACAAGCGCCTCTGCCGCATCTGGATGTGCGGCAACAAGTTCCAACCCTCCGAATCCGTCCTTGTCACGATCTGCATCCAGGCTGACTTCAGGTTTCTGCCTCCGTGATCTGTCAATGATCAGATTGTGGGCTATTCTCACAAGCCAACCCGCAAAATTCTTATCCTTGTACTTGTCGACGTTCCGAATCGCGCGGAACCATACCTCCTGAAATACCTCATCCGCTTCGACCTGGCCGCCGGTCATGCCCAGTATGTAGCCAAAGAGCTGCCGCCTATACCTCTCTACAAGCGCTGACAGAGCTTCCACATCTCCTTCACGGTATCTTGCAAGCAGGCTGTGATCACTAGCTTCCATCACTTATTCCTTACAACGCGCGGCGCGCTGGAATATTGCATTGCAGGCAGATGTTATCCAGGTTTCAGCACGTCCGCCGCGCTGTGGGCGGCGAGGGTTCCCCATTGCGCCAGGGTCGAGAGCACCATGCGTGAGTTTCTGGCCGCAAAGCGCAGCGTTTGAAACAGCGTGGCGTGGCTTACAAGGACGAGCCAGAGGCAAATGCCGAGCATGTTCATGGAGTAGATGATGGCATAGGAGAAGACCCGGCCGTGCTCTTCAACGTCGGACTGCTGGTGTCCCAGAGCGCTAAGAGTGAAGGAGAGGTGGAACGACCACGTGAACCCGGCCAAACCGATCCACACGGTGTGCCACCGCGCGACGTCCGTGAATGGCATGAGCAGGTAGTACAGGCCGACGACCGCCGCGGTGTAGAGGGGAAAGAAATAGGGGGCAAGCGTGATCAAGAGGTTCGTCCTTGTCAGCGTAACGCTGCCGCCCCGCTTGGCCACATTCATATTTACGACGCGCGCGCCCATGAGGAGGCCCCACAGGGCGTGGCTCAGTTCGTGGGCAAGAACATACGTCCTGACGGGCCGCGGCAGCGCGAAGAAGATAAACAGCCAGAGAAGGAAACCTGCGGCAAAGGCCCACGCGCCGGGGTGAACATCCGCGCCTGAAGCGGGCGCAATCGACCTCATGAGGTCGATCAGCGTCATGGTAAGGGACACGCAGAACGGCAGAAGAATGATTCCGGCGAGCAACTTGATGAGTTTCATAGGATCGGTTTATGGTTGACCGCGCGCGCGAAGTACATAATATACCCGCGTTTCTCGTAACAGCGAAGGAGTTTATAGGATATGGCTCATACAAAAAGTGCAGTGAAGCGGGCAAGGACCTCTGCCCAGCGCAGGGACACGAACCGCTCCGTGAAGAGCTTGATTGCCGGGGCGCGCAAGGCTTTCCTCGCGGCCGTGGCGGGCGGCGATAAGGCCAAAGTCGAGGAATCGTACCGGGCGTTCGCGTCCGTGCTCGACCGCTCGGCAAAGAAGGGCATCATCGCGAAGAACAATGCGAGCCGCCGTAAGGCGCGCGCCGCCGCCTTCATGCTTGCCTCAGCCTCGGCCTGAGCGAGCGTGAACGGTCTTCCCTGAATACGCAAAAAAGCCGCCGGAGCGCGCTGCGCCCGGCGGCTGTCTTGTTCATGATCCTTGCCATCCTGCCCGGAACGTTCTTCCCTGCCGACGCGCGGCCTACCAATAGCTGACAATGCTATCGACAATCTTCTCGGCAAGATCCTGCGCGGCGAGCGGAAGGGCCCGGCTGCGGGCTGGTGTGAGATCTCCATCGAATTGGAATGTTGTATCGCCCCTGATCTTCTTGTCGCTCATGATCTTGCCTGTTGTCTTACGCTGAAGAATACAGTGGGCCGTAATAGTGACCCGATACTCGTTCGCGCTCTTGCCGGTGTCTTTATCGAAGCGAAGCGGATCCAGGCTGTAATCCACAAGCGTTACCAAAAGCGTCGCATCGGCCTGGTCTTCGGGCCGGATCCAGAGGTTCCCGTCTTTCTGGAACTCCTGGATTGCGGCGCGCGAGCATTCCGTGTCCGCATCGGGTTCGTCGCACTTGTTGTCGAAAGCCGGCACGTAGATGCTGCGCACGCCGGGCGGGAGCGTGTTGCCGACCCGATATCCAAGGCATCCGCCGACCAGGGCCAGCAGAATTGCCGCGCCACCCGCCCGCGCCACTGCCTGCAGCGAGAGTTTGACTCTATTGCTCATGGTTTCTTCCCGGTTTTGCTGCTCAGTTCGGCTATGCGGGACTCCGCCTGCTCCCGCAAGGGAGACATGGGGAACGTCCGCACGAAGTCGCGGTACGCAACGATTGCGGCTTTGTCGTTCTTCTCAGCCCGATCGTAGTACATTGCCCGTTCAAAGCACATTTGCGAGAGACGCTCCTTGATCTCATCAAGACGGGTGCGGGCGGCGGCTGCATTTTCGTCCGAGGGAAAATCGTGCATAAACGATGCGTACGCTGAGAGGACGGTGCGGAGCTGCCCTTCGTCCCTGCCGCGCTGCATGGCGTTGTGATAGAGGCAGCGGGCGCGCGAAAACGCCGCCGTGGCGGCGTAGCGACCATCCGGGTAGCGAAGCTGGACGCGTTCATACTGTTCGGCGGCCTTGTCGAAATCCCCTGCCTGCTCGTGGATTTGCGCGATGGTATTAAGCGCTTCCTGCGATCTTTCCCAGGTGGGGGCATTTTGAACGACGGTTTCGAGCAGCGGCAGCGCCAGCTGCGGGTCCGTCACGCCGGGCAGTATCCAGAAACGCGCGTGCCGCTCGTTTTTGATGACGTTGGCAATTTGAAACTGCTTTTCGATCACGGGCTCGAAAGGGAACTGGCCTGCGTAGAAGTCGATCATATACTGGTACGCGTCGAAAGAGTCCTTGTTCTTGCCGCGCTCGAGAAGTACGTCTGCCTGCGCGCGCTGGGCGGAGACCGCCTCGGGCGTGTCGTGCCACTCATGCACGAGGCTGTCGTACTGCCTTATCGCCTGCCGCGTCTTTCCCTCCCGCCGCAGCCCGTCGGCCAGGGCGAGCTGTTCGGCCGGCGTTGCGGCTTCCGGCTTATGAAAGAAGCTTGGCGCCTTGCGCTTGGGCGCTGCGTCGTCGTCCTCCTTATCCGCGAAGTTGTCTTCCTGGGACCGCGCCAGCATGGGCATGAGACAGGTCAGGCAGAGCAGGATTCGTGAGATGTACCCGGATATGCGCATGGGCGTTAAGGTACCGACGTTGAGGCGGAGGGTCAAGCCGGTACGTAGGGCCTTCCGCGAATAGATCGGCGCCTGCTGCGGGCCCCTCGTTCAGAATCCCTGTTGAACCATGCGGTTGATAATCGGGCCGAGCAGGATCAGGAACACGGCCGGGAAGATGCAGAGCAGCAGGGGCGCCAGCATCTTGACTGGCGCCTGGTTGGCCAGGCGCTCCGCGCGTTCGAATCGGCGCTGCCTGATTTGTTCGGCCTGGATGCGAAGGATGGAGCCGATGCTGACGCCCAGCTCGTCGGCCTGCACCAGGGCATTGACCACAGTGCGCAGGTCCGGCATGTTGACGCGCCGGCTCATGTCGCGCAAGGATTCGCGCCGCGTCTTGCCCAGCTGAATCTCGCGGATGACGCGGATCAACTCCTCCGCCAGCGGGTCGAGGCGGGCGCGGTCCACGCTGCGCTGAATGGCGGTCATGAAATCCATGCCGGCCTCGACGGAGAGCGTGAGCAGGTCGAGCACGAAGGGCAGCGAGCGGCGCATGCTGTTGTGCCGCTGCTGCAGGGCGCCGCGCAGCCAGACCGAAGGCTGGATATTGAGCCAGAGCGGGCCGATGAAGCACAGGGCAAGGCCGGCGCGCTGCAGGTATACGTTAGCCGACGCCGATGCCAGCATGATGCCCAGCATGACGACGAAGCCGCCCGGGAAGAACGGGAACATGGCGCGCAGCGACAGGATTTCCTCGGCCGTCAACAGCCCTTCGAATCCGGCCGAGGCGATCTGCCGGCTCAGCTGCTCCCGGGAACTGTTGAATACGGGGCGCTGGAACAGGGGAAAGAAGTTCGGCGCAAAGGGCAGCAGCATCCGGAACAGAAGGGGGATGGAGCGTTCCTGCTTGCGGCCGTCCGCCAGCGTCACGTACGTGATCTGCTGCCCAAGCACCGCGCAGTGCCAGGCGAAGCCCGCCACTGCAATTGCCCAGATCAAACTGATCGTAAGGATCATGGCTGTATCACACCTGAATATTGACGATCTTCCGGATCATCAGCGCGCCGAACCCGATCAGGGCAACGACTGCGATTACAACGCCGATGCCGACGGTGGAGTGAAAGAAGGGGATCATCATGCCCGGATCGAGGAGCATCAGCGCGATGGTAATGATGACTGGCATGACCCCGACGACCACGCCCTGCAGCCGCCCCTGCGCCGTCAGGGTCTGGATGCGGTTCTCGATGCGCATGCGCGCGCGGATGGTCTCGGAGATCTTTTCAAATATCTCGGTAAGGTTGCCGCCCGTGCGCCGCGCCGTTTCGATCGCGTTGACAACGAGCGTGAGGTCTTCGCTGCCCATTCGCTGGTCGAGGTGGTTCAGCGCGTCGGAGAACGAAACGCCCACCCTTGTTTCCTGCAGGAACATGTCAAATTCCTGCGCGATTGGATTTTCGCCGTCGTTCACCACCGTTTCAAAAG
The DNA here is from genome assembly GCA_964424705.1 of uncultured Victivallales bacterium. GTDB lineage: Bacteria > Verrucomicrobiota > Kiritimatiellia > UBA8416 > CAYRKB01 > CAYRKB01. Next base: position 11,063 of record CAYRKB010000027.1, read on the forward strand.
CCTGCAGTATGCTGAAGCCTGCCTTGAGCGCGTTGCTCATGCCGACGAGGGTATCCCCGAGTTGCATGTTGAAGCGCGTCAGGCGCCGTTTCTTGAGAAGAAGAAGGACGTGGTGCGGCGCGCGCAGGGCGATGCCGCCGACCAGGCAGCCGAAAAAAAGGCCGCTCAGCACGCCGCCCACGGAGGTGAGGCTCCCGGTCAGCATGAAGAACAGGATAAACATGACGGCCGCCGCCGCCCATCCCAGCTCCGCGATGCGCTGCGGGGGGATAAACAAAAAAATGTCGTCGAACTGGCGCGCCATGTCGCGCGAATAGGCCCCGGAGTAGACCTGCAGGCCGGATTCCAGCGCCTTGGCAAGAATCCAGGCGAATCCCGCGATGCAGGCCGCGAAAAGAAGTGGAATCACAAGATGCATAGTCCTCAGTTCCGCGCCTGCATGGGGTCGAACATGGAACGGTTAATCGTGAACCCGCGCGCATCGATCTCTTCAATGAATGTCGGAACGGCTCCCGTCGGGCGAAAGTACCCGAGCACCTGGCCGTTCGGCGCGACGCCGGTCTGCACGTATTCGAAGATGTCCTGCATGGTGATCTGGTCCCCCTCCTGGCCGACGATTTCCGTGACCTTGGTTACCTTGCGGGTGCCGTCGCTGAAGCGCGCCTCATGGACGACCAGGTCGATCGCCGCGGCGATCTGCTCGCGGATGGCGCGCACCGGGAGGTCCATGCCGGACATCAGCACCATCGTTTCAATGCGGGAGATGACGTTGCGCGGCGAGTTGGCATGCACCGTGGTCAGCGATCCGTCGTGGCCGGTGTTCATCGCCTGGAGCATATCGAGCGCTTCGCCGCCGCGGCACTCTCCTACCACGATGCGATCGGGGCGCATGCGAAGCGCGTTGCGGACGAGGTCGCGAATGGTTACGGCGCCCCGGCCTTCGATGTTGGGGGGGCGCGCCTCGAGCCGGACCACGTGGGCCTGCGTCAGGCGAAGCTCTGCGGCATCTTCAATCGTCACAATCCGGTCGGTGGTGGGCAGGTAGCCGCTCAGCACGTTGAGCAGCGAGGTTTTGCCCGACCCGGTGCCCCCGGAGACGATGATGTTCTTGCGCAGCAAAACGGCGATCCGGCAGAACTCGGCAATCGCAGGGGTGATCGACCCGAAACGGACGAAGTCCTCCGCCGTGAACGGGGTCCTGGAAAACTTGCGGATGGTGAGACAGGGCCCCGATAGAGAGAGGGGGTGAATGATTGCATTCACGCGCGAACCGTCGGGGAGGCGGGCGTCCACGTAGGGCTGGCTCTCATCGATGCGCCGGCCGAGCGGGGAGACGATGCGCTCTATGATGGCGAGCACCGATGCCTCGTTCATGAACGTGCGTTCGGAAAGTATGAGCTTCCCGGCTTTTTCAACGTAGACCTGGGTGGGCCCGTTGATCATGATTTCGGTGATGTCCGGGTCGTTCAGAAGATCCTCGACGGGCCCCAGCCCCAGCGCTTCGTCGCAGATCTCCTTCACGAGGTCCTCGGGATTGATGCCGGGCGGCAGCCGGCCGGCCACCTCCGCCACAATGCTCCGGATGGTTGCGGTCGCCTTGTTGCGCAGCTCCGCCTCATTGATACGGGACGCGGTGAGACGCTTCAAATCCATGCGCTCTACCAGCTCCTTGTGAATCTGCTGCTTGACCGTGCGGCGCTGCTCGAGGCGGGCCGTGGAGATCGCCGCGGCAAGGGGGGGCTCGCGCGCCGGTTCTGGCGGCGGCGCGGGGTGCGGGGCTGGCTTCGGCTCCGCGGCCCGCGCGGGTGCGGTGCCGGCCCCGGCGGCGGTGCCCAGCACGAGGATGAAGGGCCCGATGCCAAGTTCGTCGCCGCCTTGCAGCAGGGAACGGCCGCGGACGCGCTTTTTGTTGACGAACGTGCCGGATGCCGAGTCGAGATCCTCCACGGACCACGCGTCGGGCCGCATGGTCAGAATGGCGTGGCGGCTTTCGACGGAGGCGTGGGCCAGGCGGATATTGCAGTCGTCGTCGCTCCCGATGGTGTAGACGCCGGGGCCCACGTCGAAGCGGCTCTTCTCGCCGCTGGGGCGGCAGATCTCCAGCTGGATCTCGTCTTGCATCAAGGACTGCTCCTGGTTGAGTCTACAGTTCTCCGCGCAGCCTGAGCCTTTGTTGCCGCTTCTGGTTCAGCTCGGGAAGCTCTGCCTTGAGAGCCGCAAAATCCACTTCCGACGGGTCGTTTTCCGTGCTGACGTCACTCATGTTGCGCAGCGCCAGGCTGAGCCGGCCCTGCATCTGCTGGGCGAAGACCAGAAGCTCTGCCTCGCGGGGAAGGACCTCCAGGGTCACCGTGCTGTAGTTCGAGTTGCGGCCGGTGGTGCGCCGCGCGCCAAGGCCGCGCGGCATGTCCTGCCCCGTGGCAAGAATCGTGACATTCTGCAGCACGGTCACGGTGACCGTTTCCATCTCCGGGCCGCCGCCCTTGGACGGCAGCGAGAACGTGCCCAGCACGTCGACGTGGTCGTTGGGCTCCACCATGCCGCTGACTGCCGCGGCGCCGCTGACCGCGATCGATACCGCCCTCCAGTCCGGCTTGACGCTCGCAGAAAGCCCCCGCCCGGCAAGTTCGCTGCCCTTGATGTCGGACCATAGAATCGGCCTGCCTTTCTTGATCTGGAAGAGAGTCTTCTTGCCGAGGATCAGCTTGTAATCGTCCTCGCGAATGATCTGGTCGGAAGCCGTTGCCTCGATGACGGGCACCGTCGCGATGTCGGACATCTTCAGGGTGGTCTCGCCGGGGATGTCGATCTGGGCCGCCACGACCGAGACCATGCGGGCCCGGTTCATGATTTCCTGCTTCATCTTGTCGATTTCCCGATCCTTATCGACGAGGTATTTGAACGTGAGCGCGAAGGCTAGAATGCCTGCTGCGATGGATATGAGCGGGATCATTTTGTGATTCATGGAAGCGCCTCGTATATGCCGTAATCAGGGCGTATTACTAACCGTCCGCTGTTTCTTCTGCAACACTGTAATGTGGGTCTGTCCCGTCGCGCTGTCATCCTGCGTTTGCACAATGCACAGCTCGGGGCCCCGAAGGTACGTTCGCATCGCGTCTGACGCGGCCGCCGGGAGGGCAGGGACCCAGCCCTTCGACTGAAGCTCCTGCGCGAAATAGGACTGCACAGCCTCTCCCTGGGCCGCCGCCCCGGAAACGGCCATGCGGAATCCTCCGCTCTCGTCGGCGGCCGTGAACAGGACGCGCCCGGAGGGGAAGGCGGGCATGCCGGCGGGGCTTTCGATGCCGTCGCGGCTCCGGGAGGTCTTCGCCTCCCTGGCAGACTGCTCCAGCTTGAAGAGAATGGTCTGTTTGCCGCGGCCCAGCTCGAGCAGTGTCAGGTGCAGGCTCCGGCCATCCTGCTCGATCGTGCCGGTCGCCATATTGCCGCCGCCGTATTGCAACCGCTGGGCAAAGACCGCGGAGAGCGCTGCGACGGTCTCCGCGAGGGGCCGGTCGAAGCTGAAGACGGTCAGCGTCCCGCTCCCGCCATTGATCATGACATTGGCCGTGTAGGCCGCGCGCCCGCCGGATTCTTCGATGGCGCGCGTGCTCCTTGCCGCCGCGCCCCATCGCAGGAAGACGCGGGCCTCCGCCGGCCGCGCCGCGAACAGCGCAATGCCCGCGACAAGCAAGAGGCACGCGCCGATCGCCGCCGGCCGGGGCCGGGGATTATGTGCATGGAGTGGGTTCAATAGACCTCACGGCACCAGGGCATCCAGACGGAGCTCTTGATCTCAATGTTGCTCCGGTCGTAGAGAAGCGTCCGGACCACCGGCAGCAGGGGGATGTCTGCCGTTTCCTGGCCTTCCATCAGGCCGAACAGCGTGGCCGGCGCGGCGTTGTCGCGCAGGTCCCGCATTTCGTTGTTCGGAATTGTGTCGAGCAGGAGCCAGTCGGTTGCGTTTGGCGCGGAGCGAGAGACTATCTCATCCTTGAAGCTGATGGCGTTGGCGTCGGAGTGAGTATCGTCGACCGAGTAGCGGCGCTGGTCCGCGGCTGCATCCCAGAATTGAATGTAGTCGGCGGCGGAGACCATCTGAACGTCGGCCATGGCGCGCCCGCCTGCGGCGCGGCGCGCTTTGGAAAAGGTGTCAGTTTGGGCGGTGAAGAGCGAGACGAACTGGATAAGCCCCGCGAAGAGGGCCATCACGGCAATGATTCCGACCAGAAACTCGATCATGGCCTGCCCGCGCCGCGCTTCCCCGGCGTCCGCAGTCCCCGGTCGCCGCGTCGTCGGGTTGTCCGGCGTTCTGTTTCTCATGGTGAGCTCCCCCTCAATGCGCCCTGCGCCTGCCGCCGCCGCCGCCGCCGCGGCCGCCGCCGCCGCTGGCCGTGCAGTTCGCACTATTGACAGCAAGCCAGGCGACGCCTTGCTGACGGAATAGCGGATCTTCCCACGTCTGCAGCTGCTGGCAATAGAAACAGGCGCTGGCCGACGGGCCGTTCATCATGTAATCGGGCAGATGAACTTCCACGTGAAGCCGCCATGCGAGGTTATAGCTTCCGGCCGAAGGGGCGGAAGACGCGTCGACCGGGATGAGCCGCACCTCGTGGAAGGCGGGCAGCACCACGCCGTACGCGTTCGGCCGCTCCGGCCCATCGAGAAAACCGAATGGCTTGGCGGCGGCGCTCCAGGTGATGACGTTCATTGCGCTGCCCCCGCCCCCGGTCGGCGTCACGCGCGCCACCGCCGCTTCGATGCGCACGGCGGCATCCGCTCCGGCATAGTCAAACTGCGGGCGCACGGGCCCGGTGCCGGGAAACGGGAACTCGCCTCCCAGCGACATGGCGTCCCAGGCGTCCCACCCGTCGCCGTAGCAGTACCACGAGGCCTGCGCGGTCATGCCCGTGCTGTTGATGCCGGGGCCGATTCCGCGGTCGCCGGCCATCTGCCGCACGTCGTTGAGGTCCGTGAACGAATCGAGCGAGGCCTGCACCCGGGCCAGTCCGAGTCCGAAGAACTCGCTGTTGATGCAGTCGCCCGCCTGAATCTGCGGCAGCGACGGCCACCAGCAGGGGAAGAAGTTGACGTAGTTGTCCAGCAGCGTGGGAGCGTGATGATGGAACCAGCACCAGTTGCGCCCCGCGACAGCATCGTAGAAATCGGGCATCAGCAGGATGTGGTCGCCGTCCAGCATGTCGGTGTAATAGCGTGCGTTGTCGGGCCCCGCGGCGACGCCGTCCGCCACGATCAGGTCCAGCATGTCTGCATATTCCGGCCACGCCCCGGGGAAGGGCTCCGGGAAGAGCATTCCGCCTCCCGGGGCGGTTCTCGAAGGATAGTCCTGCCGCACGGCCCGGGCGTGCTCGCGCAGGAGGGCCGTGAAGCCGTCGTTCTGGTAGGCCTGGTTCTGTTTGGCCGCCTGCTGTGCGGCCATGAACCCGACCATGGGACCGGTGAAGCACAGCCGCGCCTGAATGTTCGCGATGCTTGCCTCCGCCGCGCCGTTGCCCGCGCTCAGCGCAAGGGCGTGCATAAGGTTGAGGTCGCCGATAAGGTTCAGCGTCGTTCCCTGCCAGCGCGCTGCCACGAGCGCCCCGGCGTCCCCGGCGTTCTGGCTCATCAGCTTGACGCGGAAAATCTTGTGCAAGTCGAAATTCCAGAGCACGACGAAAAACAGCACAACCACCACCATGATCAGGAACACAATCGCCTGGCCGGAGCGCGGATCGCGTGGGGACGAACGCTTCAACATGGGACTGCCTTTCAGAGGTTCTCGTCGCTGATATAGAGCGGGAAGTGGTTCTCGATCCAGGACTCGCCTGCGAGTGTCACTGTGTCGGCGTCATAGAACGCGCGGTGAAGCGGCACCGTGAGGGGGATTTCCTGCTCAACGGTCATCCGAATCTCTGCATTCACGTTTGAGCCGCCGGGGCCCACGGTCATGCCGGAAGACGAGTAGCTGATGCTCCCGTTCCGCCAGCGGTCATAGTCCAGAATGAAGCGCGACCGGGCCAGGTTCTCGCTGGCCAGAAAGTCCGGGATGCGCGCGCGTTCGATGTCGTGCTGCACGGAGGAGGGCGTGATGCCCAGAAGGGCGTCCCACAGCCCGCCGGGCGTGAGTTGCGCCGTCATGTTGCGCAAAGGGATGTTCTCGTTCGAGTAGACAGGTTCCAGCATGCGCCCCGAGTTGGGAATGAGCGAGGTATATATGCACTTGTTCACCATCCACCGGTTGAACCCGACTGCCTGCGCGCGCGCCCCGCGCGCGGCTGCGTGCTGCAGCACCTCGCGCGCCGCGAGAAGCTGCGAGACTTGAAAAAAACCAGCGAAGATGAGGCAGATGAGAAACAGGGCGAGGCAGGTCTCTATCAGCGACTGCCCGGCGCGATCGCCCCCGGGCGCAGCCCATCGCGCGCCAGCCGTGCGCGACGCGCGGCGCGCCCCCGTGGTCGAAGTATCCGCCGGCTGCGAGAAGGGCATCGGCCATCTCCCTCGAATGGCAGCGTGCTTCGCGGCTGCAGCCAAGCGCTGCCCGCGGGCACGCAGCCCCACTCTGACGATCCGTCGCGCTGCCGCCTCGCACGGTCAGGGCGAGCCGGTGGCGTCCAAGCTCTTGAGCACTTCCTTCGATTCGGTCGCGATGGCCGCGCTGGCGGCTCCGGAGTCTCCGCCCAGTTCGTTCACTGCGCCGCTCAGCTTGTTGCGGATTGTGTCGCCGAACACGCCGAAGATTGCGATGGCCGCAATCGCGATGATCACAACGATGATGATGTATTCAACCATCGTCTGTCCGCTCTTATTGCTGTTGGTCCTCATGCTTCCCCCCCCCACCTTTCATTCTTCTGACACTGCGTCCTACGGGTATTCCGACGCGGCGAGATCGATCACCCGCCCTGCGTTTTCCCTGAAGCTGTATAAGAACACTGCAAGTATCGAAGCCGTCACGACCAGCATGGCGGCAAGGATCATATACTCAACCATTGCCTGGCCGGACCGATTCCTCCGGCTCGCCGCGCCGACCCCGCCCTCTGCCCGTGTAAGGATGGCACGTAACATATTTTTGAACGTACCACCTTGACGTGCGCATGTAAACAGATATGCTTGGGATCACAACGCATGAGTGCCACGACTTATTGTAACGGTGTTGCTGGAAAGAGGGGATGCATGCGACGTCGGGGCGTGGCGAGCAATGGGTTCCTGTGGGTCCTGTCTGTCTTTGTTCTGCCCGTCTGCCTCCTGTTTGCGGACCCTCGCGTCTGCCAGAAATGCGGTTACGAAAGTGACGATGCCGCCAGCGTTTGCTCGCACTGCGGAGTCGTGCTCCCCCCCCCGGAAGTTGCGCCGGAAAATGGCCCGGCCAGTTCGGATTCCGAAGGCGCAGCGAAAGCCGCCAGGCACATCCTGTCCGGCGTGGTGGTCGACCAGGAAGTGCGGATGGGCCGCCAGTATATTGCAACGAATCAGACCGACATAGCCAAGCTGTTCCTTCTTAATGCTTTGGCTATGGATATGATCGCCGCTGACAAAGCTCCTGCACGTGCGAATGTGATCGCTGAACTTCTTAAGAAATGCGAGCTACACGGCGGAAAAGTTCTCGCAAAATGCTCTGCTTGTGAGGGCACAGGCAGGCGGATCATGCGCGCCACAAGGTTCAGCGGCGAGGCTGTGAACGTGAGCGTGGGGGGGATGCCTTGCCCCCACTGCGGAGGCAGCGGCTTTGTGCGCCGGGACGGCACGGTCGGCGACCTGAAGCTGGCCATGGGTCGGGCGGCGGGTCGCTATCGGGTGCTGCAACAGAGCAGGCGCTTCACAGAGGTGGGCGGAGCATGGGTGCCGGCTGACATTGCGGAAAGACTTTCGCTGCGTGACCGCGTATCCTTGCGCCGCACTCTGGCCACGCCGTGCGAGAACTGCCTTGGTATCGCCCAGACGGAGTGCCCGGCCTGTTCCGGTTCGGGACGGGCGAAATGTTCAAACAAGAAGTGCGTCGGGGGTAAGATCGCCGTGCCGTCCGAAAAGCATTTGGGGCGAACCCTGGAGCAGAACAGAAAGTGCGGCGTATGCGGAGGCACGGGCATTGTTCCCTGCGAGAAGTGCCGCGGCTCAGGCGCGGTGTTGTGCCGCGTCTGCAACGGCAGCGGGGAGCGGCCCGAGTGCCGGCGCTGCGGCGGGGAGGGATTGCTGGCCTGCCGAACCTGCGGCGGCGCCGGGGAAGTGAAGGCGATCTCTTGCCGGACTTGCGGCGGCGACGGAGAGCTGGTATGTGCTTCATGTCAGGGCGACGGCAGGAAGCGGTGAGGCGGGCTGGGCACATCCGGGATCGACTATGCAGCTGAAGGGCTTTGAACTGATTCAGGAACTCGGGCGAGGCGGAATGGCCTCCGTCTGGAAAGCCCGGCAAGTTTCGCTGGATCGAACCGTTGCGATCAAGATCCTGGACGCCAGCCTAGCCCAGGAGCAGGCGGACGTTCAGCGATTCCAGTCCGAGGCGCAGGTTGCAGCCAAGCTCAAGCATCCCGGCATCGTGCAGGTGTATGACGCGAACGTCGAGCAGGGGCTTTACTACTTCGTGATGGAGTATGTCGAGGGGCAGACGATCGGCCAGTGGGTCCGGCAAAAGGGCTTCATGCCCGAGAAGGACGCCCTGCAGATCGCGGAGTGCGTGGGCGAGGCGCTGGGGTACGCTTGGAACAAAGAGCGCATCATCCATTGCGATATTAAACCCGACAACGTCATGCTGGATGCCGACGGCACGGTCAAGGTGGCCGACCTGGGTCTCGCCCGCACGATTCACGCGATGAGAGGCGCTTCCCCGGAAGCCGAGATCATGGGGACGCCCTCGTACATCTCGCCGGAGCAGTCCCGGGGCGACGTCGACCTGGACTTCCGCGCTGACATCTATTCGCTGGGCGCCATGCTGTACCACCTGGTGACCGGGGTCATGCCTTTTGACGGCAATCCGCCGGCCCAGGTTATGGACATGCAGATCACCGGCCATCTTAAGAACCCCGGCGATCTGAAGCCGAAGCTCTCGCGCGGCATCTGCGGCTTGATCGAAAAGATGATGTGGAAGACTCCCGACGGCCGGCATGCGAGCTGGGAATCGGTCGTGGAGGACATCCGGCTGATCCTCAACCGGCGTATTCCGAAGATGACGATCGGCGCCAAGGGCGAAAGCACCGTCCTTGCGAGCACGAAGCGGGCAAAGGTCGCGGGCGGCCAATATCAGGCTGCGAAGGAGGAAGACCCGCCGCTCATTAGTGGGCTTGCGTGGATTCTGGGCGCCGTTGCGCTGCTGGTGGTGGCCATTATGTTTCTCGCATCGCGCAAGCGCGATGCGAGCGCGTATGCGCACCCCACGGCCGCGGTGCAGACCCTCCCTGCGACGGGCGTGACGCCGGCTGAGAGCAATGAAGCCGCTGCCAGGCAATTCGAGGACCTCGCGGCCTGGATCAGGAGCCATCCCGATGACAGGCGGGAGGCGATCAGCCGGCTGCTCGATTATCTCTCGAAGAACTCGCAGGCCCCACAGGCCGGGCTGGCGCAAAAGGAGCTAAAGCGGCTGCAGGCCGAGATCAGTGCCGGTGCGGAAGACGTTATGCGGGGCCTGGCCGCCGCCGCGGCCGGGCTGCTGTCTTCGAACCGGTACCTCGAGGCGTCGCAGTTGTACGATGGCTATGCAGGTCCCCTGGCCCAGGCGACGGCCGCCCAGCGCGCGGAGAAGGCGCGAGAGGTGAGGGCTTCCGCAAAGGGGTTCTTTGAAGATGAATTGCGCCGGGAGCTGAAGCGGCAGGAGTCGCTGGCCGACCTGCGCGAGCGCGTCACGGGCGCGCTGCTACAGTCGGGCTCGATCACGCGCGCCATGGAGATGGTTCGCCTGGCCCTGCTGAACCCCGAGCTTGCGCTGCCGCGGCCCGATTTGCAGCGGCTTCAGTCGACGCTCGATGCGGCGCTGAAAGTGGACGAGAAGATCCTGCGGTCTTTCGAACTGGAGAAGGGCAAGGAAATTACGGTTGCGTTGGCTTCCGGCGCGACGAGAGTCAGGATTGAGAGCGTGTCGGGTGGCAAGGTCTCCGCCCAGGAGCGTCGCAACGTCGGGAGCGCCGGCGCGGGGCGCGGCATCGTCTTTTCCGTGAGCGACCTTTCCGCGCGCGAACGGATGCAGCGCATGGGCGCTGATGACGAGCCAAGCGTGGCGCTGCTGAAAGGGATGTCGTCCTGGAGCGCGAAAATGTATCCCACCGCGCGGAAGTATTTTGAAATGACAGACCCCATGATCGCCGGTCGCCTCGTGGCGAAAGTCGAGGCGGCGAGCACCAGCGCTCCGTAGGGAGCCATCCTTCAGCCGGCCATGGCTGCAATGCTGGCGCGGTAGTCGGGGCGCACAATGCCGTGCTCGCACACAATCGCCGTGATCAGCTCGGCGGGCGTAACGTCAAAAGCCGGGTTGTACACCTTGACGTTCTCAGGGGCCGTGCGCCGGCCGAACCCGTGGGTGATCTCCTCTGCGCCGCGCTGCTCGATCGGAATGGCCGCGCCGGTGGCGGCGGCCAGGTCGAACGTGGAGGTCGGGGCCAGCACGTAGAATGGAATGTGGTGCGCCCTGGCGAGCACGGCGACGCCGTAGGTGCCGACCTTGTTGGCCGTGTCGCCGTTGGCGGCAATGCGGTCGGCGCCGACCAGCACCGCGCGCACGCGGCCTTCCCGCATCACCTGGGCGGCCATGTTGTCGCAGATCAGCGTGACGTCCACGCCGGCCTGCATCAGCTCCCACGCCGTGAGGCGCGCCCCCTGCAGCAGCGGCCGCGTCTCGTCCGCATACACCGCGATGCGCTTGCCCTGCTCCAGCGCCGCATAGACGGGGGCGAGCGCCGTGCCGAACTCCGAAGTGGCAAGGGCCCCGGCGTTACAGTGCGTGAGGATCGCATCCCCGTCGCGCAGCAGCGTGGCGCCGTGTGCGCCGATGCGGCGGCACATGGCCGCATCCTCGTCGCGAATGGCCACGGCCTCGCCTGCGATCCGCTCGGCCCAGTCGGCATGCGGGAGTGCGGCCAGGGCACGCGCGGCCCGGCGCATGCGATCCAGCGCCCAGAAGAGGTTCACCGCCGTGGGCCGCGATGTGGCAAGGTAGTCGGCGGCCCGCTCGGCGGCGGCAAGGATCTCGGCGGGCTGGCCTGCCGGGGCCTGCTGCGCGCCCAGGGCGACGCCCATGGCGGCGGCCACGCCGATCGCGGGCGCCCCGCGGATCTGCAGCGTCTTGATGGCCGTCCAGAGCTCGCCCAGGTCGCGCGTTTCGCGGTAGCGGCATTCGACGGGCAGCAGGACCTGGTCGAGAAAGCGGAGGCGGCCCGGCGTAAGCCGCCCGGGCGAGTCCGGAATCCATTCGATCGGGCGCACGGTTTGCATGGCGAAGACTGTAGCAAACGGATGGATTCCGGACAACACAATCGCCGCGGGCCTGACAATCCTCTCGTCTCCCCGGGGAAGGCGGTGGTATTGTGCGCGGGCATAGAGAGACCTCGTCGTCCTCCCGAAGTCGACTCGCAAGGAAGTTCGATGGATACAGTGCCCCATGACAATGCGATCCTTTCGCCGAGCGATCAGGATCTCGTCCGCGCCGCAAGGAATGGCGACTTGGACGCTTTCGAGTCCCTGGTCCGGCGGCATGAGCGCCGGATCTACGGCCTCGCCCGCCGTTTGACCGGCTCCGACCATGACGCGCAGGATGTGACGCAGCAGACATTTCTCGACGCGATCAGGAACCTTGCCGGCTTTCGCGGCAACGCCGCGTTCTACACGTGGCTTGCCACCATTGCGGCCAACGGCGCGCTCAAGATTGCGCGTAAGCGCCGAGGCCTGCCCACGGTGTCCCTCGACGAAGCCGGCGAGCCGGATGAGGACGGTCGGATTCCGCATCCGGAGTACATCGCCGACTGGCGCGAAACGCCGGACCGCCTGGCCCAGCGCGCCGAAACGCACAAGCTGCTCGACGTTGCCATTGCTGAGCTGCCCCCCATATACCGCGCGGTCTTTCTTCTTCGCGATGTGGAAGATGTTTCGGTCAAAGATACGGCCAAGGCGCTGGGCATCGGGGAGGGGAATGTGAAAGTGCGGCTTCTGCGCGCACGCATGCAGTTGCGCGAACGCCTCACCCGCGTCCTCGGCGATAAGAAGAAGCGCTACAGGCCGGATGCTCACTCTCACGGCTTCGAGCCCGAACATGCAGCACAGGAGAAAGCCCATGACTAAGAAGAGCACCAGGACTCACTCCCTCGGGGGAAAGCACGGCGCCACGTGCGGCGATCTGCTTGCCCTGCTCAATGACTACGTCGACGGCGACGTGGATCCTTCCGTCTGCAAAGAGTTGGAGTCGCACCTTTCCCAATGTAACCCCTGTCAGGTCGTAGTGGACAACGTTCGCAAGACCATCACCCTGTTCCGCAAAGACGGGTCTTGTGATCTTCCAGTCGAGTTCCGTGATCACATGCACGCCGCCTTGCGCAAATGCTGGAAGGAAGCTGGCCCCGGCAGGAAACGTCGTGTAACCCGCTGAAAGAGCGGCACTTCGACGTGTTGTTCTTATTTCGTGTAACCTTTCTCCCCCCCACGGCTCTAATCCTTTAACAGACCATACGGTCTTGAAGAAGGAGGCGAGCATGATTGCGAGGTATGTTATCGGTATAGCCATCGGCGGGCTGTTGGGATTCATCGTGTACCGGTTCATAGGGTGTTCAAGCGGGGCCTGTCCGCTCACGTCCAACCCCTGGGTCAGCACCCTCTACGGCATGGTGGTGGGCGGCATCTTTGCGGGCAGCGTTTGAATGCAGAAAGGAGTACGGCAATGACAACGGAACGCTATGTTCGAATGGTCGCGGGTGCTTTTGTGATGGTGAGCCTTTCCCTGGGGTACTGGGTTCATCACGGCTGGTTCTGCTTTACGGCTTTCGTGGGGCTGAACCTGTTCCAGTCGGCATTCACAGGATTCTGCCCGTTGGAGCTGATCCTGCGGCGCCTTGGCGTTCAGTCAGGCGGCTGCTGCGGCAAGTGACAGCCGGGCTGGAAAGAATTGGCTTTGCGCGCCGGCGGGTTCGTGTTAATTGAAAAGAAGATGAGTGGGTAGCCGCCTGGGCCGCCGTGCGTCTCCAAGAAGGGAAGTGTTTTATGAATAGGATGGCTGTGTGCCGCCGAAGCGAGCTGTGTTTCCTGCTGTTGTTCCTGTTTCTCCAGCCCGGGGTATACGCTGTCACGCTGGACGAATGCATCGGTGCAACGCTTCGCAACAATCCGGACGTGCGCGCTGCGACGGAGCGTGTTCATGCTGCACGGGCGGCCATCAAGGAGGCCCGCTCCGCCTATTATCCCATGCTGGGCGGCTCCGCGGCTCTTGCGCGTACGGATAATCCGCCGCAGGCCTTCATGATGATGCTGAACCAGCGGAATGTTTCCATGGAGTCGGACTTCAACAATCCGGACGACACCGACAACCTCGCGCTGGGCCTCGGCGTGAAGTATCGTCTGTACGATTTCGGCCGACGCGGCCTCGACAACCAGATGGCCAAGGCCGGCGCAGAGATTTCGCGCCTGGTATTGCAGGGGCTTCAAAACAACCTGATCCACCAGGTCACGCGCGGGTATCATTCGGTTCTCCAGGCAGGCGCTTTCGTCACGGTTCAGGAGGAGTCTGTCAAAACGATTCAGGAAAGCCTGCGTGTCGCGAACGAGCGCCTCAAGGCGGGCGGCGCTGTGAAGACCGATGTTCTGAACCTCGATGTGCAGCTTGCCCAGGCAAAGGAAGACCTGATCCGTGCGCGTAACGGCGTCAAGCTCTCCCTAGCTGCCCTCAATACTGCCATTGGCACCAACTTGGTGGACTCCGCCAGCATGGATGCCAGGATCGATCCGCCCGGCGTCAAGCCGCCGGATAGCGAGGACATGAGCGTCATCCAGAGCCGGCCTGAACTGCTGGCAGCTCGCAAGGGAGCTGAGATTCAGCAGACCGCATTGCGAAAGGCCCGACGCGAGTACTGGCCTACGATCAACGCTTTCGGTTCCATGGACTGGAACAGCGATGTCTCGACGGATTTCGAGCGCAGCTACATGGTTGGCGCAGCGGCTGAGGTCGACCTGTTTGACGGCTTTCGCCGAAGCGCCGCCGTTTCAGGCGCCAGCGCCCGGCAGCGGGCCGCGGACGCCGAGGCGGAAAAGGCGGCCAACAACCTGCGGCTCGACCTCACCTCCGCGTCCATCCAGGCGGGTGAGTCGTGGGAGCGGCTGGATGTTGTCCGCAAGAGCATCGCAAACGCCGAAGAAGCTCTTCGAATTACGCAGCAGCGCTATCAGCAAGGGGCGGCGGACTTGCCCGAATTGCTGACCTCGCAGATGGGGCTGACGGGAACGCGCACGCGCAATGTCGCCGCACTGTACGACTACCTGACCGCGCTCTCCAATCTGGAGCGTGCGAAGGGCACGCTGCTCGCCAGATACTCGCAGAACAAGTAAAGGGAGAAAGCCAATATGACAACAGAAACGCATGATGGAGATGTAAAGAGCGAGACGCCACCAGCGCACCGGAGTGCACTAGGCCGCATCGCCAAGCCGCTGCTGGGTGTGGTCGTTCTTGTGGTACTCATCCTGTGGAGTGTTGGAGTATTTCGCACTCGCACCCCTGCGGGACACCTCGACTATCAGCCGGGGCTTCCTGTGCCGCCGAACGCCGAACAGCTGACGGTCAAGCCGCAGTCCATCGCCCCGCGCGTCGATGTGGTGGGCACCGTCGCGTCCGACGTAAAGGTTAACTTGAGCGCCAGGATGCCCGCTTACGTGAAAGAAGTCTTTGTCTCGGCCGGCAGCCCCGTCAAGAAAGGGCAGGAGCTTGTGACGCTTGACGACCGCGAGATCCAGGAGCAAGTCACGGCGGCTGAGGCTCAGTTCAAGCAGGCCGAGGCCGAGTTGAACCGGACCCGGCAGCTTTTCGATAACAAAGCGACGACTGATCAAGCCCTGACGGCGGCGCAGTCGATGTTCACCTCGGCGCGCGCCCAGTGGGAGCGGAGCAAGGTCATGTTGACGTATGCCAGGATCGTGTCTCCCATGGACGGGATCGTTACGGAGCGCCACGTCGAACCTGGCGACCTTGCCAACCCAGGGCAGTTGCTGCTGGCCATCTATGACCCGGCGAACATGCAGTTGGAGGCCCCGGTTCCTGTGCGCCTGCTTGCCAAGCTCCCCGTCGGCCAGGTGGTAGACGTCACGCTGGACCGTCCGGCCACCAACTTCCAGGGCCGTGTGCGGCAGATCGTGAGCGAGATTGACCCGCTCAGCCGTACGCAGCTCGTCAAGGTCCACATCGAGGGGACCGCCGCTGACATTCTTCCCGGGACTTTCGGCCGGCTCTGGGTGGCTGATGACGCCCGCCAGGCCATCGTCATTCCGGCCTCGGCGGTTTACTCGGTTGGCCAGATTGAACTGGTCCAGATCGTAAAGGACGGGCGCGCCATCCGCCGCGCGGTGCGGACCGGGCAGAAACACGGGGCATCCGTTGAAGTGCTTTCCGGCCTGGATGCCGGCGACGCGCTCCTCGTGAAGCCAGTCCAGGAGAACTGACGCCATGGACACCGAACCCAAATATTCCTTCGTAGGCGGGATCATCGACTCGTTCCTCAAGGGGAACCTTGCCATCCTGCTGATCATCATCTCCCTGGTTGCCGGTGCGGCAGCGCTTCTTCTCACGCCGCGCGAAGAGGAGCCGCAGATCGTCGTGCCCCTGGCCGACGTCATGGTCATGTATCCCGGCGGCTCGGCGCAGGAGGTTGAGCGGCTCGTCTCCTCGCGGCTCGAGCGTATGCTGTACCAGATCGACGGCGTGGAATATGTCTATTCCATGTCCCGCCCGGGGATGGCCGTCGTCACGGTGCGCTTTAAGGTGGGCGAGGACCGCGAGAAGAGCCTGATCAAACTCTACAACAAGATCTTTCAGAATATCGACAAAACGACGCCCGGGATTGCCGGCTGGGTCGTGAAGCCGATCGAGATCGACGACGTCCCGATCGTCAATGTGGCGCTCTACAGCGATCGGTACGACGAGCCCATGCTCTATCGAGTGGGCGAGGAGGTCGTTGCGCGGCTCCAGCACATTCCCAACACCGGCAACATCACGCTTCATGGCGGACAGCGACGCGTGCTCCACGTGTATCTCGACATGGAGCGCATTGCTGCCTACGGCTTGTCCTCAATGGAGATCGCGGGTGCGCTCAAGGTCTCCAACGCCCAGGCGGAAAGCGGCGGGTTTGAGCAGGCCAACGCCTCGGTCCGCGTCGAGGCGGGACCGTTCCTGCGGGATGCCGCGGAGATCCGCAACCTGATGGTCGGCACGCACGCGGATCGGCCGGTCTATCTGCGCGACGTGGCCCGGATCGAGGACTCTCCCGAAGAGCTCCAATCCTATACCCGCATCGGGTTCGGCACAAACGTCGTAACCCACATTGCGGGGAAAGGCACGTCGTTTCCAGCCATCACCCTTGCCGTGTCCAAGAAGAAGGGCAGCAACGCCGTCTGGGTTTCGCGCGAGGTGGAGCGCTCGCTTGATGCCATGCGCGGCAAGATCATCCCCGATGAGATGCAGTTCCGGATCACCCGCAACTATGGCGAGACCGCCAATGACAAAGTCAACGGCCTGGTGGAAAGTCTGGTCCTGGCAATCATTACTGTCATCGTGCTGATTGCCATCACCATGACCTTCCGGGTCAGCCTCATCGTGGCCCTGGCTGTGCCCATCACCTACGCGCTGACCCTGCTCATCAACTACCTCGCCGGCTACACGATCAACCGCGTGACGCTATTCGCGCTGATTCTTGCGCTCGGGCTCCTCGTGGACGACCCCATCGTGGCGGTGGAGAACATCTATCGCCACCTGGCGATGCGTAAGCTCCCACGCCTGAAAGCGATCTCCATGGCGATGAACGAGGTGTTGCCGCCCGTCGTCCTTGCCACCCTGGCCGTTGTCGTCGCGTTCATTCCGATGTTCTTCATCTCCGGGATGATGGGGCCCTACATGCGCCCCATGGCCCTGAACGTGCCGCTCGCCATGCTCGCCTCGATGCTGGTCTCCTTTGCCATAACGCCCTGGGTCTCCAGCAAACTGCTGCGTGAGGATCTCGCGCATGAGACGTACGACGTCAAGCAGACGCGCACGTATCGGGTGTACAGCGCCATTCTGCGGCCCTTTGCCGATTCGCGCCGTAAGGGCGTGCTGCTGCTCCTGATTACGGGCGCGCTCTTCGCGTTCTCGCTCCTGCTGATCCCCACCGGCGGCGTGCCTCTCAAGATGCTGCCTTTCGACAACAAGAATGAGTTTCAGATGCTTGTGGACATGCCTGAGACGGCCACGCTGGAAACCACCGATGGCGTCGTGCGGGATCTGGAATCCTATTTGCACACTCTGCCCGAAGTCACCGACTTCACGTCCACCGTGGGCGCCGGCTCGCCTATCGACTTCAACGGCCTGGTGCGGCATTACTACCTGCGGCAAGGGCCGCACGTGGCCGATATTCGGATCAGCCTGCTGCCCCGCAATAACCGGGTGATGGACAGCCATTCCATCATCCTGCGCATCCGCAGCGACGTGGCTGCCATCGGCACGCGCTGGAACGCGCGCATCAAGCTCGTAGAGGTGCCGCCGGGCCCGCCCGTGCTTTCGACGGTGGTCGCCGAAATCTACGGCCAGCCGCACCACGCCTACCGGGATCTCATCGACGGCGCACAGGTGGTGAAGGCCCGCATGGAGCAGGAGCCGGGAGTCGTGGATGTTGACGATACCGTCGAAGCGGACCAGCGGGAGCTCTTCTTCCACGTAGATCGCGAGAAGGCCGGCCTGAATGGCATCTCCACCGAAGATATCACACAAACGCTCTACATGACTCTCAACGGCATGTCCGGCGGGACGGTCCACGTGCCCGGCCAGCAGAATGAGGTGCCCATCATCCTGCGGCTGCCGCGAGAGAACCGTTCCGATCCCGCCCTGCTCAAGAACATTGTCGTCAAGGGCCGCGGCGGCCATGCGGTGCAGCTCGGCGAGCTGGGCTCGTTTGAGGAAGCGACCTACGACAAGACTATCTTCCACAAAAACTTGGAACGCGTCGTCTATGTCACCGCGGAAATGGCAGGACGCGGACCAGCCTATGCCGTGCTCGCGATGCAGTCGCACTTTGAAAAGCATCCCCTGGCCGGCGGGTTGAAGATCGATTGGCGCGGTGAGGGCGAGTGGAAGATCACCCTGGATGTCTTCCGGGATCTGGGCATCGCGTTCGCGGCGGCGCTGGTGGCGATCTACGTTCTGCTGGTTTATGAAACCGTCTCGTATATCCTGCCGGTCGTCATCATGATGTCGATTCCGCTGACGCTCATCGGCATCATGCCGGGCTTCTGGCTGTTGAACCTCATCGTCAACCGGCCGGTGGGCGGGTTCAGCAATCCGGTCTATTTCACGGCCACGGCTATGATCGGCATGATCGCGCTCGCCGGCATCGTGGTCCGGAACGGCATCATCCTGGTGGATTTCATCCGCAATGCCGTGGCCCGCGGGCAGTCGGCCCGCGACGCCGTGTTCGAGGCCGGCGCGGTCCGGTTCCGGCCGATCTTTCTCACGGCGGGCGCGGCGCTGCTGGGCACGTGGCCGATCACGCTGGACCCGATCTTCAGCGGGCTGGCGTGGGCAATCATCTTCGGGCTGTTCGTCTCGACCGCATTCACGCTGCTCGTCATCCCAACCGTGTACATGCTGATCTATGGGAAGAAGACCGACGGGGTTAAAATGGAGGAAACGGTATGAAGATGCTCATGATCATATGCCCGGAAGATCGACGCGATGAAGTCATGGCCATGGTGGAGAAGCATGGGGTCCGTTCCTTCACGGAACTGCCGCAGGTGATTGGGGAGGGTGTTACAGGCAAACATCTCGGCACGCACGTCTGGCCCGGCCAATCCGTGCTCTTGTTCACGGTCGTGACGGACGAAAAGAAGGACGAACTCGTCGCCGCCCTCAAAGAGTGCCGGAAGAGCCTGTTCCCGGGCGAAGGCATGAAAGCCTTCGTTCTCCCGGCAGAAGAGGCGCTTTAAGGAAGGACCAATCATGAGAATAAGTATTCCACTTGCGATTGCAGCCTGCTTGCTCGCGGCCTTCTCGCTGGGCTGCGGACAAAAAGATGGTAGCCCATCAGGTAAAACGGGCGCGCAATCCGCGCCTTTGGTTGTCAGCCTTGATGAGTCCAGTTTCGATTCCGGGATCACACAGGGCGTCGTGCTTGTTGATTTCTGGGCGACATGGTGTGGGCCATGCAAGATGCAGGGCCCGATTATCGAAGAGGTCGCTGAGAAACTTCGCGACACTGCCAAAGTCGCCAAGCTCGACGTGGACGCCGCGCCGAAAGTGGCCGCAAGATTTGGGATTCAGAGCATTCCGACACTGATCGTGTTCAAGGACGGCAAGCCTGTGCGGCAGTTTCAGGGCGTGACCGCGGCCGAGACCCTCGTCTCAGCGGCCAAGTCCGCCCTGGAAGCCCAGTAGTTCAGAAAAGCTGCCCGGTCCACTTTCGGTTCAGGACATCGATCGCTGATGTTCTACTACGTATTTCTTCGTGACCGTGTGCATGCTGAAACTCTCACCGGTATACGTTCTTGATTGTAGCCGCCATCCGCGCCATCATCCGCCTCTCGTGAGTGAAACAGCAACAACGATCCCGACGGCCAAACGCCCGATCCTTGATGACCCCCGTGTGCCTCTGGCGGCGGAGCGCACGTTCCTGGCTTGGATTCGCACCGGCCTGGCGCTCATGGGTTTCGGCTTCGTAGTAGCCCGTTTCGGACTGTTTTTGCGGGAGATGGAAGCGGCGCAGCACATTGTACGCCAGGGGCATGGGGTCTCCTTGTGGCTTGGAATCGCCTTGGTGGTGCTTGGGGTGTTCCTGAATCTGGCGGCACTGGCGCGCTATCGCCGCTATCTCCGGCAACTCGCTCTAGGAATCTTGCCTGAAGCGAAACCGCGTCTTGAAACGGCGGTTGCTGTGACACTGGCACTGCTTGGCCTGGCATCAGTCCTTCACCTCCTGTTCGTCGCGTAGGCAAACAGGCAAAGCCCTTGCTGGGATGGCCCATATGAGATTGTGGTGAACAAGGCCCTCACAAACAAAAGAAGGCTGCAGGCCGGCGCTGAAAGCATTCTGGATAGCATTTCAGACGGCGTGTTCACCGTGGATGCCCAATGGTGCATCACCTCGTTTAACCGCGCCGCCGAGACCATCACGGGGCTGCGCCGCAACGAAGCCATCGGCAAGCCGTGTTCGGATGTGTTCCGCGCGAGCATGTGCGAGGCGGATTGCGCTCTCCGTCACACCGTCAAGACGGGTAAACCCATTGTCAACAAATCGGCGTTTATCGTGAATGCGGATGGCCGCCGCATACCGATTTCCGTCTCCACGGCCATTCTTCGCGATGAACGTGGCAGGATTGTCGGCGGAGCGGAGACGTTTCGCGACCTCAGCCTGGTCGAGGAACTGCGCAAGGAACTCGAAGGCCGGTTCCAGATTGGCGATCTGGTGAGCCGCAGCGCCGTCCTGCGCCGCATCTTCGATCTCTTGCCCCAGATCGCGCCCAGCGATGCGACCGTGCTGATCCACGGCGAAACGGGCACGGGCAAGGAACTCCTGGCGCGTGCTATCCATAACCTCAGTCCGCGCAAGAACAAGGCCTTCGTGCCGGTCAACTGTGGTGCCTTGCCAGACACCCTGCTGGAATCCGAGCTGTTCGGCTACGTGAAAGGCGCGTTTACGGGCGCCGGCAAAGACAAGCCGGGCCGCTTCGCGCTCGCCGAAGGCGGCACGGTTTTCCTGGACGAGATCGGCGATATCAGCCCGGCGTTGCAGGTGCGCCTCCTGCGCGTGCTCCAGGAACGCACCTACGAACCTCTGGGGGGCACGCAAACGCGGCACGCCGACGTGCGCGTCATCGCCGCCACCCATCGGGACCTCGACGCGCTTATCCGGAAAGGTGCCTTTCGTGAGGACCTTTTCTACCGCCTGAACGTCGTCAAACTGGACATTCCTCCCCTCCGCAAGCGCAAGGAAGATATTCCTCTGCTCGTCGAGCACTTTGTCGCCCGGTTCAACCGGCGGCAGGGCAAGTCGATCGCTGGCGTCACGCCGGATGTCATGGCGCTGCTCATGGCCCACGATTATCCCGGCAACGTGCGGGAGTTGGAGAACATCATCGAGCGGGCCTTCGTGCTTTGTACTGGCGGCAAGATCGAACGCATTCACATGCCGCCAGAACTTACCGGCCAGCCAAACGCGGCGGCCGCGCCGGCGGGCGACACTATCGCCGCGCAAACCCGTGCCGCAGAAGCGCAGGCCATTCAGACGGCCCTGGAGCGCCACGGATTCAACCGCCTGGCCGCCGCCCGCGAGCTTGGCCTGCACAAGAGCACGCTGTTTCGCAAGCTCAAAGCCCTGGGGATTGAGCTTCCTGATCAAGATGGCCGCTCCCACCCGACTTCCCATTCTCCACAGTAAGGTTTCTCGCCGGCCAGTGGAACTGGTTCGCAAACGTCGCATGGGAGAGCTGCCGATTCCCGAGAAAAGATGCTTGTACTTGCAGCGAGAATACGTATTATTACGAAGTAGTAATAAATACGAAGTGAGGCGCGTTCGATGCAGACGGTCGAAGAAAGACTTGCGGCATTCACTGCGCACTGCCGAAAGGTGGGCCTGAAGGCAACGCATCAGCGAACCGAAATCTACCGCGAATTGGCCAGTACCGAGGAACATCCGGACGCCGATACAGTCTACGAACGCGTGCGCAAACGGATACCCGCCCTTTCTCTCGACACTGTGTACCGTACACTCCGCTTGTTGGAGGAAAAGGGCGTCATCTCTCGCGTCGGTTCGATAGGAGAGAGAACCCGATTCGACGCGAACACGGATCGGCACCATCACTTCGTCTGCACGCAGTGCGGGCGCATCGGCGACTTCTACAGTGAAGCGTTGGACCGCTTCTCCGTTCCGCATGAAGTAAGCGAAATGGGGTGCGTGGACGCGGTCTATGTAGAGCTGCGAGGGCGTTGTCGGAAGTGTCAACCCGGTGCGAAGAAACCTGAAAGCAGATAGGAGAATAACCATGAACAGCGAAAGCAAGTGTCCGGTAACAGGCAAGACGCACCAACACGCAACTGGCAAAGGCACGTCTAACCGAGACTGGTGGCCCAATCAGTTGAACCTCAAAGTGCTCCACCAGCACTCCGCCATGGGCAATCCGATGGGCGACGATTTTGACTACGCTGCGGAGTTCAAGAAGCTCGATCTGAAGGCCGTGAAGAAGGATCTCTCCTCGCTGATGACCGACTCCCAAGACTGGTGGCCAGCGGATTTCGGTCACTACGGCCCGCTTTTCGTCCGGATGGCCTGGCATAGTGCCGGTACGTATCGCACCGGTGACGGTCGCGGCGGAGCCGGGGCCGGCCAGCAGCGCTTCGCGCCCTTCAACAGTTGGCCAGACAATGCCAACCTCGACAAGGCGCGCCGCCTGCTTTGGCGGATCAAGCAGAAGTACGGGAAGAAGATCTCATGGGCCGACCTCATGATTCTTGCGGGCAACGTCTCCCTGGAGTCGATGGGGTTCAAGACCTTTGGTTTCGCCGGCGGTCGCGCGGATGTCTGGGAACCGGAAGAAGACGTATACTGGGGTTCTGAGAGCAAGTTGCTGGATAACAAACGCTACTCCGGCGACCGGAGCCTTGACAATCCGCTCGCTGCCGTGCAAATGGGTCTGATCTACGTCAATCCGGAAGGCCCAAATGGCAACCCGGATCCGGTCGCTGCTGCCAAGGATATCCGCGAAACATTCGCTCGCATGGCCATGAACGACGAAGAGACGGTTGCGCTCATTGCCGGCGGGCACACCTTCGGCAAAACCCATGGCGCCGGCCCTGCGTCCCATGTGGGGCCTGAGCCCGAAGCGGCGGGCATCGAGGAGCAGGGCCTGGGCTGGAAGAGCAGCTTTGGCACGGGCAAGGGCGGTGACGCGATCACCAGCGGCCTGGAGGTCACCT
>CAYRKB010000027.1:34176-35092 GCA_964424705.1 uncultured Victivallales bacterium
GAGCCCGGCCGGTGCGCAGCAGTGGACGCCGAAGCATGGCATGGGCGCCGGCACCGTGCCGGACGCGCACGATCCGTCCAAGCGACACGCGCCTGCGATGCTTACCACCGATCTGGCTCTGCGATTCGACCCCGCCTACGAGAAAATCTCACGGCGCTTCATGGAAAATCCGGATCAGTTCGCGGACGCATTTGCCCGGGCGTGGTTCAAACTGACCCATCGCGACATGGGCCCGCGCGCGCGCTATCTCGGCCCGGAGGTTCCGGCCGAAGACCTCATCTGGCAAGACCCCATCCCCGCGGTCAATCACAAGTTGATCGATGAGCAGGCTATTGCCTCCCTCAAGGGCAAAATCCTGGCTTCGGGGCTGTCCGTGTCCCAACTGGTGTCGACCGCCTGGGCGTCGGCGTCCACGTTCCGTGGCTCCGACAAGCGCGGTGGCGCGAATGGCGCACGCATTCGTCTGGCACCGCAGAAGGACTGGGAAGTCAATCAGCCGGCCCAATTGGCAAAGGTACTCAAGAGCCTGGAGGGCATCCAGAGCGTGTTCAACAGTGCGCAGCCTGGTGACAAGAAAGTGTCGCTGGCTGACCTGATCGTTCTGGCTGGTTGTGCGGGCGTCGAGCTGGCTGCGAAGAATGCTGGTCACAAGGTGACGGTGCCCTTCACGCCAGGACGCATGGATGCCTTGCAGGAGCAGACCGATGTGGGCTCCTTCGCCGTACTCGAGCCGATCGCGGACGGCTTCCGTAACTACCAGAAGACGCGCTATGCCGTATCGGCCGAGGAGTTGCTGGTGGACAAGGCGCAATTGCTGACCCTGACCGCACCCGAAATGACGGTGCTCGTTGGCGGCATGCGTGTGCTGAACACCAACCACGGACAGACCCAGCATGGCGTTTTCACCAAGAAGCCG
>CAYRKB010000028.1:0-16788 GCA_964424705.1 uncultured Victivallales bacterium
ACTACAACAGCAAGAGCTGGGGCGAGTGCCGCTTCGACGAGCAGCCCGAGAGCGATACGCTGCTGGACGACATGGAGGCGATGCTGGGCGTGAACCGGGAGCAGCTCGGGTACATCCCCGAGGAGCGCGGCGGCGATGTGACAGGGCCGCTCACTGTGATCGACCAGAACCAGGAAACTCGCGAGGTTGTTAAGATCAACTGCGCAAAGCTCGGAAGCGGGGCCTGGAGCATTCCTTCGCGCGTCGAGCACCTGCGCTTTGAGTCGAAGGCCAGCATGGTGCTTGTGATCGAAACGGCCTCCCTGTTCCAGCGCCTTGTGCATCACCGCTTCTACGAGACCGCGAACTGTGTGCTTGTCTCGATGAGCGGCGTGCCGACGCGGGCTTGCCGCCGGTTCATCCGGCGGCTGGCGGATGACCAGCGGCTGCCCGTGGTTGTGTTCACGGACGGCGATCCGTACGGCTACTGCAACATCTACCGCACGCTCAAGGTGGGATCGGGGCAGGCTGCGCACATCAACCGCTATTTCTGCGTCCCGCAGGCGCGCTATCTGGGCGTGACTCCGCAGGATATTTACGACTACCACCTGGAGGACGCGACGCATCCTCTCGAAGAAGTAGATATCAAGCGCGCGAAGGATGCGCTGAAGAACGACCCTTTTGTCCTGCACCACAAGGAGTGGCAGAACGCCTTGAACCAGATGCTGCAGATGGGCGTTCGCATTGAGCAGCAGGCTTTTGCGAAGCACGGGCTGAACTTCGTTCTGGACACCTATCTGCCGGAGAAGCTGAAGAAGAAGCAGTTCCTGCCCTGAGCCTAGATTGCCTTTTCCGGCGCAACGTTCTGGCGCGCCAGGATGCGCTCCAGGTCGGGGATGCACTGCTGGAAGGCCTTGACGACGTTCGGGTCGAACTGTACCCCGCTGTATTTCACGATCTCGGCGACAGTCTGCTCAAGGGATTGAGGTCTTCGATACACTCGGTCGGAGCGCATGCTGTCATACGCGTCGATGACCGCAAAAATGCGCGCGCCAAGGGTTATCTCGTCGCCCTTCAATCCGTCGGGATAGCCGCCTCCATCGAAGCTCTCGTGATGGGTGCGTATAATCTGCGCGGCGTGCTGGAGCTGAGGGCTGTTGTGCATGATGCGATAGCCGATCTCGGAATGCGTCCGCATGATGGCGCGCTCCTCGGGCGTGAGGGGGCCGGGCTTGAGCAGGATGCTGTCGGGAATGCCGATCTTGCCGATGTCGTGGAGAAATGCGCCGTGGGCGATGGCTTCCAGCTCTTTGCCGACGACGCCCATCTTCTGCGCAAGGAGGACTGTCAGGTCGCGTGCGCGACTGCTGTGCCGCCCGGTCTGACTTTCCCGCGCATCGAGCAGCCCGATCATTGATTCCAGCGTGAACTGGTACGACCGTTTTACCTCCTCGAGAGACTGGGCAAGCTGGTCGCTGCGCTGGCGCACCATGTCCTCGAGATGCAGCTGGTAGCGCGCGTTGTCGAGGCGCAGGTGCCGGTATTCCACAGCGCGCCGCAGAAGTGCGGTCAGGTGCGCGTGCCGGACCGGCTTCTGGATGAAATCGTATGCGCCTTCGCGCAGGCTGTTAACCGCAGCGTCCACGGTCGCATAGCCGGTCATGACAAGCTTGATGATCGAGTCGTCCAGCGGCGTTATTTCGTGCAGGAGGTCGAGCCCGCTCTTGCCAGGCAGCGCCAGATCGGTCAGCAGGACATCGCACCGGCCGGGGTTGTTTCTGATGAACTCAAGGGCCGTGCTGGCATCGCCGTGGGCTGAGACTTCAAACCCGTCTTTCGTCAGCATCATTCGCACAAGCTCGCGAATATTCGGCTCGTCGTCCACCACGACAACGCAGTCAGCGCCTCTTCTCTCGACCGGCACGAGGGAGCCGGTGAGCTGGCTGCCCGGGTCGCCCGGGGGCGGGGCGGACTCGGGACGGCTTTGGGCGGGCCACACGCAAATCCGGTTGCGCCCGGCCCGTTTGGCCATAAACAGGGCGCGGTCCGCCTGGCGGAGGAGTTCGTCGCTTGTAGCGGGAGCTGTGCGGTTCAGGCTGGTGGCGACTCCGATGGAAGCGGTCAAGCTGAGGCGCAGACTGCCGCTGCAGAAGACGTGCTGGCGCAGAGCGCTCGCGAAACGTTCCCCGAAAATGGCTGCGTCCTTTTCCTCAGCGCGGGGCAGGATGGCAACGAACTCGTCGCCGCCATACCGCGCTACGATATCCGATTCGCGCGCCACGCTGCGCATGACCTGCGCGAAATCGCGCAGGACGTCGTCTCCGGCTGCGTGCCCATACGAATCATTGAGCGTCTTGAAGTGATCCAAGTCCACGACAATGACGGCCATGGAGAATCCATAGCGGTGGCTCATCAGCCAGGTGCGCTGCAGTTCATCCTCGAGCCGAATGCGGTTGAACGCGCCGGTCAGGGGATCCTGCGTGGCCAGGTGGTGCATGTGCCGCATGGTGCTGAAGAGCTCGGAGACGTAATTGGCGGCGTAGTACAGGAGCGAAATGTCGGCCGCCGTGTAGGCCTCCTTCTCACGCGAAGCGAGCGTCAGCAAGCCGCGAATCTCGTTTCCGACAAGCACCGGCACCGAGAGCACTGTCCCGACGCTGAGAGCCCCCCCGTCGGCGCACTCCGCGCCCTGCGCGTGCATCTCGACTGTGGCGCGATCGAGGGGCAGTCCGCACAACGCGCTGTACCGGGTGAACATTTCGTCCTTCACCTCCTCGATAAAGTGCGGGTCAAGCGGGTGATGGGACGTGAGCCGAAGCGCGCGCTCCTCGTGATCGAGAACGAGGATGCCCAGGACGTCAGAAGGCATTATCGGAGCGAGTTCCTTGCCGAAGTCCTGCAACGCGCCAAGAAGGCCGCCCATCCCAAGCGTGCGGTGGCCGATGCGCGTAAGGATCTTAAGGTGGTCGTGGAGCATGGAGAGTGAATTGATGTGCGGCATGCCCTCTACCATCTGCCGCCGCTCCTGCGCCTCGGCCATGACGTTCTCAGTCACCAGCATCGCGGAGACCGGCTTCGAAAGAATTCTTGCGACGCCCAGGGAGGAGGCTTTCACCGCCTCCGCGTCGCCCACGCTGGCGGAGACCGCCACCATGCCGATCCAGGGCGAGATCCGCAGCGCCTCCTGCAGGAATACCAGGGCGTCCATTTCCTGTATGCCCAGGTCGATGACGCACACGTCAAAACTTTCCCGCATGAGGACGGGCAGCGCCGCGCTGCCGCTCTCCGCGCTGCGAACATTGCACCCTTTCTCGATAAGTGCATTTGTGAGGAGCTGTCGAGCGTCGCCATTTCCGTCTATGACGAGGATACGGAAAGCATCCGGAGGGATATTGGACCTTGCTTGCTGGGGCTGCGCGTCTTGTTGCATAGCCATAATGTTCATGCCGCACTGTCTGACGGGTTGTATCCAGACGTTCGCGATACTGTCAGAATCGCCTGCCTTAGTCAAGATCACGGTTCCGCGGACGAGCGGCTCACGCGCGCGACAGGAACTTCCCCGTAGCCGTGTCGACGCGTACGCGGACGCCGGGCTCCATATACTCCGGCACGTGCACGATGTGTCCGGTGGACAGGCTCGCAGGCTTGGTGCGGCCCGTTGCCGTTGCGCCCTTGAGCGGCGGGTCGCAGGCGACGATGGGGAGCTCCACAACGGGCGGCATCTCGATCCCGACAACGCGTCCGTTAGCCACGAGCGAAAAGATGCCCTCCATTCCGTCCACGAGATAGGGCAGCTCTTGCTCGATGTCGGCACGTTGCAGGTCGAACTGGCTGAAGTCCGCAAGGTCCATGAAGGTGTAGCGATCCAGCTGCACGTACAGGAACTGGATGTCGCGCCGCTCGAAGTCGATCTCCGCCAGCGGGTCGTCGCCCTTGAAGGCGCGGTCGACCTTCTGCTTGGTGGCGAGGTTGCGGAAGCGCAACTTGTAGATGCTGGTGGCGCCCCTCGCGGACGGCGTTTGAACCTGCCTGTCTTCGACAATGTGGGGCGCGCCGTTGATGTCGACGATCGATCCGCGCTGCAGTTCCGAGGCTTTGATCATAAACCCTCTCCCATGTTCGGCGCGCCTGTTCGCAGCCGCGGGGGAAGCGGATAGCAAACTCCGCGGCCGAAATCAAGATGCGCCTTTCGGCCGGAATAGCTTCCATCAATTGACAAGTGCCGCACCGGCTGACAATATGAAACTTTCGTGGTCATCAAGAACAACGGCAGTACAAGAGGAGTGCGTCTGATGAAGAGGTTCGCGAAAGCGGGTGACATCAAGGTCGGCGTGGTGGGGTACGGCGGCGCGTTTAACATGGGCAAAGCGCATCTTGACGAAATGGTGCGGGCGGGCATGACGCCTGCGGCGGTCTGCGAAATTGACCCAAGCCGGCTTGCTGTTGCGGCGAAGGACTTTCCCGGCATCGAAACCTACGCGCGGGTCGAGGAGATGCTCAAGAAGTCCAAGGTGAACGTGGTTGTGATCATTACCCCTCACAATACGCACGCGGCGATCGCGACGAAGTGCCTTAACGCCGGGCGCCATGTGGTCGTGGAGAAGCCCATGGCAATTACCACGGCGGAGTGCGACGTCATGATTGCAGCCGCGAAGAAGAACAAGGTTGTTCTGTCGACGTACCACAATCGCCATTGGGACAGCATTATTCTTGGAGCGATGAAACACTTGGAGGCTGGCGCCATCGGGGAGATTGTCCGGGTGGATATTGATTGGGCCAACTGGGGCAAGCCGGGCGACTGGTGGCGGTCGAGCAAGTCAATTTCCGGCGGCATTCTCTATGATTGGGGAGTGCACCTGCTCGAGTATACGCTGCAGATGGTGCGGTCCGACATCACGGAAGTGACCGGATATGCGCGTTCGGGCGTATGGGCGAGCCAGACCAAGTGGAAGAAAGACACCAATGAGGACGAGGGTTTTCTGGTGGTGCGCTTCGCGAGCGGGGCCTGGTCGACGCTGCGGTTTTCCTCCATTGAAGAGAAGCCGTATCAGATCTTTAAGGTTCTCGGGACCAAGGGGGCCATGGCGCTGGACTTCGGGTGGACGGAGATCACGAAGCACGAGGGAGACGACAAGGTGACGACGCGCATCCCGAACCCCGGATCGGAAGGCTGGAAGTTCTATCAGAATATTGCGGATCACCTGTCTAAAGGAGCCCCGCTTGTGATTACCGCGGAATGGGCGCGCCGCCCGATTCACGTTCTCGACCTGGCCTGCCAGAGCGTCAAGGCCGGGCACGCCATGAAGGCGAAGTACAAGTAACCGGACCAGCGCGCCAGAGCCCGGAATTGCGCTCTGGCGCGCTTGATCTTGGTGGTTCTCCGTTTTCGCTGCGCCTCCCCCGGCGCAGGCGCGCTGGAAAGTGCGGCATGGAGTAGTCCGTGGGGTTCGCTGTCCACCGATCAAGGTGTGCGCGATGTCATGGAATAGCGTGGGGCCGCTTCTTGTTTTCATCGCGTGCTATGTGCTTTTCGTTCTGCTGCCGCGGAAGCGGTCGATTGTGGCCTGCGCCGGCGCGCTGGCGCTTGGCCTGCGCAGCTGCGTCGGATGGCACGAAATCTTCTTTGAGCAGATCAACTGGAATGTGGTCGGACTGTTCTTTGGCACGCTCGTTCTTGCCGAGATGTTCATGCAGTCCCGCATGCCGGGCGTTCTGGCGGAGCGCCTGATCGACCGCTGCCACACAATGCGCGGAGCCATGCTTGTGGTTTGCGCGCTGTCCGGCTTCCTGTCCATCTTTTTCGAAAATGTGGCCGTGGTGCTGCTGATAAGCCCGGTTGTGCTGAGCCTGTGCGAGAAGTTGAAGGTGTCGCCCGTGCAACTGCTGATCGGCGTGGCTGGCCACAACCTCGTTCTTTGATCCTGGCTTTCACTGGCTCGCGGGCACTATGACGCTTGGGATCGCTGCGCTCGCGCTTGTCTGGTACCGGCTGCGCGCGCGATGGACATCGGTGCGCACGATGATCCGCACCCTGGACTGGGACACCACGTTCTTTCTCGTCGGCGTGTTTGTCGTTGTGGGCGCGCTGACGGGCTCGGGTTGGCTCGACCGGCTTGCCTCCTGGATGGCGGGCGTTTGTGGCGGCAGCCTGATCGCCGCCTTTCTGGGTATCGTGCTGGTGCCTGTCATCGTCTCCGGCTTTGTGGACAACGTGCCGTTCATGCTTGCGATGATGCCGGTCGCCCAGCGCCTCGCCGATCAGCTGCACGAACCGGTGACGGTGCGGATGTTCGGGCTGCTGGTGGGCGCATGCCTGGGCGGGAACATCACGCCGATCGGCGCGTCGGCAGACGTCGTCACGCTGGGCATCCTGCGAAAGCGCGGGCACTTGGTCTCGTTCGGCACGTTTATGCGGATGGGGGTGCCGTTCACAATCGCAGCCACGGCGACCGGCGCGGCGGTCATCTGGGGCATCTGGGGCAGGTAGCGCTCAGGCGGCGTGGACAGCGGCGCGCGCCCGGCGCTTGATCAGATCGATGGTGGAATGGCAAATGTCGTGCATGTCCACGTTCGCCGAGTTCCATACCACGTCGTAGAGAATGGGGTCCTCGATATTCTTGTTGAAGTATTCCTTCACCAGCGCCCGCTTGTCTTCTTCCTGACTGTGCAACAACGCAAGTGCTTCTTCGTGCTCAAGCCCTAGCTTCTTCATCAACCGGTGCACGCGCTTGGCTTCGGGCGCGATCAACCGGATATGAATTCCCGAGGGAAGGTCTCCCGTGACGCAGGCGCCTGCGCGGCCGACAATGATTACCTTGCCGAGAGAGGCCAGCGCACGCACAACGCGGAATGTCTTCTTATAGACAGTGTACTGGTGCGCCCGGCCGGTAAAGAGGCTGTCGACAAACTCCTTGAACTCCGAACGATGCGCCTCAGCAAGAAGCGATTCCATGGTGGCTTCCAGGGATGGGTCGGCGGCGATGATTTCACAGAGATCGCGGTCAAAGACATGCCAGCCCTCAAACAGCTCGCGGTCGTTCTCTTTGACGATCTCAGCCTGGATGGCGTGGGCTAGAAGGTGCCCCCCGGCGCACACCTCACGTGATATTGTGATAAATGGAAGTCCCGTCG
Source organism: uncultured Victivallales bacterium (assembly GCA_964424705.1). Taxonomy (GTDB): domain Bacteria; phylum Verrucomicrobiota; class Kiritimatiellia; order UBA8416; family CAYRKB01; genus CAYRKB01. The sequence goes on from CAYRKB010000028.1 coordinate 7,111, forward strand.
AGGGCAGCCCCTCGATGGATCCGCGCTCCGTCAGGTATTGGTTGATCAACTTCAGGTGGTTCATAGTGCCCGCCGCTCTCTCAAGGCACGGCCGCTGCTTTGTACCTTTCATTTCTCTAGTACCACAGCGTATAGATCCTTGACAACAGAAAGTTATTCTTGCTTACTATAACTTTTTTAGAGGGACGAGCCCGTAGTTCATTTGCCTGCCCTGAGGCTAAAGAAGCGGCGAAGCCTCTGATGGATCAACCCGGCGAGAATAGCAAGAAGGCGGGGCGTTTCGCCCGAGGCCCGCTGCCTCCGGCGGCCGGGCTGGGGCTTGATATTGCTGTCGGGTTCGCGGCTCTTGCGTTCGGCGGGTACTGGATGGACCAGAGGGCAGGGCTCGGCGGCATACGCTGGACGCTGGCTGGCGCGGGCCTAGGCTTTCTGTTTGCGGGGTACGAGGTCTGGAAGGTCGTGCGGAAGATTGACGCCGGGCCGCGAGGCAGCGCTTCTGTGCCGCCTGATGACAGCGCAAAGCCCGCGGACAAGGGCCGGCGCGCGAGGGGCGGCTCATGAGCGCCGCCTCGGACTTTGGGATGTTGCGCCGTTGGATGCTGGTGGCGGGGGTGATCGGCCTGCCTGTGGCGCTGCTTTGTGCGAGGCTGCAAGCGGCTGAGCTTTGGCCACAGCACGGGTTGGCGGGGTGGGCGCTTGGCCTGGTTAGCGGCGGCGCAGGGCTGTTGATGCAGCTCCGTTCAATCGGGAGGTCCGGCGGGGCGTTTATGCGGATAGCGCTGGGTGGCAGCATGCTGCGGATCGCAGGCTTGCTGGCCGTTCTGGTTGCGTTGCGGCTCGCGGCGCCGGCGCACTTCGGGTCTGTCGCGCTTGCGACGGTGGGGATGATGCTCGTTTTCATGGTGTTTGACGTGGTGATTTTGACGGGACTGACGAAAGGCGCGTAGCATTGTGAGCACAAACGGTGTCGAAGCCGCCTCGCAGCTCGGGGCAAGGATCGAAGCGGTCCAGCAGTATATCGCCGAGCATCTCACGGATGGTCCCAACCTTCATTTCTTTCTGTGGAGCACCGCTCTGCCTCCGTACGTGACGGCGCATGGCGTAATGGTTCTCCTTGCGGCGGCTCTGCTTTGGTTCATTTTCGGCGTCACGTACCGGAAGAAGGATGCCGTGCCGACCGGCTGGACGAACGCGCTGGAGGTGCTTGTGCTGTTTATCCGCGACGGCATCGCGGTGCCCTCCCTGGGCGAGGAGGACGGCCGGCGGATGACCCCGCTCTTCTGCAGCCTGTTCTTCTTCATCCTTGCGATGAACCTGATCGGCCTTGTTCCCTGCTTTTCCGCTGCGACGGCGAACGTGAGCGTTACTGCGGCCCTGGCGGTGGTGGTCTTTTGCGCCATGGTGTTCGGCGCGATGTACCGGCAGGGCCCCGTCGGATTCTTCAAGGCGTTCATTCCGCACGGGGTGCCGTGGCCGGTTCTGGTCATCCTGCTTCCCATCGAGATCCTGGGGCTGTTCGTCAAGTCTTTCGCCCTGTGCATTCGTCTTTTTGCGAACGAGTTTGCGGGTCACATCGTCGTCTTCTTTCTGCTGGGCCTTGTCGTCGTATTCGGCGCGGCCGGCATCCCGTTCATCCTGCTGGGGGCTTTTGTCTACGTGATAGAGGTCGGCGTGGCATTTATGCAGGCGTATATCTTCACGCTGCTGGCGGCGGTCTTTATCGGGCAGCGGCTGCATCCGGAGCATTGATCGAAGAGAGAATGATTCTTGTTGAGGGCGGGCGCCCGCGCCTGCTATGTAAACCACTGTGGTGGTCCAAAACGTGTCGGGGATGGGGTCAAGAGTGCAAAGAATACGGGGGTTGATATGATGACTGGTTCTATAGCTGCCATAGGTGCGGGGCTGGTAACGATCGGGACGGGGCTGGGAATCGGCAAGCTGGCCGCTTCCGCCATGGACGGCATTGCGCGGCAGCCCGAGGCGGCTCCAAAGATCCAGCTTGCGATGCTGATCGCCGCCGCCTTCATCGAGGGCGTCGCCCTGTTTGGCGCCGTGATTTGTCTGATCGCGAAGTAAGCGGGGCGGACCCGCTGGGGATCTGACGTGGAAACCAACGAAGTTACAGCTGTTGTTGAAGTGCCAGCGCACGGCGCAGAGGCGGCCTCGTTTGAAGGCGCGATCGAGCCGAAGCTCCCGTTGATGGTGCTGACGTGGTTCACGTTCGCGCTGATCTGTTTCGTGCTCTACAAGGTCGCGTGGAAACCGATCCTGGGGGCGCTCCAGAGCCGGGAGGATTCGATCCGCAAGGCGCTGGCCGACGCAGAGAAGGCGCGCATCGAGCTTGCCGAGGTGGAGTCGCGCGGCCGGCAGGTGCTGGGCGAAGCGCAGGCTCAAAGCGAATCCATGATCCGGGCCGCCCGCGCCGCGGCCGCCGAGACGGCCTCCGCCGTGCAGGCGAAGGCGCGCGAGGAGGCTGCGAACATCGTGGCCACGGCGCGCCGCGAGATCGAGACGGCCACCGACCTGGCCCGCCGACAGCTGCGAGCTGAGAGCGCGAATCTGGCCGCCGAGCTGGCGGCCAAGATGATTGCCCGCGAGATGACTCCGGAAAAGAACCGCGAGCTGGTTGAGCGGATGGCGAGGGACGTGTAGGGGCATGAAGTCCAACGTCAAAGCGGCGCGCCGGTATGCGAAGGCCATCCTCGACCTTGCGGTAGAGCAGGGCGGCGGCGCGTCCGTGCGCGCGGACTTGGATGCGATCCACGCCCTGCTTGGCGCCAAGGATGAGATGGGAATCATGTGCGGGGACTATACGCTTCCTCGCTCCGCGCGCAGGCGCATTCTGGAGGCCGTATTCGGCGGCCGGGTGCACGCGCTGACGTGGCGCTTGATCGAGTTTCTGGAAGGGCGCAGGCGCCTCGGGCTGCTTGCGAGCATTTGCCGTGCGTATGGCGAGCTGGACGATCGCGCCCGCAAGCGGATCAAGGCGTCCCTGACCGGCGCATTCCTGCTTGAGCCGCGGGAGGCGGCGCTTGTGGCGCAGCGGATTGAGGGGCGGACCGGGTGCGCGGTGGAATTGAGCGCGACGGTGGACGAATCTTTGCTTGGCGGCTTTCGCCTCCTGGTGGGGGATCAGTTGTACGATGTGAGCCTGGCGGGGGCGCTTGACGCGTTCCGCAGGCGCGCGGCAGGCGCAGGGAGTTAAACGATGGCCATTGACCTGAAACCGGCTGAAATTTCAACCATACTTAAGAAGGAGCTCGCCGAGTTCGAGCACCGCGCGCAGGTCTCCGAGGTGGGATCTGTGCTCATGGTCGGCGACGGCATTGCGCGCGTTTCCGGTCTCACGCAGGTGATGGCCGGCGAGCTGGTGCAATTTGACGGCGGCCCCACGGGCATGGTGCTCAACCTGGAGGAGGATAACGTTGGCGTCGCGATCTTTGGCGATGACACAGTGATCGGGGAGGGAAGCCTCGTCCGCCGCACGAAGACGATCGCGGCCGTGCCCGTGGGCGCGGCGGTGGCCGGCCGCATTGTGGACGGGCTCGGGCGGCCGATCGATGGCGGCGGGCCGATTGAGTGCACGGAATCGCGCCGCATTGAGCTCAAGGCGCCGGGCATCATCGAGCGGCAGGACGTGCGCGAGCCGCTGCAGACGGGCTATAAGATGATTGACGCGCTCACGCCGATCGGGCGGGGGCAGCGCGAGCTGATCATCGGCGACCGTAAGACCGGCAAGACCACGCTGGCCGTGGACACGATTATCAACCAGCGCGGCGAAAACGTCATGTGCTTCTATGTAGCGATCGGGCAGAAGCGCTCGACGGTCGTGCGGGTGTTCGAGACCCTCCGCAAGCACGGGGCGATGGAGTACACGACGATCGTGGCAGCCACCGCCTCCGACCCGGCGCCAATGCAGTTCCTCGCGCCGTACACCGGGTGCGCGATGGCCGAGTTCTATCGCGACTCGGGACGGCATGCGCTTGTGGTATTCGACGATCTGACCAAGCAGGCGCAGGCCTACCGCCAGCTTTCGCTGCTCCTGCGCCGGCCGCCCGGCCGCGAGGCGTTCCCCGGGGACGTGTTCTATCTGCACAGCCGCCTGCTTGAGCGTGCGGCGCGCATGTCGGACAAGCTGGGCGGCGGGTCGCTCACGGCGCTGCCGATCGTGGAGACGCAGGCAAACGACATCTCGGCTTATATTCCGACCAACGTGGTGTCGATCACCGATGGGCAGATCTTCCTCGAGACGGACCTGTTCAACGCGGGGCAGCGGCCGGCAATCAACCCCGGCATTTCCGTTTCGCGCGTGGGCGGCGACGCTCAGGTGAAGGCGATGAAGCAGACGGCGGGCTCGCTGCGCCTCGACCTGGCGCAGTATCGGGAGCTGGCGGGCTTTGCCCAGTTCGCCTCGGACCTCGATCCTGCCACGCGCCGCCAGCTGGAGCGCGGCCAGCGGCTGATGCAGCTCTTGAAGCAGGGCATCCAGCAGCCGCTTTCCGTGGCGAAGCAGGTTGCGCTTATCTATGCGGGAGTCAACGGCTACCTGGACGATCTGCCGGTCAGCGAAGTGGCTGCCTTCGAGCAGCGGCTCTATGACGCGCTGGATACGACCCACAAGGACTTTGTGAAGCTCTTCAACGAAGTGAAGGCCATGACGGACCCGGTGAAAGGCGCTTTGGACGGCATACTCAAGGCTTTGAAGGGAATCAGCTAGCACTGAGCACCCGCTCGCGAGATCGATCGTAATGAACGTCCAACACTGAACGCCCTCTTGCTATGCCCACGCTCAAGGAATACACGGTAAAGATCGCCGGCCTGCGCAGCACGCGCAAGATGACGCGTACCATGAAGATGGTATCCGCCAACAAGCTGCGTAAGAGCCAGGAGCTGCTCCGCCATGCGGAGGCGTACAAGCAGCGCATGCGCGAGATCGCCCTGCAGACTTCCGCGGCGGACGCGGAGGCGGGGCCGCCGCGCGCTGACGCAGGGCGCCCGCCGGGCCGGGTCCTGCTGCTTGTCGTGACGTCGGACCGCGGGCTTTGCGGGGGATTCAACAACAACTTGAACCGCCGCATCGTGCTGTGGATGGCGGAGCGCGGCCTGGCCCCGGCGCAGGTTGCGATGAGCTTCTGCGGCAGGCGCGGCTTCTTGTTCTTCCGCGCGCGGGCGCGAGTCGAAAAGGTGTATCAGACCAGCAGCGGCAAGCCTCAGTTCGCTGACGCCCGTCGAATCTATCGGGAGCTTCAGGCTGCTTTCGCGGGCGGGCGGTATGACGAGGTATACGTCGCCTTCAACTTCTTCAAGAGCAGCCTCACGCAGCAGCCTGTCATCGAGCGGCTGCTGCCGATGCAGCGTTCCGAGGGCGCGCCTGCGCCCGCGCTGGCGGAGGTCGTTTGTCGGCCCGGCTCCGCAGCCGTCGCGGCGCACGTCGCAGGCTGCGTGGGGGCGGGAGCCGTGTTTGCCGCCCTGGTCGCGAGCGCAGCCGGGGAGCACGGGGCGCGGATGACGGCAATGGACAACTCGACGAAGAATGCGGAGGGTCTGATCGAGACCTACAGCTTGCTGCGCAACCGGGCGCGCCAGGCGCAGATCACGCGGGAACTCTCGGAGATTATTTCAGGCGCGGAAGCCTTGCAGTAAGAAGGGATGCGGATCGTATGAGCAAGATCGCAAATGCAGGAAAGACGGTATCGGGTAAAGTGCTGCAGGTGCTGGGCCCCGTGGTGGACGTTGAGTTTCCGGAAAGCTGTCTGCCGCCCATCTTCACGGCGCTGACGCTGAGCAATCCGTCCATCAACGACAAGCCGGACAACCTGACGCTGGAAGTTGCGCAGCACCTTGGGAACAACGCCGTGCGCGCAATCGCGATGGACTCCACCGACGGGCTCATGCGCGGGATGGACGTGCGCAACAGCGGTGCGGGCATGACGATGCCCGTGGGACCCAATCTGCTGGGCCGCGTGGTGAACCTGCTCGGAGAGCCCGTGGACGGCGGCGGCCCCGTGGAGGCGGAGGAGCGCTACGAGATTCACCGCCCCGCACCCACGTTCGAACAGCAGGAGACGAAGGACGAAGTGCTGGTGACGGGCATCAAGGTCATTGACCTGCTTGCGCCGTATCGCAAGGGCGGAAAGATCGGCCTGTTCGGCGGAGCCGGCGTGGGGAAGACGGTGATCATTCAGGAGCTGATTCACAACATCGCCACCAAGCACGGCGGCTTCTCTGTATTCGCGGGGGTGGGGGAGCGGACCCGGGAAGGCACCGCGCTGTATCGCGAGATGAAGGAATCGGGCGTGATCAACAAGACCGCGCTTATCTTCGGGCAGATGAATGAGCCGCCGGGCGCGCGCGCGCGCGTCGCTCTTTCGGCCCTGACGGTGGCCGAATACTTTCGTGAGCAGATGCACCAGGACGTGCTGCTTTTCGTCGACAACATCTTCCGCTTCACACAGGCGGGCGCCGAGGTGTCGGCCCTGCTGGGACGCATTCCGTCCGCGGTGGGGTATCAGCCCACGCTCGGGACGGACATGGGCGAGCTGCAGGAGCGGATCACGTCGACGCGCAATGGGTCGATCACATCGATTCAGGCCGTCTATGTGCCGGCGGATGACTACACCGATCCGGCGCCGGCCACAACGTTTGCGCACCTTGATGCAACGACGGAGCTTTCGCGTCAGATCGCGTCCCTCGGGATTTATCCGGCGGTTGACCCGCTGACATCCTCGTCCAGCATGCTGGCGCCCGAGATCGTGGGCGAGGAGCATTACAAGGTGGCGCGCGATGTGCAGGAGATTCTGCAGCGGTACCGCGAACTTCAGGACATTATTGCCATTCTCGGCATGGACGAGCTGTCGCCCGAGGACCGGCTCGTGGTGGAGCGCGCGCGCAAGATCCAGAAGTTCCTGTCGCAGCCGTTTCATGTTGCGGAGCAGTTCACCGGCATCAAAGGGGAGTATGTTGAGCTCCGCGACAGCGTGCGGTCCTTTAAGGAGATCCTCGAAGGCAAGCACGACCAGATTCCCGAGCAGGCGTTCTACATGACCGGGAGCATCGAAGGCGTCCTGGCAAAAGCAAAACAGTTCCAGGTAAAGTAAACGCATGAGCTTTCGCACACGCATCCAGACGCCCGGGGCGACCGTGTTCGACGCCGACACCGACGGGTTGGTTGCGCCCGGAACGGATGGCCTCTTCGGAGTGCTGGCCGGCCATGAGGCCTCCCTGTGCACGATAGCGGTTGGCGTTCTTGCTGTTCGCCAGGGCGGCCGCAGCCTCTATTTTGCGCTGGGGGATGGGGTTGCGGAGATCGCCCCTGATGCGGTAACGATCTTCACCGAGCACGCGGAGCCCGTCGAGAGGGTTGAAGATGCCGCAGAAAAACTCGACGCATACCTTAAACTGATGGCAACGCCTGTGCCTGCCGTGGTGGGGGCGGAGTAGTCGAATCCTTGCCTGCACGTCGAATCCTTCTGCTGCGCGCGGGTGCGATCGGTGATTTCATCCTTACGCTGCCGGCCCTGGCAGCTCTGCGCGCCGCGTGGCCGGAAGCCCGCATCATTCTGTTCGGACATCCCCGTACCCATGAACTGGCTCTTGCAGCGCACGTCGTTGACGAGGTCCGTTCGATCGATGCGGCAGATGTGGCGAGGCTGCACATTTGGCCGGCCGCCATCTCGAGGGACTTCAGCAGTCTTCTGAAATCATTCGACCTTGCGGTTTCCTGGCTGAGCGACCCGGATGAGGTGGTGTTCCGAAACCTGCGCAATGAGGGGATTCCGATCGTTGCCGCCTGCTCGCCGAAGCCCGCGTTGGGCCATGCGTGCGAGCATCTTCTCTCGCCGTTGCGCGACCTCGGGATGAAGGTGCCCGCATACGCATGTCCGCGCCTCGACCTTGAAGCGGAGCGTGAGCCCGCAGGTTCCGGACGCCTTGTTGTTTTGCATCCCGGCAGCGGCAGCGAATCAAAGAACTGGCCGCTGGATCGCTTTCTTGAGCTCGCCGGGCGGATCGAGAGCGATCTCGGGTGTGCCTGCGCGTTCAGCGCGGGCGATGCGGATGAGCGTATCGCAGGGCGCCTGCGGAAAGAGGCGCCGGCGCGGGTTCTCCCGGCCATGAGTCTCATCAACCTTGCGCGGCGGCTGCGAGGCGGTGCTGGATATGTCGGCAACGACTCCGGCATCACCCATCTCGCGGCGGCCGCCGGATGTCCCACGGTGGCAGTCTTTGGACCGAGCGACCCCGCCGTATGGGGGCCGCGCGGCGGCCGCGTGCGCATTGTTGCCGCGAAGGATCGGACGGCGGATGCGCTGCGGCAGGTGCCCGTTGACACGGTCTTCTCAGCGCTGCGGGCCGCCATTGCTTCGGCGTGAGATAGTGCGGAACCACAGTCCGAGGGCGATCGCGGCACCGAGCGAAATCATGCTGCGGGCGAGAAAGGGCACCCTTGCGCTGCCCGTGCGATCCCGCAGCCAGCCGGTGAGCAGGCTTGCTGCGCTGAGCACGAGCCCCTCCGTCATGCCCCGGAACTCGAATGCCGTGCCGCGCAGGCATTCCGGCACAAGGTCCGCAATCACTGCCTTGTGGAGCGGGACGCCCGAGCAGCGAGAGAAGAACAGGGAGAAGGGGATCGACGATCTTGCTTCCTATGTCGGTGAAGAAGCTGACGAATCCCGTGGCCTTGACGACAGGGCGCAGACGGCGCCCAGGTGCGCTCGCGTCAGCGATGGCAGATGTCCCTCGACGCCTTGTTCATGTGGCTACCTTAGTCGCGGGATGCTCCAGCGCGCGCGAATCCTGAAGCATAAGCTTGTGTTCTCCGCGCTTTGTGTTATACGTCATGCCCCTTTGCAGGGCGGAATGGAGATTCATGTACAGAGACAGCATTAGAAATATCGCAATTATTGCGCACGTTGACCACGGCAAGACCACGCTGGTGGACCAGTTGTTTCGCCAAAGCGGAACATTTCGTGACAATGAAGTCATGGCCGAGCGGCTGATGGACAGCATGGACTTGGAGCGCGAGCGCGGCATTACCATCAAGTCCAAGAACGGCACCATTCGCTACGGGGAGAACACGATCAACATCATCGACACTCCCGGACACGCCGACTTCGGCGGCGAGGTCGAGCGCGTGCTGCAGATGGCGGACGGGGCGCTGCTCCTGGTGGATGCCCAGGAGGGCCCGATGCCGCAGACGTATTTCGTGCTCAAGAAGGCCCTCGCGCGCAACCTGCCGATCGTGGTGGTGATCAATAAGATCGATAAGCCGGTCACTCGGCCGCACTGGGTGGTGGACCAGGTGTTTGATCTGTTCGTGTCGCTGGATGCGCCGCACGCGATTCTGGACTTCCATGTCGTGTATGCGTCGGCCCGCGACGGGCATGCGTCCCTTGACCCGGCGCATCCTGGCAAAGACATGAAGGTGCTCTTTGATGCTATCTTGAAATACATCCCGGCGCCCTCGGGCGATCCCGATGCGCCGCTGCAGCTGCAGGTCGCCAGCATCGACCATTCGTCCTTCCTCGGGCGGCTTGGAATCGGCAAGGTGACGGCGGGGCGGCTCACGGTCAACATGCCAATTGTGATGTCCACGTCGAGCGGCCAGCTTGTGCCGGGGAGAATAACCAAGATCTATCGCTACGAGCGCACTGAGAAGGTTGAGACGTCGGCTGCCGAGGC
>CAYRKB010000028.1:16798-34922 GCA_964424705.1 uncultured Victivallales bacterium
CGGGCGATATCGTGGCCGTGGCGGGAATGGAGAATGTACTGGTGGGCGACACGTTCACGGACCCCGTCAACCCGCGCCCGATGCCTCCGCTGCCGGTTGACCCGCCGACAGTGAGCATGAACTTCTCGTCGAACAGCTCTCCGTTTGCGGGGCAGGAGGGAACGTACTGCACCAGCACCCACCTTGCCGAACGCCTGAACCGGGAGGCGCTCTCCGACGTGGCCATGCATGTTGAGCCGTTGCCCGATGGAAACGGGTTCAGGGTGTCCGGGCGAGGGGAGCTGCACATCTCAATCAAGGTCGAGAAGATGCGGCGCGAGGGCTATGAGTTTCAAGTGTCCAGCCCGCACGTGATCATGAAAGAAGTCAACGGGGAGCTGCACGAGCCCTACGAGGAGCTGACGATCGACGTGCCGGATGTGTCCAAGGGCGTGGTCATCGAGAAGCTGGGCGGGCGCAAAGGTCAGATGCTGGAGATGGTTCCGGAAGGCGGCATGGTGCGGCTGCGCTACAAGATCCCGACGCGCGGGCTGATGGGATACAAGAGCGAATTCATGTCCGATACGCGCGGCATGGGCGTTCTGAACTACGTATTCCACGGGTACGACAAGCATGTCGGTGAACTGCGCAACCGGCATAACGGCGTGCTCTTAAGCATGAGCAATTGCACGACAGTTGCCTACGCGCTGTTCAACCTGCAGGACCGCGGTCGCCTTTTCATGGGGCCGGGCGTGAAGGTGTATCGCGGTCAGATTGTCGGGGAGCATTGCCGCGAGAACGACTTGACCGTGAATCCCGCCAAAGGAAAGCAGCTTACCAATATGCGTGCCTCGGGCTCGGACGAGAATATCATCCTTACGCCGCACGTGCAGATGAGCCTCGAGCAGTGCATCGCCTACATCAACGACGACGAACTCGTCGAGGTGACTCCGAAGAACGTTCGCATGCGCAAGCGGGTTATGAAGCCCTGAGGCGTGCGAGGGCGCCCGATGCGCTCCCTCTATTTTCCGGCGCGTGCGGCTGCGGGTTGTGAGGGGACTTCCCGGACCATGCGAAACATGCTCTCCGGCAGTGTTACATCCGGTTCCGTGTCCACGTGGCAGTAGTTCCACATGTACCCGGGCAGCGACCCGGCTGCCGAGGTGCGGTCCCCGCAGGTGACGCAGTAGCAGGCCGTGGACAGGCCCTCGCGGCCCGCGTGGCCGATGAACCAGTAGCCAATGGAGCCTCGTCCGTTGCACCACTGCCGCGCATGCAAGTCCTGCCAGCGGCTGACGCCGTTCGTAACCGGCGGGATCGCAACTTGCAGGCGCGCCTTCCCCGCGTCTTCCAGCGTGTCGGCCGCGCCGTACGCGATGATCCATTCTTCGGGAGTGAGGAGGCGGTATCCCTTCTTCGAGAAGTCGCAGCCCCAGTCGGAAAAGTCGGTGCAGCGCGGCAGGCCTTCCATGTCGCTGCGGTAGTTGCACAGCGCGCGCGCCCCGTACCAGGAGATTCCGACGGCGGGCGCGTTCTTCTTGCCTCGCTGCACGTGAAAACTCCTGGCCCAGAACGTAACGCCGTAGCCCAGGTCCGCCAGAAGCCGCTCGTCGCCTTCCAGATTGGATACAAAGCCCGACGAGCCGTTCGCCTCCGCGCGAATCTTCTTGTTGTCGTAGGCCCACTGCAGGATGTCCCTCAGCTGCGAAAAGGTCATAATCGTCTCGTCGACCAGCAGCGTATAGCCTGCTTTGTCGGACCTATTCCGGAGCACTTGAAGTGGAATCGCACAGGACTTGGCCGCCCGTTCCGGGTCCCTTGCCAGAAAGCCGCCCGGGGTCTGCTCAATTTCCACGCTGGCGAGCTGGCCGCTCCCGCGCAAATTGTAGACGCGGGCGTGGTTTCCGGTCGGCGACGGAGGCTCGTTTTCGACGGTCGCCGTCCGATTGCCAAAGGCGTCGTACGTCGAGGAAAAGACTTCCTGCTTTTCAGGCCTGCCGGTGGTGTTTGTGCCGCCCGTCTCGGCGAATATGGCCGGGTCCACGGTGTCCGGATCGACGATCAGCTGATCGCATATGTGCTGGGTGAGGGGGCCTTCCCAAGTGTAGGTCCTGTCCCATCCGCCGCCGACCATTTCATAGAGCATCACAGACGCCAGGGTGTTGTTTGTGGCGACCGTTGCTTTGTAGTTCTTCCAGGATTCAGGCGTCAGGCACTCGGACCAGCTCTTGACGAAGCTGCCCGACGCGTCGAGCGTGAGGTAGTTAACGGTGCCGGCGACTCGCTGTTCCGACTTGGTGAAGTAGGCCGCCTCTTCCCTCGGGGCGGCAGTGGGCATATCCTGCGTCTTTTCGCCGGCCGCGAAGTCGTTCATGTCGACGACCGAGAAGCGGGTCTCACGTCGGGCTATATACGCGCTGGCGCCGCGCGGCAACTGTTGCATGGCGGCCAGCAGCTTCGCAAGCGCCTCCGCGCGCTCCGGCGCTGACCCCGCCCCGCTCGCAAGGTACCACCGTAGACAGTAGGCCGCCTCGGGGAGCTTGCCGCTGCCGTAGAACTTCGTGCCGAGAGAGAGCGCAGCTGTCTGGACCGCACCAGTCCCGCCGGACTGCAATACGGCAAGTTCGGGATCGGGGGGCGTCACGGCGGTGGCGGCCGGCTTCGGCTCCGGCGCGGCGGCGTCGGGGCTGGCCTTGACAGGCGCTTCGTTCTGAGGCGGGGGAGGCAGCCGGTGTGAGGCGAACACATCGATGGCGGGGACCTGGTTTCTGTCGTAGTCGAGGAAGTACCCCGCGAAGCCCTTCTCAATGGGTACGCCCTGCTCCCTGAGGTGTTTCAATATGTTCGCTGTCGGCTGTACGATTCCCGACCGGGAGCTGACACACGAGCGCATGAGACGCGGGAGGATGTTGCTGGCGACTCCTATCGCCTGAGCCCCCTTAAGACGCGTGACGAGCTTCAGAACAAGCTCTGCGGCCGCAGGAGCGACCTGGTAATCCGGGCGGCGCATCAGCTCCACCAGGTCCGAAATGACGTCCGCCGGGACGTCGCCGCGACGCTCCAATTCCCCGATGGTGCCCAGCACGGTCGCACTATTCCTTGCACGGAGGTGCGCCGCGAGTTCCGTAACGGTCAGCGCCGCATAGTCTATGGAGGCGTCCGGCTCGGAGGAATCGGTCTCAAGACCGTTTTCCGCCTTCTCGACGAGCGCCTGCCGGTCGGCGAAAACCCTGCCGAAGTTGACAACGAAGTCCGAGACCCGCTGCTCAGCCGTGGGACTGGCGGCGCCTGCGGGCCGGATTCTATCACGTGCAGGCGGCTCGGCCTGAGCAGACGGCCCGGCGGCCAGTGCTAGAAGCAGGCTCACAAGGACGCGGCGCGATATCATGCAATGATCTCCTTAGATGCCGCGTCTATTCAGCTGGTTCCATCATTGGGGGCGAGTTTAGCACGGTTCGAAGGCTGCACAAGCAGGTTCGGTTGCGCAACTGCCTCGTTGCGGCGCGTTGGCGCGTACAGTATAAAGGGTTTGCGAGGCTCACGTGAGGCACCTCGAGGGATAGCCGGAGGTTGGATGACGGCAACAGACGGTCAACAGTTGGACACGCCGCCGGACATGCGGGAGGCGCTTCGGCAGCTTGCCGGGGGGTGGGGCGCCACGGTGTTCGGCGTGGCGGACGTGGGGTGGCTGCGCCTGCAGGTTCCGGACCTGTTGGAGGAGATCCCTGGCGACTTCACGCGAGCGGTTGTGATGGGGATGCGGCTGCAGGACGCCGTGGTGGACGGGATCGTCGACCATCCGACCCCCCTGTATTTTCATAATTACAGGCAGCTGAACTACCAACTGGATAGGGCCGCATTCGCCGTGGCCGATTGCATCCAGGCGGGTGGGGCGACCTGCATCGCCGTCCCCGCTTCCCAGATCATCCGCAACAACCCGATGCGCGGCCATATCTCACACAAGCTGCTGGGGTGGGCGGCAGGCATCGGGTTCGTCGGACGGAGCACGCTGCTCGTGCACCCGACGTTCGGCTCGCGCCTTCGCTATGTGTCGGTGCTGACCAACCGGGCGCTGCCCGCCGACAAGCCGCACGCTGGATCCTGCGGGGAGTGCCGGGCGTGCATCCCGGTGTGCCCGGCCCACGCGATTGGCGAAACGAAAGAGGACTTCAATCTCGACGCCTGCTACCGCAAGCTCTCTGAGTTCTCGCGCATTCCGTTCGTGGGCCAGCACATCTGCGGGGTCTGTGTGAAGGCATGCAACGGAAACCGGACGGGCGGCTCAACCTGAACAGGGATCAGTCCTCCAGAAGGTTCTGTTGCAGAACGCGGCTGAACACCGAGTAGACAACGTCCCGCCGTTCGGCAAAGATGCACCGTATACGGGTCGCGTGGCCGACGGCGGCTGTCGTTGCGAACAGAATTCGATAGGGGCCGACACGGAGCCGCTGGTATCCCCGGAGCGGCCCTTCAAGTGACTCAATGTCGCCCCGCTCCGCCTCGAGCCTGCGCAACGCGAGCCGCAACCTCTTCCTCGGCTCCGGAGCCTGCCTCCTGACGAACTCCGTAACCTGATCCGACACCTCAACCTGCATCGGAGGGAGCCTCAATAGGATGGAATCGAGCCTTGCCCTGCTCGTACTCCCGGAGCGCCTGCATGGCGTCCGGGTTGGCCAGGATTTCCATTGTCTCCACAATGGCTTCCATGCGTTCCCGAGACACGACATAGGCCACGGTCTCGTCATGTCGCGTTATGGCGACGGCCGCCCCGTGAGCCGATTCGCGGACCATGCGCGGAAACTCACTCTGCGCGCGCGATATCGAATACGTAGATTTCATGTCATAAGTATGTAGTATTGATGCCAGGCCGTCAATTCGATTCCCGGCGTCAGGGCGACTGCGTCACTGCATCGTAGCCCGGCGCATCGAGAAGCGAGCCCGGCGCGGCAGCGCCGCAGTTCCGGAGCTTCAGTATCCACCCTTTGCCGTACGGCTCCTTGCTGATGAGTTCCGGGTTCGATTCAAGGGCGGTGTTCACCTCAGCCACTTCGCCGTCGACGGGCGAGCAGACGTCGCTGGCGGTCTTTACGGATTCGATGATCGCGCAGGGCTCACCTGCGGCGGCTTTCGTGCCGATCGCCGGCATCTCAACGAACGTGATGTCGCCGAGCGCGCGCTGGGCGTGATCCGTGATCCCCAGGACGGCCAGATTCCCCTCGCTCCTGATCCATGTATGGGACCGCGTGTATTTCCTGTCATCAGGGGTCATTGGATTGCCCTAGAATGAAGAACGTTTGGCTGCAGGACTGCTGGGGAATGTTTGCACAGCGTGGCGCCGAAAGCAATGCGCCGCTTCGATTGAGCGTGGGGCTCGGCAGTGCCTCAAAAGTGATCTGCCCCGAGTGAGCGCGGAAACGAAAGCGCGGTGGAACGCCGCGACTCCAGTGAAGCATCGGTTATCGCTCTCCGACCCGCGCCTGGGGCCGCGACGGCCCTCGTCACGGGAGGAACGTAACGCGAGAACGCGGAACGGTCCTCGGCACTGCCATGCGGCCGGGCTGGCGTGAGGGAGCGATACTCCGCTTGATTTGCGGCCCTCCGAATCGTATGGTTTGCCGATCGCGCGGGGCGCGGTGTGGCTCGCACAACATGGGAGAGGCTGCTATGCGAAAGGTTTTGATTCCGACGAAGCTGGACAAGGTTGCGAGCGATCTCCTCGTGGCCACCGGAAACTATGAGGTCGTGCAGGACGATAAGACCGATCTCGCAACGCTGGCGGGAAAGCACCCGGACGCTTATGCGCTGATCGTACGCAGCGAGGAAGTCTCTGCGGCCGTGATCGACCAGCTGCCCCAGCTCAAGGTGGTTGTGCGCGCTGGGGCGGGCTACAACACGATCGACACGAAGCATGCCCGGCGTAAGGGCATCGACGTCATGACCACGCCCGGCGCAAACTCCAACGCCGTGGCGGAGGAGGTGGTGGCGATGATGCTTGCCGATGCGCGCCATATCGTCGCGGCCGACGCCTCGTGCCGGCGCGGGGAGTGGGAAAAGAAGAAGTTCATGGGCCGCGAGATCGCCGGAAAGACCGTCGGCATCGTCGGCTTGGGAAACATCGGACGCCTCGTGGCTCAGCGCCTGAGCGGCTTCGAGACACGGCTGCTCGGCTATGACCCGGTGATTGCTCCCGAGCGGGCGGCGGAGATGAATGTCGAGCTTACGGATCTTGAGACCGTCTTCGCACAGTCCGACTATGTCTCCCTGCACGTCCCGGAGAACAAGGACACGAAGAAGATGTTCGGGGAGCGGCTGCTGGGCCTGATGAAGTCCGGCGCAACCCTGATCAACTGCGCGCGGGCGGGCATCATTGACGAGGACGCTCTGCGAAGGATCAAGAAGGAGAAATCCCTTCGTTTTCTGAACGATGTATTCCCCAAGGACGAGGCGGGCCCCAAGAGCGTGGCCGACGTGGCGGACCTTATGCTTCCGCATCTGGGCGCGAGCACGCACGAGGCGAACTTCAACGCGGCGAAGCGGGCGGCGGAGGAACTGATCGACCTCGACCTGCGCGGCGTGACGAGCTTCATAGTAAACCGCGACATTCCTGACGGGCTGGACCGGCAGTACTGCGAGCTGGCGAACACGCTCGCGCGTCTGGCCCGCTCGATCGTCGGGCGTACGCCGCTGAAGCTCCTGGAGACAAGCGTGTACGGCGACTTGCGGAAGTACGCCGACTGGCTGCTCGTGCCCATCACGGCCGGCATCTGCGACGACTTTGACAGGTCGCTCGATGCGGCCGGGGCGCGCAAGCATCTGGCGGACCTTGGCGTGGAGTATCTCAACCGGCAGGTGGACGAGCATAAGCGCTTCGGCAACTCGATCACACTTGAGCTTACAACTGCGTCCGAAAGCGGGGTTCTGAAGCAGATCAGCGTGCGGGGCACCCTTACAGAAGGCACCGAGATGGTGGCGCGCATCAACGAGTTCGACAAGCTGTACTTCGCACCGGCGGGCTACTCGGTTATGTTTCTCTATGACGACCGCCCGGGCGTGCTGGGCGCGATCGGCAACCGCTTAGCGAAGGCGGGTATCAACATCGAGGACGTGCGCAATCCGCATGACTCGAAGACAAACCGGTCGCTCGCCATCATGAAGATCAACGTGAGGGCGTCAGACGAGCTGGTGCGCGAGATCAGCTCGGAGATCAAGGCGGTCTCGGCGTTCAGCATCCACCTCTGAGGTGCCTCAGGCGCGCGAGATCTGAATTCGCCTGCTGTCCTCGCCAGGGAGGACCTCGAAGCGGATGTGAATCGTGCCCGGGGGGAGGAGCCCCTGGGCGCGCTCGGCCCACTCGATCACCGTGACCCCCGGCTCATCCATCTGCTCGTCGAGCCCGAGCATGTCGAGGTCCTTGCCTGGCGCGAGCCGGTAGAGGTCGATGTGGCAGAGGGGCCTGCTTCCGGTGCGGTACTGGTTGACGATGGTAAAAGTGGGGCTTGTTACGCACCGGTTGATGCCGAGGGCCCTGGCGAGCCCCTGCACGAAGCACGTTTTGCCGCTTCCAAGGTCGCCGTGCAGGGCCAGCACCGCGCGCGCGGGGAGTTCGGACAGCACGCGCGCGGCCAGATCCTGCGTTTCCTGCGGGCTGGACGAGAGATGTTCTCCCGGGGTAAGAACCGTGGCCCTGCCTGCTTGTTCTGGCTGCATGGTCAGACCCTTCTCAGCGCTGCGGATGAAAATGTTCGAATCCCGTCTCGGCCAGCGGCGTCCTCGATCCGTCAGGCGCCACGCAAACGATTTCGCCGGTGAGGTCGGTCATGGAGCCGATACGACCGCAGGGGATGTCGAACTCGGCCGCCCAGCGCCGCTCCATGTCCGCCGCGAGCGCCTCTGGCACAGTGAACAGCAGCTCGAAATCCTCGCCATCCCTGAACGCCCGCTGCAGAGGGGTGAACGGCGCGGCGTGCTGCCTGGCAGCGTCGGAAATGGGGATCCCTCCGATCCACAGTTCGGCGCCGGTGCGGCTCATGCCGGTGAGATGCCGCAAGTCCGAAGCCAGGCCGTCGCTCACGTCGATCATGGAAGTCGCCAGCCCGCGGAGCCAGCGGCCTTCGCGGAGGCGCGGCTCAAAGGAGAGGTGCTTCCCGTGGAAGCTGCCTCCGAGGGCGCCGGTTACATAGAGTAGATCGGACGGTCGGGCGCCGGAGCGCAGGATGGCCTGCCCGGCAGGCACGGAGCCTGCGGCGAAGGCGTGGATTTCAAGCGCGCCACCTGTGGCCAGGTCGCCGCCCACGATGGCGAGCCCATGCTTCTTCGCGTGGGCCAGCGCCCCGTCGTAGAAGCGCTCAATCCGCTCCACCGGTGTGGACGGCGGCGCGGCGATGTCGATCAGGCACCAAAGCGGATCTCCGCCCATGGCAGCGATATCGCTGAGCAAGCGACCGATAGCCTTGTGGCCGATGTGCTCCGGGGCGTCCGACGGCGAAAAATGCACATTCTCGATCACGGGATCGGACGTCAGGAGCAGGTCCACGGTCGCGCCAGGCTCGGAACGGACGACGGCACAGTCGTCACCCGCACCCGTAAGGATATCGCGTCGCCCGGGCAATCTGCTGCAAATGCGTCGTATCGCATCCAGCTCGCCGATGTCGCCAAGTGTCTTCATGTCCGTACCGGCTTCGCAGATCCTTCTTTTGCCAGCAGCGGCGCGAGGTGGCCGCGCAGTTCCTGCTCGAGGTTGCGGTTGCGATAGCGGGCGAGGCGCTGCGTCTGCCCGCGCGTGATCGCGTCGCGAAGGGGAGTTTTCCTCGCAAGCCGGCCCATCATTTCTGCAATCTGCGGATGGATCTTTTCGCGAACCAGCACTCCCGCACCATCCATCGTCTCGGCCACCGCGCCAGCGTCATACGCTAGGACGGGCACGCCGTGCACCATTGCCTCCAGGAGCGGAATGCAGAACCCCTCGTGCTCGCTCATGCAAAGGAATACATCGGCCATCCCGTAAAACGCGTTCATCTGGGGCTGCGTGACGGGTCCGGCGAAGAAGCAGTCGCGCAGCCCAAGCTCCTTGGCCAGCGTTTGCAGGAAGTAGTAGTAGCGCTCCGTCCCGGCATACGATCCGACGTGAATGAAACGCGAATTGGGCTCCACGGTGGTCTGGAAGCAGTGGAATGCTCGCAGGGCGTCTTCAATGCGCTTGTTGGGGACGCAGCGCCCCACAAAGAGTGCATTGGTTTTGTCATCGCGAAAGCGCGAGCACGTTGCCGCATCGGGCTTTGCGAGCAGCAGGTCAAGGTCGAGGACAAGCGGCAGCACGCGCACGTCGCGGTAGCCCAGGGCCGAGAGCTCCGCCGCGTTGAACCCGCTGTCCGCCATGTTGAGGGCGGCGGCCCCCGCGAGCCTGCGGGTCTGCTCCCGCCCGCGCTCCAGGGTGTAGGCCGTCTGCTGGTTGACGGTGCGGAAGAAGTGCGAGGGCGTGATGTTGTGGTAGAGAATCGCCTTCAGGCAGCTGAGCGATGCAAACACATCGTTCACCGCCGAGCCAATGGAAAGATGCAGGAGCACGATATCGTCGGGGCGGACTTGAACTGCGCACGCCGACACGTCCTGCACTTCGCCCCGCAGGTCGGGAAGAACTCGCCGCGACTCGCAGAAGATCTCGGAGGCAAAGCCCCACGTGCGGAAGATGCCGCGCAGAATGCGGGCTTCGTTGCTAATGGCGTCCCCGTTGTTGAACCCCGCCACGAACTGGTGAATTGCCCGCATATCGCCTAGTTCTCCCTCTTCTTCCTGGACGCAGGCTGCAGGGAAGAATGCGGCTCGATGCCTGCCGCGCGAAGACGGTCCGCTGCGGTGCTGCGGGCGGGATCGGCGTCGAGGCTGCGCCTCCAGTACGCGGCGGCGTCGTCGCCGCATCCGAGCGCAGCGAGCGCGTCGCCCAGATGCTCGAGGACCGTCGGGTCCTCTGGCAAGAATTCGGTGGCTCGTTGGATTTGCAACGCAGCCTCAGCGTGCCTGCCCATGCGGTAGTAGATCCATCCGAGCGTGTCCAGAAAGGGACCGGACTCGGGCTCGAGCAGCAACGCGCGCTGAACGTACTCCAGGGCCTGCTCCAAATGCTCGCTCTTCTCTGCCCATGTGTAGGCAAGATAATTCAGCGCGTTCGCGGCGGCAGGGTTCGCCCGGATGCAAAGCTCGAGAATCTCCTCGCTTCGTGCCGCTTGACCGTTGCGTTCGAGCGTGACGGCATACTGTATGTAGAATTGCTCAGTCAGCTCCTGCTTCGGGTTCGCACTCTTTTGTGCGAGAAGGAGGACTCGCTCGAACGTTGCGAGGGCGGCCTGGCGCCGGTCGAGGGATGCTTCAATCTGTCCGCGCGCGATGAGGATTACGGTGTTGTCGGGAATACGGCGTTCGCCCTCGGCCAGAATGGCCAGGGCACGCTCAGCGGAATTGTCGAGCTCTGCCAGGGCGGTCTTTACGAAGGCCTGTGGCGAGGGCCCGGGATCGCGCATGGCGAGGCGGTAGTAGCGCAGGGCCTTGTGCTTGTTTCCCACGTTCTCGTGGAGTCCGCCGATCAAGGCCTCGAGCTCATGCTGCGGCGGCGTGGCATGATGGAGCGCGAACTCGAAGCAGGGGATGGCACGCTGCAGCTTCTTGTCGTAGTAGAATCGCGTGCCATGCGCGTAGGCCAGCCCCATGATGGGGGCGTCGTTGGAAGTGGCGCCCACGCCGCGCCGCAACGTGGCCAGCGCCGCCTTGTCATCATCCTGTGCGAAAAGAATATTGGCAAGCGCAAGGCGTGCGTTCTGGCGAGCCGGATCCAGTTTGAGAACCCGTTGAAGCGTGCGGCACGCTTCAACCATTCTGCCGGCAAGCTGGTACGCCGTGGCAAGATCAAGATGACGGTCGACCGACTTCGGGGCCGCCCGGCAGGATCTTTCGAGAACCTTGACGGCCATGGCCGGGTTGTTCTGCAACAACGCGGAAACTGCAGCGCGCGTGTTCACCGAAACGCGGGATGGATCAAGCCGCGAAGCCTCAGCGAACTGCATCAGAGCGTTGGAGCTGTACGCAGATCCTTCGACCTCGTAGAACAGTCCCTGCGCGTAATGCGCCATCGCCTCCGTGAGGCGTTCTTCCTCCGGGGAAAGGGACTGTGGGCTGAGCTGGCTGGCTCTGTGCGATGACACACAGCCGGCCGTGGCGATCACGGCCAGCAGCACTGCGACCCCAGTGGCCTTCGCGGGTCTGCCGGCTGCGTGCATGGGAACGCTCGACTTTCCCGCCTACTTGTTCTTGTGGCGGTTGGCCTTCATGCGCTTGCGATACTTGTGCTTCGACATCTTCATCCGGCGCTTCTTCTTAATGGATCCCACTTCTGCCTCCTTTATCTTGTTCGCCCGGCGGCGAACGGTTACGGAATGACCTTGTTCAACGGCAACTCGATAATACCCTCTGCTCCCGACATCTTCAACTGGGGAATGATGACGCGCACGACAGCCTCATCCACAACGGATTCGATGGCAACCCATCCGGCTTCCTGCAGCGGGTTGACCGTGGGCGCGTGAAGCGAGGGCAGAATCCGCGTGACCGCCGCGACGGCCTCGGAGCGGGCGTTCATCTTGAGCAGAACCTTGCTCTCCGCGTTCAGCGCGCCCTGAAGCAGCAGCGCGATTTGCTCGATCTTCTTGCGTTTCCATGGATCCTGCCAAGCCGTTTTGTTTGTGATCAGGCGGGTGGTGGACTCCAGGACCGTGGCGACGATGCGCAGCCTGTTCGCCCGCAGGGAGGATCCCGTCTCGGTCAGTTCGACGATGGCGTCCACAAGCTCGGGGGCCTTGACCTCCGTGGCGCCCCAGGAGAACTCGACGGTGGCCTCGATCTTGTTGTCCGCAAGAAAGCGCTTCGTGAGGCCCACTGCCTCTGTGGCAATGCGCTTGCCGCCCAAGTCGGCAATCGTGCGTATGGAGGAGTCCTCGGGGACGGCCACGACCCAGCGCACGGGCCGCAGGCCCTGTTTTGCGTACAGGAGTTCGGCAACCTGCACCACGTCGGAGCCGTTTTCAACAATCCAGTCGTAGCCCGTGATGCCGGCGTCCAGCATGCCGCGCTCGACGTAGTTGCTAATCTCCTGCGCCCGGATCAGGCGTCCCTCGAGCTCCTTGTCGTCGATGTCGGGAAAGTATGAGCGCGAGCCGGTGCGGATCACGAAGCCCGCCTTCTTCATCATAAGGAAGGTGGCTTCCTGCAGACTCCCTTTGGGCAAACCTAGAATCAGTTTCGACATAGTGCAGACCCTTCCTTCTAAACCCTCTTTTTGGTGGCGCGGGATCATAGGACAAACGCGGCCGCGCGTCCATAGGCAATTGCCGTCGATGAAGATGATTGACCATCACCGCGTATTCCGGTAGTTTTCCGCGCCGTTAGAGACAGGCGTCTTCGGGAGGGGCGACGGGCCTTTTCGGAGCGGGCAGCAGGCCGGGTCGCTTGTCGTTAGTCACTCCAGAGTCGGGGCGTGGCGCAGACTGGTAGCGCGTCTGCTTGGGGTGCAAAAGGTCAGGAGTTCAAATCTCCTCGCCCCGACCAGTTTTGCTGGGGAAAACACGTTAGTTTCTTATGAAATTAACGTGTTTTTCATTTTTATCCCCAAAAGCCTGACAAGGTGAAACTGGCTGAAAAACCCAGTCCACTAGCACACACAAGAGCACACACAGAACGCACTCGGGGACGCTGAAAGCCTTTCTTGTGTCTCTCAAAAAGAAAGATATTCTGACCTGAAGAGGCCTGATGACGTGTGGGTGTGCGACCCCCGTCGTACAGCATGTTCACGACGTCGCCGCCATTTTATCCTCACGTACCGAGCCGCCGAGGCGCCGAAATCCAGAATGCCGGAGCGCACCACGGTCAAGCCGTACGCCCATTCCCAAGGTCTTGGTCGAGTGGTTCGAGGGGCTCCCACATGCCCAGAGGGTCCGCGGCGAAGCCGACCTGACGCGTTACCACCTGGGGCCGAAGGTCCGCACCGCCGCCCCGATGAGGTCCTGCATGGCTGGACTGGCCCGTCTGCCTTGCAGGCTACCCTGAGCATGGCGTGGGCTCGGGGCTGGACATGGGGCGAAAGGTGTAGGGGCCGTCAGGAGTCTCAGCAAAGAACGCGCCGTGGTGCAGGCAGATGTAATCGTGCAGCAAGAAGGCGCGTTCAAAAGTGTCTGACGCCAGGATGGGGGCGAGGATGCGCGGCGTCGAGCCCTTGTCGGTTTCGTAGTGCCGGTCGCTTTGGCAGTACTCAGCCGGACCCAACTGGAGCGTAAGGGGGTGGTGCGGATCCAGCCGGAACTCATACCAGGTCTTTTTGAGCGGCCAGAAACGCTCGGCCGCGAAGGGAGGCTTCTCGGTGACAGTTACGTTTGCGTCACGCCGATCGGATTGTGTCGTTGTGACGGTGGCAGACGAGGTGCTGCTGCCGGCGCTGCTGCCGCCGGCAGAGTCCTTGCGAAATGGCCACATGTCATTGTTCCTGGCCACCAAGGCGTAGCCGCCGGCCACGCCCAGGCCCGAGAGGATCTTGCCGCAGTTGCGCGCGACGAATCCGGGCGCGTCCTTAGCCTGCAGAAGGTCGGCTGAGGCGCCCGCTCCGCCGCTGTTGAGCGACTCAGCCCGGGCCGGTCCAGAACCGTCAGCCAGGGCTGCGGCATCCTTAGCTTGCTGCGCCGTGGCGGGTTCGGCGGGCGGCAGTTGAGACACCGCCAGTGAGCCATCTGCCCTCGCCATCGCGGCCGCCGCCAATGCCAACGCTGCCAATGCGAGTGACCTATTCATTGCCTCTCCTCCCTATTTAGTTCAACCACGTAGCCCCCTGCATGCGCACCTCAGTGTTAGATCACGTCATCCGGGTCGATGTTGTACCAGCCGCCGCACGTCACATCCGCTCCCACGGCGTTCGTGGGCGCCAGCAAGGCCCCGCCGCCCGTCCACCCACGCGGGGACCCCGCACCTCATGCCCCCGCGCGCCCGGACCGGATCCCTGCCTCTCTCCATCTCTGCGAACTCTGCGCCTCTGTGTGAAATACTCTCCTCCACCTGGGCGCCATGTGCGACGAATCGCTTTTGCAGTCTCTTGCGGGTCTCTTGCGCTTTCTTTTTTTCAGTTACCTTGTTGACATCCCGCCCGCCAAGGGGGACAATACAGGCAGTCAAGAGACTCATGTGGCGACGGGGGTGTATCACTACCCCACAGTAGGGACCGGATGATCCGATTGTCCCGACACACAGTAGCCCGAGCATGGGTCTCTCCGGCTCGTCTGATTCGGTGCAGTGAGGTTCGATGCAGTGCGGTAAGTTGCAGTGAAGTTCGTTGTAGTTACTCAGACGAGCCGGCCTCTTTTCTCAGCAAGTATTCTTCTCGGCGTTTTACCAGCGGGCCATGCGCACAGAACACAGGTTCAACACGCCACAATCCGGCTTCGCCCCGCAGTGAGCTGCGATCTACTGCTGGGGCAGTAACTCGGTACGATAAAGAAGCTCAGGCAAAAACGCCGGCCAAGCGGCGCACGTCCGTCACCAGAAGGCGACAGCCGGGTCCTGGCACGCTTCACGAGTCGATTTGATGTCGAACTTCATGGTTTGTCCGGAAAATCCCGCAGTGAATTCACTCTCCACTGCTGAGCTTGCCACGTAGTGAACCTTGTGCAACTGCGGGGTGTAACGCCCACGCGCAGCCAGGGTTTCCTATCGTACTGCCCTCCGGAGGGCTCTGCTTGCCAGCGGCGTCACGCTGCTGATCTACCTGCTTATCGCGGCGATTGCGCTGATCGTTGTTATCCGGCGAACGGTCACGACCCCCCTGAACCGCATCATTGCCCACATGAACAGCGGCTCGGACGAGGTGGCCAATGCCGCCAGCCAGGTCTCTTCCTCGAGCCAGGGCTTGGCTGCCGGTTCCTCCCTGCAGGCATCCAGCCTTCAAAAAATGACAGATGCTCTTCAGGGGATGGCCTCCATGACACGAACCACCGCCGACAACGCGGGCCTGGCCAGGTCCGCTGCCACCAAAGCCAGCGGCATGGCACAAACCGGCGTAGACGCCATGCTTCGAATGACGCAGGCCATAGATCGCATCAAGGCGTCAGCCGTCCAGACGGCCAGGATAATCAAGACCATCGACGAGATCGCCTTCCAGACCAACCTCCTCGCCCTCAACGCGGCGGTGGAAGCCGCGCGGGCGGGTGAAGCGGGCAAAGGCTTTGCCGTGGTGGCCGAAGAGGTACGGAATCTCGCTCGTCGTAGCGCTGATGCCGCACGGAACACGGCGGAGCTGATCGAGGGTGCGCAAAAGAACGCCGAGGCAGGCGTTTCCGTCACCGCAGAGGTAGCCAACAACCTCTTGAGCATTCAGGAAACCGTCGGAAAGGTGGCGGAGCTTATCACCGAGATCGCCAAGGCCGCCCAGGAGCAGGCGCAAGGCATTGAACAGGTGAACGCCTCGGCCGCGGAAATGGACAAGGTCGTTCAGCAGAATGCGGCAACGGCCGATAAATCCTCGTCGTCTTCCGAGCATCTCACGGCACAGGCAGGAGATTTGTCATCGCTGGTTCGGGAACTGCTGGAAATGGTGGGGGGCAGGCCCGACGAATCAGCCGATGCACGGCCAGCCGCTCCGGCGCCGGCAGGTCTTCTCGCCTCTTCTGCAGTTGGCGCTCTGCCTGGTAGTCGGGGTCACGTCGGAATGAGTAAGTATTGACGTGGAGGCGGGCGAATGGGAGACTGCCCATATGACGAAATGGCATCGGGGACGTCCTGGTTAAGCACCGGCCCGAGAGTCCCTGATGATGTTATTGCCACACTGTGCAGACCGGGGAAGTACAATCACCAAGACTGAAGATATCCACTTCCGGTGAATCATCATGAACCACGCGGAAGAGAAGGATCGGGATTATGAAAGCTGCTGTTGGGTTCAAGAAGGACCTTGGATCGCGGATCGACGCGTTTGAGCGGGTTTCGCAGGCGCTTCGCAATGGCGAGTCAGGCGCGGACGCCGCGGCTCGCGCACTGGTCCGGTCGCTTCTTGACGTTCACGCGGCTTCGAATATGCCGGCCATCCGGGATGCGGCGGGACGAATCCTGGATGGGTCCGGCGCCATCCAGCCCGCCGCTCTGAAGGAGATGATCGGGGTGCTGCGGGAGCACGCCGCCAGACCGCTGCTTCCTCTGCAGGTTGTTCTGGTGGTCGGCGGCGACCCGTCGTTCAACGCGAGTCTCTCCACCCGCCTTGCCAGCGCAGATCGCGAAGTCCTTTGTGTTCCCACCCTGCAGGAGGCCACCGGCGCCATGGCCGAACGGGAGGTGATCATCGTTCTCCTGAATCCTTTCCTGCCCGACGGCGACGGACGAAGTTTGCTGGAGCAATTAAGACAGAATCCGCTGACGGTCGCCATGCCGGTCCTGCTGACGCGCCGCCTGCCCGCTTCTTTCCGCGACGACGAACTGATGTCAGGAGAAAACGTTTCCGTCAAGGATCCGCAGGACGTGGAACAAGTCGTTGCGTGGATCACCTCGCGCCTGCGCCGTGCCCGCGAGACGGTGCATGCTGCGCGGCGCGACCCTGTGACCGGGCTGCTCAACCACGCCGCGTTCCGGGAGAGTTTTGCGAGGATGGTGGAGGAGAATCGCGAATCGGGTGAGCCGATTGTCATTGCGATGCTTGCCATCGACGAGGCGGCCACACTCTTTGCCGGCGCGCCGCCCGCGGTGCGTGACAGCTGCGTGCAGGCTATCGCCGGAGCCCTGTCTTCCGCAGTGCGCGCCACGGATGTGGTGGGCCGCCATGCGTTATTCAGCTTCGCCCTCCTGCTGTCTGGAACGGATATGGACGGAGGCAGGCGCGCCGTGGAGAAGATTATCTCGCGCCTCAAGAACCAAACGTTGCCGCTGGAAGACGGATCCCTGTTGAATTTCACCCTGTCCGTGGGACTCTCCCTGGTTGTCCCCGGCCGGGCCTTCGAAGAGGCTGCCGTCGAGGCCGAGCACTGTCTGCACCTGGCAGCGGCCCAGGGGGGCGGGCGCGTTGTTATGAGCGGCCGTAGCGAGAGCATCCGCCGGGCCACCCGGGTCCTCCTCGTGGTGCAAGAGAAGACCACCTCGCTGGTTCTGCGGCAGGTTCTGGAGAAAGAAGGATTCGCCGTCATGCCGATCCATGCCCCCGAGGATGCCCCGGCGGGGAAGACCGGCCGGAACAAGTTTCACCTTATCGTTATTGACAGCGAACTGCCGGACGAGGCGGGGTTCAAGCTTCTGGAGGACTTCCGTCGACAGCAGCGCTACAGCCGCGTGCCAATCATCATGCTCACGTCCCGCAACAGCGAACCCGATGCCATGCGGGCTTTTGAGCTGGGCGCTAACGAATACGTTTCCCGTCCTATTTCGCCCACGGGCTTTGCCGCCCGCGTGCGGCACCAGCTCGCCCGCGGTGTGAGCGTGGAACGCCAAGCGACCACGTATCGGCTGTTGCTGGCGGACGATGAAACCAACGTCCTCCTGACGACGGGCACCGCCCTGCACCGGCATGGCACCTTCACGGTGTACCTGGCCTGCGGCGGAAAAGACGTTTGTGACAGGTTCGACGAAATCGTTCCCAACGTTGTTCTGCTCGACCATGGGATGCTCGCCGCCCGAGGGGGCGCTGTTTCCGAGCTCCTGGAGCGCATGAAGCGGACCGGAGAAGCCAAAGTCCTGCTGGCCGTGGGCGAGGGCGTCACCGTGGCCGCCGAGACACTGGAGGAGTGCGGCGTGCAAGGGACGATCAGGAAGCCCTACCAGCTCCTGACGCTCGGCGACCAGATCCAGGCTGTCGCAGGCCTGCCGGCTCGCCTCCGGAAGAGCACGCCGTCGCCTGAGCACTTGAACAACGAGATCGAACGTGTCCTGGGCGTTCAAGTCGAAACGTGACCGCCCGAATCTGCGGCCGGCGTGCGAATCGGCGCGTTGGTGTGGCGTCCTGGGGTTGCACCGTGCAATACACGACAAAGAGCCAGGGGAGAAGGGCGGCCGTGACCATCGCAGGCGCACTGCTCATTGCCGCGCTGGTCGTATATGCCTTCGATCAGCCCGTGCATCCACGGAGGATTCTCAGCGGCTTTCTCACGGG